>CAZRCN010000300.1:0-2505 GCA_964598575.1 uncultured Victivallales bacterium | reverse complement strand
CGGCTGGCATGCCAGCCTTGCCAACACAAAACGCTAAACTATAATGTCGGAATTCACCTACGTATACAGACTGCAAAGTCAATCGCACCCTAGGCAAATCTATACAGGTTGCACAACCAACCTTGAACAACGCATTAAAGATCATAATCGTGGACATGTCCCACACACGTCCAAGTTTTCACCGTGGACCATCCAAGTTGCTGTTGCATTTAAGGACAAAGCAAAGGCACAAGCCTTTGAAAAATATCTGAAATCAGGATCCGGCAGAGAATTCGCGAGACGACATTTTTAATGCGCCCGGAGCGAAGCGGAGGGTGAAGGCTGCCCGCCGTAGTCCCGCAAGGGCGATGATTGATGCATCTACTTATCGAGTAAAAATGCCGCGTAGTCTTGTTGAGGATGCCATCGACAGCAATCTGTCATCCATTACACTCTTTTTACGTTCTAGTCTGTAACTTCAACTTGAACCACTATATGTTGTGGTTTCACTTTCCTATGACCAAAATACAAACACCCTATTTCGGCCGACGAGAACGGCGACGAGAACGGATTACGATCCTCCTTCGCTAAAGCTACGGCGGACATGGGTAGGGAAAACACAATCGTTCACCAATCTCGTCGCCGTTCTCGTTAACCGGGCCCCACCGCAAACGCTGTAATAAGTTTCAACATGCATCATCTGGGCGCGCCCGGGGCCAGGGCTAGTCTGTAACTTCCCTATTTTCCACTCTTAACCGGCTTCCCTTACAGATCACCAGGTGAACTTGTAGTTCCCCGCCGGAAGGGTGAAACCGCCGGCATAGTGGATCTGCACGGATGCGGCTGTCACGCCCCGGTAATCCGAGGCATCGGCATCGCTTCAATGGCCATGTCGGCATACAGGAATTCAAGGAGCAAATCCTTCTTCAAATCCTGGTAATCATCAAGCGCCCAAAGATTACGGTACTCGCCTGCGTCCTCCTGAAGGTCGTAAAGTTCGCCGTATTCCCGGTTAAAGTGAACCGTCATCTTGTAGCGGTCGTTGATAAAGGTCTTCATGTTCATGGTCGTCGGGTTATGCCGGTTCTCCACAATGACATGCTTGCGAATGGGGCCTGATTCTCCCGTCCATTCCGGCCGCATATCCAGTCCGGTCATGACGCGCGGCACGGGAATACCTGCAAAACGGAGCATGGTGGGCGCCAGGTCCACCGTGCACTGTAAGGCTTGAGAACGGGTATTCCCCGCAATCGTACCCGGCATGGAGGCAATCAAGGGAACGCGTAGAAGATCCTCGTAATGATGCAGCGCTTTCTGGGTCAGCCCATGCTGGCCCCAGAAGTCACCGTGATCGCTTGTGAAGACCACAAGCGTATCCTCGGAAAGTCCCAGTTCATCCAACTGGTCGATAATTTTGCCGACGTAGGCATCCAGCATGGTCATCATACCATACATGGTCGCGATATTCCGGGCTTTTTCCTCGCGGCTGCGGACATGATAACCGGCCCCATGCAGGGCATTGCTTCCTTCATCTGTCTTGTAGATGCTCCAGTCGGCGTCTTTATCCCGGGTCATCGCAAAGTGGGGCGGTTTGTCGTCGAACTCTCCTTCAACGTGTTCCGGAACCGTCACCTTTTCGGGATCGTACATGGAGGCATACGGCTCGGGAACCATGTAATCCGGATGGGGATCAAAGAAGCTGGCCCAGAGAAAAAAGTTGTCTCCCCCTTCATGATACTCCCTCATCAACGCATTGGTGCGTTCCGCGATCCAGGTGTTGTAGTGGATCTCCTCCGGAATCTCCCAAGCCTCACCAGGGCCGGGAGACTTGTGCTTTGATCCCCCGCCGCGCTTGCAAAAGTAATCCTGCCAATTCGCATAGCCTTTTTCTTCCATCCACAGCGCATAGTGTTGTCCCACATGGGATTCATCGGTGTGGTTCCGGGCCAGTTCTGCCCGCTCGAAACCGTAAAACGGGCCGTTGAAGTCACGCCAGAAATCGAGATCCTGCAAGATAGGATAGGCCTCCAGCGAGGGATACGCCTCTGTCGATTTCAATGGCTGAAAGTGCGCTTTTCCCACAAGAGCTGTCCGATAGCCAGCTTCGTTGAAGGCGTCTCCCACCGTGGGAACCGACTCCATCAGCTTGGTACCAAGGGAATAGGCGCCATGCTGACTTGGATACATTCCCGTGATCCAGCTGGCCCGGGTCGGGGTACAGGTCGGATTGACCGTATAGGCACGGTCAAAATAGATTCCGCGTTCAGCCAACCGATCCAAATTAGGCGTTTTCACTTCGGGATTCAGGAACCCCAGGGTGCACCAGTGTTGCTGATCACTGGTAATAAACAAAATATTCTTTTTTCTATCTTTCATACGTTTGCCTTTCTATGTTGTAAATTCAATCAAAACCACAACATGTAGTAGTTTTTGAAAAACACCGCCACAATATATTTTCGTACCCCGTTTGGAGTGCGGTGATGAAGCGATAGCGTAATCACCGCTTTGCGAAGCCCGCGTTTGCAA
>CAZRCN010000299.1:0-2507 GCA_964598575.1 uncultured Victivallales bacterium | reverse complement strand
AAAATCCTTTCATTTTAGCTGCCTTTTGCGCTACCTTTAAAGCCATGAGGACGCTTGAAAAAATGATGCCACCAGCGAAGGCAGATCCTTGTGCAGTAATGCACGGGGAGACCGGCAGCTATGGGTTCGCATCCTCACACACCCACACCCATACAACCCAATCCACACAGGCCACCACCTACAGCCTCACAGCCGTATACGCCCAGACGCATAACGGCGATTCCAGCGGAGTAGTATCTGGCTTAAGATACTACAGCCCAGAACTAGGGCGGTGGCCATCGAGGGACCCGATTGAGGAGATTGGGGGACTAAATATCTATGCTTTCGTGAGAAATCTGACATCAGGCAAGGTTGATCATCTTGGTTTGTTTTGCGATGATCAGTGTCAATGGAATGATATTCAGTCGTGCTCAATAGAATATAAATATATTCCTCTTTTGGGCACTTGTAGCGACACTCCCGGACCTAGCCAAGTGCTAGATACGGCAAGTGGACTTCTCGCTTTATCTACAGTTATGAATGCTATAGAGGCGGGAGTTTCATCGGGGATAATTGCTGGACCAATAACTGGCACCACAGTTGGAGTTATCGTTGGTATATTAGACAGTATGGGCGTTTCAGTGCCGAATCTCACTGCAATTCTCGGTGGAATAGTTATGGGAGGATCGATAAGAGAGAATGGGGCGCAGATATGTACTCGTTCCAAGTTTGAGCTCTGCGAGTATGGTGTATGTGGGTTCTGTACAGTGAGGCTACAGTGGGAAGAGAAGGAAACCTCTTGGAAGCCATGCAAAGAGAACCTATCCCTCGCAACTCTTCCTGCAACAGGTGATGATGGCCATATTTATGAGGGTATAAATGCAACTTTAGTCTTACCTGAGTGTATCAATGCTCATCTTGAATCTCTCGGTTGCTTATAAATCAGGAGAGAACATGCTGTTGTATTGTGGTTTCAGAAAAGTTGTTATTTCTAGAATATTGCTCCTCGCAAATTTTATAGGGATATGTCTGTGGTCGGGATGTGCTTCGGACCCGTATGAGTCCATACGAAAACGAGTATATAAAGCAGAGGGCATATATGCAGAGAGTAGTGTGCAAAATGCCGTTGCGGCGATGGAAGATCTCTATGAACATCTTATTGAATTTAAAGAGTCTTCTTCCTCTGAATCAGGAAATATTGATGTAGAGTTGGCGCGCACAAGTGCTCGTCTCGGTTTTTTGTATCGAGCTATGGGTGCTCAGGAGAACATGAACGAGGCATTTGATCATTGCATTCTTCACCTTCAGCGCAGGTCAGTGCGTGATCCTCATGCTTTAGGTAAGCTAGACGCGTTTCTTGCATTTGTTGCCAGAACTGACAAGAATATTGGGGCTGGACATTGGAGTAGTGACTACTATAAACCTCTGCAAGTGAAAAGCCAGTAACAGTTTAGCGGATTCCCGGCATCCAGGGTCAGACCGAGAAAATAGAAAACAGCCATTCTTCAGGCGCAGAGGAACAAGATCAAAATCGTTGATTCAGTCAATGTTCATGGGGGCTTCGTCGCTGACGGTGCCGGAATCCCGTGATTGTTTTTGCTTTATTTGCTTTTTCGGTCGCGCTTCAGACGGGGATTTGCTATCAACGATTCAAAGACATTTGAGTCAGAAAGGGTCGCTGTTTCCCATGAGCGAAGAATCCATACCGAACCCGCATGACCAGCTTTTCAAGGAAGCATTCTCGCATACCGAGAATGCTGTCGGATTTTTCCAGAACTATCTGCCGCCCGAGCTGCATGAGCGACTGGATTGGAACACCCTCAAGCTGCAACCGGGACATTACACCGACGAGGCGCTGCGTGGCAGTGAATCCGATTTGCTCTATACCGTGCAGATCGACCAAAGCCCCGCGCTGCTCTATTGTCTTTTCGAGCACCAGAGCACGCCGGATGCCTGGATGCCCCTGCGGTTGCTACGCTATATCCTCGGCATCTGGGACCAATACCGCAAGCAGAACCCAGCGGCAAAAAAGCTACCGCCGGTACTGCCGCTGGTGCTTTTCCAGGGCGGTGCAGCCTGGAGCGCCGATCTTTCGCTTAGCGGGCTGATCGATATTCCCGACGGTCTGGCCCAATACCAGCCCGAATTTCGGCACCTGCTTGTCGATCTCAACCACATCAATGCCGACGAGCTTAAGGGGTCGGTCATCATCAGAACCGTGTTACTGGCGTTAAAGGCAAGCAGAGAGGGCCAACACCCGGAGTTTCCCCGCCTATTCCAGCTACTCGCGGAACTGGCGGATAAAAACAGCGCGCTACCGATACTACGGACGGTGCTGAAATACATTTGCGTCGTTGACAATGATGCCGATTTGACGGAGTATATGAGGCAGGTTGAGGCGGTACGAAAGCCGAAACTACAGGAGGAAGCCATGACAATAGCCGAACAACTTATCACTAAAGGCCGCCAGGAAGGTCGCCAGGAGGGTCGCCAGGAGGGTCGCCAGGAAGAGGCCGCCAAAACATTGC
>CAZRCN010000298.1:0-2511 GCA_964598575.1 uncultured Victivallales bacterium | reverse complement strand
CATTATTTAATTTTCCTTTGTTTGATTGCTATCATATACGGGTAAAGTGTCACGGGTTGTTCATTTCCAGTCTGTTTGAATCGTATCATAAGCTGGGGAGAACCGATCTTAATTGCTGTTTTTTGCTTTATTTCTTCTATAAAACTCCACTCATCCGTACCCCAGACAGCACTATTCCATGTATTACCTTGTGCAAGATTAAGTTCTTCTTCAAGAGTCCAAGTATTTCCTTCTAAAGAAGTATATAAAGAAAGATTATAATCTCCAGTACCCGCAACTCCGTATTTAATAAATCTAGCTGTTTTTTTCATCTCAGGAGCTTTAAGATCAATCATCATACCCTTAACATCCATATCAATCCCATCGGTACTATTAATATCGTTGTTGGTTGATTCAGCATTCATTACATTAGTAGTAGAACTGTCCCCATAATGCAAAGCAGGGGTAGAGCCTCCTAAATAAACACTCCAGCAATAAGGGGCCCAGCCAGTATAAATAAACCATGGATGTGGATTAAAGTTTTTATCCAACTGTATCTTAGTGTTGGCAACCATAATGGTATCATTTGTCTGGCTGGTACCAGTGGGGATAGCCATATAAACTTTGTTGTCAAAATAAACTCCTGCAATCTTATCTGCATAACTCCAGTTAATATCTTCAATCGTTTCCCTCATGTTTTCACTGACTATACCCATCAGGGGAATTGAGCCCTGCTCGTTTCTTTTAACAGAACGAACACCGTCATCACTCATAAACCAGAGGTCATTTCCGACTTGAACAATTGATTTAGCAGATACACAACCAATCCCGCTGGCAATCTGAGACAGGTTATTTACAGATGCGGACAAGACCCATTCATCTGGGCTTGAACCAGATAAAACAAAGATACTTCTTCTTTTAAAAATGACTAAAAACTCACCTAAAGGGGCAATACCTGTGATTGGCTGCCCGTCTGACTTACCTACATCAAACCAATTGCTGGCATGAGTAAAAGTATCTGGATTACCTAAGTCTGAAAAATAAACTCGGTTTTTATAAGTTGTGCTATTCAAAACAACATCTCCGCAGATAAATAAATAGTTTTTCCAAAAAGCTGCATATTTACCTTTAGGATAATCCGTATTACCCATGTCGGTTAGAGTCGTACCGTCATAAGAAAAAACATTATCAGTCCCATTCAAGATATACATCTTATTTCCCGCTTGAGTGAACCAGGTATCCAACCCTGTGGTCAACTCATCAGTACCAATCTCTGTCCAGGTGCCTGAGTTGTTATACTCTAATTTGGTTGTCTGGACTCTTAACTCTTGAGTGGTGCCACTATCAGTAATCAGGGTAGAAAGACCAGTAATCGGGTCAGTTGCTTGTTTGCCTTCAAACTCCCATTTTTCTCCTGTTGTATGGCCAGTAGTGGCAGCAAAAGTGATTTCAACTCCGTTGTTTAAAGTCTGGGCTGCACCTGTTATACTGACTGTTTCAGCATCCCAAGTAGTCCCACCATCATCACTCCATTTAAAAGTGTCAGGGGTTCCTTCTCCATCAATTTCTACCATATAGCTTGTAGTTGCTTCCTCATCACCATCTGTATAAGTTCCGCCTGTTGTCAAATCATCCAAACCAGAACCCGTAAAATCAGGAGTAGTAATAGTAGTGAGTATATCCCCTACAAATTCATTCCCGTCTCTTTTTTCTAAATAGCCAGTCGCATCAGTCATTGCATTTTGAATCAAAACACACTCATTTTCTTCCAGCTGATCTGGTTCATCAGAATTGTTCATTCCTCCTGTGTAGGAGTTTCGCTGGTAATAATAAAAGTTTCTTGACATATTAGTTGCCTAAAACCGTACCTGTTGAAGTAGAACCTGTTGCCTCTTGTTTTAAAAGCATTCTCCTTCTAGCCCCTCTCTTTTTCTTTTGTTCTTCTTTTCTGGCAGTTTGAACATACCAATAGAATGTGCCTGGTCTGGGCCTAAGTTCACTCCCCATCAGGCTTTGAGCCTCATCATGTTCCTCATCATAGGTATTATAAATTGCAAAAGCATAAATAACTAAAGCCTCGTGAAATGCTTCTGGGAGCAAATCGGGTTCATCAGAGCCATCAACCAACTTTTCAGGCCTTTTGATATAAACCATTTCTATATCAGAACTGCCAGTCGTAGTTGGAGTTGGATTGATAATAAACTCAGTCCCAATAATTGTGAAATATTCTTCAGATGAGTCTCTTAAATCCCGCTGTTCATAAGGTACATAATAGTATCTATCATCATCAATTTTTAATTCCACAACCCGCTTGCAATCTGATGGAAGTGAGTACCTACTTTGATCAGCTACTGTAGAAGCATTAGCTAACTGCTCTAACCAAGTAAAATCATAAGCACTGGCAAAAGCTAAATAGCCTTGATTAATCCAAGTCTTTAACTTAGAAGATTCCACCTCTGGAGTAGAGCCAATTCTAGTTTGTAAGTCAGTTATCATTTGATCTAGAGTCATGATTCATTCCAAGTAGTTGAT
>CAZRCN010000297.1:0-2524 GCA_964598575.1 uncultured Victivallales bacterium | reverse complement strand
GAAAAAATAAGATGCGTTTGCCCTGAAGTAATTATTCCGCGTCCAACGCGTGAGTGACCATTTCCAAGAAGTTGTATTCAACTTCTTGGAATATGGTGGTACCGGTTGTTCCGCGTTTTTTTGTTGGCTCTGTTGGTATAGTATTTGTTGAGCCTGCCATATGTGTATTTCGTTAACAATGCCACTACGAAAAGTGACAATATACCGATGCCGTCAATATGCCCATTGAATACACCCAATAGTGTGAACACAAACGTTCCGGGAAAAACGAGAGGGGCGATTGTGATGGCAATGTATCCATTAGACCAATCCTGTCTATCAGGGTAGAGAATCATCATGACAAGAAGAATTGATATTGCGGATATGTAACTCGCCACCAAATAGGCAAGTAACCACAAGCGCCATTTACGTTTTGTTTTCATCATTATCATTGCTGAACGTCGCGAGTCACCGGACGTCGGAGGACGCGCTCGGCGCGGCTTCCGATGGTACGGTGGTCTCGTCTTGTTCGATCTCTTTCTCTATCTTGAATACGACATCCTCAGCGTTCCATCGTTTGCGCTGGATCGAATCTGTTTTGTCGCCTGAAAGCAAAACAGTGGACCCTCCAGAATCCTTGCCGTCCTTTCCGACAGAGTAGAGAAGTCGTTCTTCGACTTTGTATCTGAACTCTTGCCCATCGTACGGATCAACAGGAACGGCGTCGAGGTCCGCAGGGATCAAGTCTTGAAGCGTTTCGGGAAACGAGCCGTTCCGCTTGTTGAATGAGTGAATGGCAGTCAGGAGATGTGTGGCGGCAACACCACACTCAGCCCTGCTCTTGCGTTCGAGAAGGCTGTCAAGGGCAGGTATCAACATGGCGTACAGTATCTTTCCTATGGCGTTCGGTCGGGTGAGAAGCTTCAGCTTGTTTTCTCCGAGCCCGAGAACGTCTTCAACGTCATACAGATTCATTTCGGCATAGCACAGGGGGGCATTCGTGATCATGTCCCTGTATAGATTGGCGAACGTCAGCTTGGTTCTGTTAGGCTGGAAGAAATATCCGGCGATACGTTTCCCCTTGAGGATCGAAGGCGGGTCGCTCCCGCTGAGAGAGCTGAGATCATCCATGCTGAAATTGCCCTTACCCAAATCATCAATCGTGTTGGCTACGACCTTGTATTCTACTTTGATCGCACGAATTAGGCCCGGTGCAAACGGGCCGACGGAGGCGAGAGCCTCCGATAGTTTCTTCAATTCTTGCGAAGACATGCCCGGATCGCGGGCTAGATCTCGGGCCTGTGCCAAGCCAATATCCAGGATGGCAATCCCGACAAGGTAGTTGATGATGCATTCCGCATCCCCCTGAATCAGGTCGGCAAACTTGAGGTGCAGGATGCACGCCTCTGTTGCCTGGGCATAGCGTCCTGCTATGCGGTCGTGCCTCGTCTTGGCCGCCAGAATTCTGCCCATGTTCCGCCAAGGCCTGATATACGGGAGAAGTGTGTCAAAGCCCGTCACTTCTGGTGTTATGCACCTTTGGCATTCAACTCCGCGACGGATGAGAGTCGCCGTCTTCTCGTTCCTCATCAGTACCGTTGCTAAGGCTTCTGTATCAACAGTCTCGCCGTCGATGAAGTCCGGCACAAGAGCGGAGTTGGTAGGCCAGTAGAAGGCGTTTGTTGCCGCAGTGAAATACGTGTATGCGTTGTCGTCGGGCGGTATCTCTGGCCGTTCTACCGCAAGATCAATGACGTCGGGTTCCGGAATGTCGCGGCTCGCGTACGATATTGCCGCAACAATCGTCGCGATGCCGACCGCAAGCACGATGGCAAGTGTAATGAGGATTTTCTTCATCTATTCTCCTGATCGTGTGCAATCAGGCTAAAATGCGCGAGCATTTTTAGCCTGCATTGCTTCGTTCGAATTTTCGATCTTTCCAGTAGTCAGGATCACGATGCAGATGCATTACTGCCATAATGGCGATGTAATCAGTTTTGACCCGAAACAGAACACCAAAGGGGAAAGTTTTGGTAAGGCATCGCCTTACATCACCATCGACATAAGCATAAAGCTCAGGATTTAGCTCAATCCGATTTAGCGCATCTTGACTTGAACGGAAGCGAGAAAACGCTTCCCAAGATCACATTGCTGGGATTCATACCAAACTGCGGCGTCAAGCATTTCCGTGTCAGCATCAGGATGAAATCGAATTGGTTTCATGAGAGTGCTGCGTATGCTCTTTGAAAAACGTCGTTTGCATCCAATAACTCAACGGTGCCGTTGTCCATCTCGTTGCATCGCTTACGGATCTCATCCCGCCATGCGGGTGAAAGCTCGTTGCTGTAGCTAACATCAAGACTCTCGATCAGGCGTTCTGCAACGAATGCCCTTGCATGTGGAGCCAAAGTAAGTGCTTCTGTCATGACTTGTTCTGCTGTAATACTCATGGGGAAAATATTACCTTATCTTCTTCATTGAAGTCAATTGTCATCGCGGTAGGAACGCCCCTTTCGGGGCGCCCCCCGCACAGATCCCGGCGTGC
>CAZRCN010000296.1:0-2541 GCA_964598575.1 uncultured Victivallales bacterium | reverse complement strand
GATCCTCCTTCGCTAAAGCTACGGCGGACATGGGAGAGCGAAGCACCAATCGTCCATCGTAATCTTCGCCCGTAATCGTCGGCCGAAATAGGGTGTTTATATTGTGGTCACAGGAAAGCAAACCCACACCCCCGCGGACGCACAGACTGATCTGCGGTTTTCGGGCTCAGAAGAGGGGGTGGGGCGAGGGGTCGGCATCGAGAGGGGCAGTGGGGGGAATCTCCCGGGCAGCGCCGAGGGCGGCCACGAGGGCGATCATGGCGGCATTGTCACCGCAGTAGGCGGGCGGGGTGAGCAGGACCTGCACGCCGTCGGCCCGGGCGGCTTCGTGCAGGCGATCCCGCAGCCGCTGATTGAGCGAGACGCCCCCGCCAACGGCCAGGGTGTTGAGGCCCAGCATGCGCCAGGCGCGCCGGGTGCGCTGCACCAGCGCATCCACAATGGCTTCCTGGTAGCTGGCGGCAAGGTCGGACAACGTCTCCGGCTCGTCTTCGGGCAGCGGGTTTTGCTCGATCCAGTACCGCAGGGCGGTTTTGAGGCCGCTGAAGCTGAAGCAGAGTTCGGGAATCAGCTCGTCGGGCCACGAACGGTGGGCGGTGACACGTCCGCGCGGGAATCGATGAAAGGTACAATCCCCGTTTACTGCCAGGGCTTCGATGCGGTGTCCACCGGGATACCCGAGGCCCAGCAGGTTGGCACCTTTGTCGAAGGCTTCCCCGGCGGCATCATCGACGGTTGTACCCAGTAACTGGTAGTGGCCCGGTCCGGTAACGCGTACGAGGCAGGAATGGCCGCCTGAAACGATGAGGCTGAGGAAGGGAAATACGGTTGCGGGGTCGGGACTGTCGGGATCCAGAAAGGGGGAGAAGAGGTGTCCGTGCAGGTGGTTGACGGCCAGCAGCGGAATACCGAGCCGCGTACTGAGGGCACGGGCGGCTGCCAGGCCCGTAAGCAGGGAGCCAGCCAGTCCCGGCCCGTATGTGACGGCAATGGCCTCCAGGTCGGGATACCGGCAGCCACTGGCTTGCAGGGCTTCCGCGATCACGATCGGCAGGGCTTTGACGTGCTCGCGGCAGGCAATCTCGGGTACAACGCCCCCATAGGGGCCATGGGCGTCGATCTGGCTGGCAACGACATGCCCCTGCACGCTGCGCGGTGCGGCCAGGACAGCAGCGGCGGTTTCATCGCACGAACTCTCGATCCCCAGTATGATCATGTGTCGAACCGGGTCTGGTAAATCAAGACAGCATCCAGTAGATCCACGGCTCGTTCGAGCTGCGGGTCGATCACATCCTGATAGGACTCGACGTCTTCGGGCGCATAGCTTTCAGGATTCTCGATGTGGGATCGCCGAATCTGCACCCGGCGCCACGCTTCGCGATCCAGCGGCACCGCGATGTCCGGCTCTATGCCGATATCATGGATGAGCCGATGGCCGGGCGTATAGTAGTAGGCGGTTGTCAGCCGTATGGCGGCATCGTCATCTTTCCCCATGCGTATGACGCTTTGTACGGATCCCTTGCCGTAGGTGGTGTCGCCAATCAGAATCCCACGATTGTGATCCTGCATGGCTCCAGCCACGATCTCGGACGCGCTCGCGGATCCGCCGTTAATGAGTACGGCCAGCGGTAGATCGGCAAAGGGGCCACCGGCTGACTCGAAGGGGATTTCGCGGCCGGAGCGTCCGCGTCCCTGGGTGGATACGATGGTTTTGGCCGGTTCCAGAAACAGGTCGGCGACCTTGATGGCTTGTTCCAGCAGTCCGCCGGGATTGCTGCGCAGGTCCAGGATCAGGGCCTGCAGGCCTTCTTCCTGGAGCGTATGGAGGGCCTTGGCGAGGTTTTCGGCGGCTGGGGCATCGAACTGGGTGAGCCGGACATAGCCAATGCCCGGACGCAGCATGCGGGCGCCCTTGACGCTGTCGACTTGAATGCGGTCGCGCACGATCTCGACATCGTGCTCCTCGGCGGTGCCTTCGGCGCTGATGGTAAGGCGGACGGATTCCCCTTCGGGCCCGCGCAGCACCTTGACGGCATCGCGTAGGGTCATCCCGCTCGTGGTTTCGCCGTCGATGCGCAGGATGCGGTCACCGGATTGGAGCCCGGCGCGAAAGGCCGGCGTATCCTCGATCGGCGCAATGACGGTCAGGATGTTGTCGCGCATGCCAATCTGGATGCCGATGCCGCCGTAGGAGCCGGATGTGTCGTCTTTCAGTTGTGTGTATTCCGCCTCGTCCAGAAAGGTGCTGTGCGGATCAAGCTCCCCGAGCATCCCGCGGATGGCGCCTTGTAGCAGCTCTTCGTAGGTCTTTTCCTCGACGTAGTTCTTGCGTACCTGCAACAGGACATCGGCCAGTAACTCCATCTGGGCAAAGACGGCGGGATCGGTTGCCTGGCTGCTGGTGTTGGTTTCCTGTCCCTGCAGGGGCGGTGTCGCGAGTAGCCCTGCCAGCAGTAGCAGGGGCAGAAGATGGCTATATTTCTGTTGCATGTCGACTCCTTGGTTGGGGTGCAAAGCGGCATCATGCCATGATTGCCGCAG
>CAZRCN010000295.1:0-2550 GCA_964598575.1 uncultured Victivallales bacterium | reverse complement strand
ATCAAGTCCATACAGGACATCATGCGGAAGGATTCCGGGGTCGATGGGGATGCCCAGCGCATCGGCCAGCTCGGCTGGATGCTGTTTCTCAAGATCTTCGATGACCGGGAGCGGGAATACGAGATTATGGAGAGCCATTACAAGTCTCCCATCCCCGAGAAACTGCGCTGGCGTAACTGGGCCGCCGATCCGGAAGGCATTACCGGCGACGAGCTGCTCAACTTCGTCAACAACGACCTATTCAACGCCCTCAAGAATATGACCTTTGCCCCCAACGCCGATCCCCGTGGGTTCGTCGTCCGCAACGCCTTGGCCGACGCGTTCAACTACATGAAGTCCGGCACCCTCATGCGGCAGGTCATCAACAAACTCAACGAAGTCGACTTCAACAGCTCCGACGACCGGCATATGTTCGGCGATATCTACGAGCAGATCCTAAAAGACCTACAGTCTGCCGGTAATGCCGGGGAGTTCTACACCCCACGTGCGGTCACCCAGTTTATGGTCGACATCATCGATGCCAAACTCGGCGAGAAGGTTCTCGATCCCGCCTGCGGCACCGGTGGCTTTCTGACCTGTACAATCGATCACCTGCGCGGAACGTACGTCAAGACCGCCGAGGATGAGAAGACCCTGCAGGCCGCTATCCATGGCGTAGAGAAAAAACAGCTCCCCCATCTGCTATGCACCACCAACATGCTACTGCACGGGATCGAAGTGCCATCCCAGATCCGGCACGACAACACGCTCGAACGCCCACTGCGTGACTACGGCCCCAAAGACCGGGTTGACGTCATCGTCACCAACCCGCCGTTCGGCGGCATGGAAGAGGACGGCGTAGAGAACAACTTCCCTGCCACCTTCCGCACACGGGAGACAGCCGACCTGTTCCTGGTCCTCATCATGCACCTGCTCAAGCCCGGCGGCCGCTGCGCCATGGTGTTGCCCGACGGCTCGCTCTTTGGCGAAGGCATCAAGACCCGCATCAAGGAAAAGCTGCTGAAGGAATGCAACCTGCATACCATCGTGCGACTCCCCAACGGCGTATTCAACCCGTACGCCGGCATCAAGACTAATTTACTGTTCTTCGAAAAGGGCACGCCCACCAAGGACGTGTGGTACTTCGAGCACCCCTACCCCGAAGGCTACAAATCCTACAGCAAAACCAAACCGATCCGGATCCAGGAATTCGATCTGGAAAAGAAATGGTGGAAGAAACGCAAGGAATCCGAACTGGCGTGGAAAGTCCCCGTCCAACAGATCATCGACAGCGGCTACAACCTAGACATCAAGAATCCGAATGCGCCCGAGCTCACCCACGGTGACCCCGACGAACTGATGGCCGCCTATAAGAAGCTACAAACGGATATTGATGCTGCCCGTGATGCACTGAAGGTGGAACTAGCAAGTGCGCTAGAAAGAACTGGAGGGTTAGACTGATGCAAGAACAGCAACAGACTCTGAATTTTGACTCCCTGGTAACCGTAATCAAACAGGCACATGATCAGCTTGCCGCACAGGCAGGCAAGGCCGTAAACATCAGCCTGACCCTGCGGAATTGGCTGATCGGGGCTTACATCGCCGAATATGAGCTTCACGGTCAAGACAGGGCAATATATGGCGATAACCTTTTACACGATCTGGCCGAACGCCTTAATGGTGTGAGCAACTGTAATCGCCGGCAGCTATATGATTATTTGAACTTCTATCGTGCCTATCCTCAAATTGTGCGGTCAGCGTCGGCACAATTACAATCCCTTATCCCAAAACAGGTTATAACAAATGCCGAAAAAGTGCCTACAGCGTCGGCACAATTAGTCCTGCCATCAGAAAAACTACTACATAATCTTTCCTACAGTCATTTGAAACTGCTTGTTGCGCTTGACAATCCACTCAAACGCGCTTTTTACGAAATGGAATGCATCCGCGGCAACTGGTCGGTACGCGAACTGAAACGCCAGATCGCCAGCCTCTACTACGAACGCTCCGGCCTGTCCGAGGACAAGCAAAAGCTAGCAGAAATGGCACGGACTGGCGCAGAGAAAAGCGAAACCCGACTCGCCATCCGCGACCCGTACATCTTTGAATTTCTCGGCATCAAATCACGTGAGGCTATGAGCGAATCCAATCTGGAAGATGCCTTGCTCGACAAGCTCCAGGAATTTCTTCTGGAGCTGGGACATGGTTTCTGTTTCGAAGCCCGGCAGAAGCGAATCCTCATTGGCGACACCTACGGCTTTGTGGATCTCGTTTTTTACCATCGGATATTGAAATGCCACGTCCTGATTGACCTCAAGGTCGCGGATTTCAGTCACGAGAACATCGGTCAGCTAAACACCTACGTCAGTTGGTACCGGAAGAACATGATGAGTGACGGTGATAATCCACCCGTAGGACTGCTGCTTTGCACCGGCAAGGATCATGCCCTGGTTGAGTACGCCTTGGCTGGCATGGACAACAGCATGTTCGTGTCAAAATACCAGCTTGAATTGCCAAGCAACGACGTCATCCGGAAATTCCTGGAGGAAAACGCATGACCGCCGACGATTT
>CAZRCN010000294.1:0-2550 GCA_964598575.1 uncultured Victivallales bacterium | reverse complement strand
GGTCTGCTGCAATGTGATTGGTAACCAGCCGGCGACGGGGTTGTGCGGCACGGCGCTGATTGATGCCGTGGCCGAGCTGCTGCGGGCAGGCATCCTGGATGAGACCGGCCGGATACTGGGCCCGGATGAGGTGCCCGAGGATGTGCCGGATGCCATTCGGGCGCGGCTGTTGCCGGATGGGGACAATTGGCGGTTTGTCCTGGCAACGGAGGCGGAGGCGGCCGGCGGCGAACCGGTTTGCCTGTGGCAACGGGATGTGCGCGAGCTGCAGTTGGCATCGGGGGCCATTCGTGCCGGCGTCCAGATTCTGCTGGCGCGCGTCGGACTTTCGCCCAGTGATCTGTCTTCGGTACTGCTGGCAGGGGCGTTTGGCAATTATATCCGCCGGGACCAGGCTCGCCGGATCGGGTTGCTGCCGGCTATCCCGGTAGAGCAGATTCATTTTGTGGGGAATGCGGCCTCGCTTGGAGCGAAGGTGGCACTGCTTTCGGTTGCGGCGCGCGAGCAGGCGCGCGAGATGGCGCGCGCAGCGGAACATGTGGATTTGTCGCTGGATCCGGAGTTCCAATTGGAATTCGGGATGGCCATGATGTTTCCGGGGCCGGAAGCGGATGGGAGCGCGGTTTCAGATGCCCTTCGGGGGTAAGCGTCAATAGCGCAGGGCGCTGCCCCCGATGTATTCCCGCAGCACGGAATTGCGGGGCACCAGATCTTCCTGGATCGGAATGAAATTCTGCAGGAATTCCGTCAGGCGGCGTGATTCGGCATATTCGACATGAAAGGGTTTTACCTGCATCAAAAGAGGTTCGGCGTAGGATTTCAAGACGGGCAACTCGTAGTCGAGCGCTGAGTTGAAGGTGGCATCGGCTTCCTGCTCGAAGGGGAAGATCCAGCGTTGTTCGCCACGACGGACCATCGGCCACATGGCAAGCGTCTTGAGCGGACTGTGATTGCGAAACGTATGATCGCGCACCATGCGGCGGATCAGGCGATTGTCGGTGGTAGAGATCCGGTTATGGCTGTCGATCTTGAGCTGGGTAAAGGCGTTGACATAGATTTTGAAGGTATGTTTTGACGGGATCATGGAGGTCAGGCGCGGATTGAGCCCATGAATCCCCTCGATGAGCAGGACCTGGTTGTCGCGCAGCCGCAAGGTATCGCCCGGATAGGAGGGCTGCTTGTTAATGAAATCGAAGCGCCGGATCTTGATTTCACGACCTTCTGTCAGGGCAAGCAGATCCTCGTTGAAATGGGGCAGGTCCACGGCCTCGATGTGCTCGAAGTCCGGTTTGCCGTTTTCGTCCAGTGGGTTGTTGCCATCGCCGACAAAGTAGTCGTCGGTTGCAAGCGTAATGGGGTTCAGGCCGTGTACGCGCAAGTGAATGGAGAGCCGCTTGGCAAAGGTGGTTTTGCCGGCGGAAGAGGGCCCGGCAATGAGAATCACACGAATATGCGAGCCGGCCCCGGTTATCTGGTCGGCAATGGCTGCCAGCTTTTTTTCGTGCAGGGCTTCGGCCGTGAAGATGAACTGCTGTTCCTCGCCTTGATAGATCATGCGGTTGAGGTGTCCGGCCGTGGTGACGCCAAGCGAGCGGCCCCAACGTTTATGTTCCTGGAAAATCTCGAAGAGGTGGGGTTGATCCTGGAAGGGCGGGATGGTGGTGGGTTTTTGCATGACGGGCATTTGCAGGATGAAGCCGGGGTGGTAGGGAATGAGGTCGAAACAGGTGAGGAGGCTGGTGTCGGGGGTGATCGGCTGGTGGGCCAGGTCGCAGTAGTTCTGGCATTCGTGTACGACAATGCGCGGCGGGTTCCGGTACTGGAGTAGATGCAGTTTTTCGCCGGCTTGTTGCAACTCGAAGGCGGACACGGCATCGGCAAAGGCGACCTGGCGACGTGTGATCGGGATGGCTTGCCGGGCTAGCTCGTGCATATGGTCCTTGATCTGGTTGCAGAGGTTCTGCATATCGGACGTACCGGCTTCGAGCGAGCAATAGACGCCGGGGCCGATGGCGTGCTCGATGGAGAAGGCGGCATCGGGCAGCAGGTCTGTAACGGCCTTGGACAGGAGGAAGCAGACGGAGTTGCGATAGATGCGCCAGCCATCGGGATCGTGGCAGGTCAGTGGATGGATGTTGCTGTTGACCATGAGTGGGGTGTGCAGCGATACGAGTTCATTGTTGACGCGTGCCCCCACCCAGGGAGAGGCCGGGTCCGGCGGTGGCAGAACGTTGTGCACGGTGGTGCCGACTGGTACCGATTGCGAGGTCATCTCGGCGGCCAGGGTGATGGTGATGTTTTGCGGGGTCATTTGCATGTCTGTGCCAGCGGTCGTTGTAGCGCGTTGTGCTGCCTAATGGTTCTGCTCATGCCGGAAGCCTACGGGAAAACAGGCTTGATGTCTAGTTTGATGGGGGGTGCGGAATTTTCGCTGCAAGGATTTTTTACCGCCCGCGCTCCCGCGCTCAAGAGCCCAAGGCCGCAAAGGAATAATAATTGGGTCTTCCGCAGAATCTGTGGGTAAGTCAAGGGCGTAGGCTGCGTAAAACG
>CAZRCN010000293.1:0-2562 GCA_964598575.1 uncultured Victivallales bacterium | reverse complement strand
CTGCCTTTTCCTGCAGGCAAGGGAAAACAACCTGCATTTTCAGGGTATGCCTGATTCCCTTGTGGGGACTGCAGTGCTGTAATGCGTGCAGTGCGCCGGGATTAGGTATCCGGCAGTGTCGAGGTAGGCTGAAAACGAGAGGAGAGAGGAACATGAACAAGTTGCAACAGTTCAATGCGTCGGTGGTCGAGACCCTGGGCAATAGTCTGCCCATGGTGTTGGGTGCCGTCATCGTATTAGCGGTCGGCTGGGTGATCGCCCGGTTGTTGAAGGGACTGATCGGAACCCTGCTGAAGAAAACCGGGGTGGACAAACGCCTCGAAAAGAAAATCGGGAAACCGACGCACCTGGCACAATTTATCAGTAGTCTTGTGTACTACGTTCTGTTGGTGTACGTGTTGATTCTCGCCTTGGGTGTATTGGGGATGGAAGACGTCCTTGAGCCGCTCAATGCGATGTTCGGTCGTTTTGTCGGTATCGTACCCGGTATTGCAGCGGCACTCCTGCTGGGTGTGCTGGGCTATTTTGTGGCACGCATCTGCGGCAATGTTGTCACAGCGGTAACCGCCGGCACCGACAAGCTGATTTCCCGGACGAAACTTCCGGAGTCGTTCAGCCCATCCAGGTTGATGGGTCAACTGACTTTCATCTTCGTGTTTGTCCCGATCCTGATCGCCGCGTTGGAAGCCTTGCAGATCGAGTCGATCGCGGGGCCCGCGACCGAGATGCTGGCAACGCTGATGGCCGCTATCCCCCAGATACTGGCGGCGGCCCTGATTCTGACCGTGGCGTATATCGTGGGGCGTTTCGTGGCTGATTTCCTGGGAACCTTCCTGGCCAACCTGGGGGCGGATGATCTGCCGGCGAAAGTCGGCATGGATAAAATGTTCGGATCGGTCACGTTGTCGCGGGCTGTTGCTGGGGCTTCGCTCTTCTTTATCATGCTGGCGGCATTGATATCGGCGACCCATAAGCTGGAATTCACGTTGCTTGCCGACATCCTGGCCAGCCTGCTGGTCTTTGCCGGGAATGTGGCCCTGGGGCTGGTCATCCTGGGCGTTGGGGCCTGGATTGCCCAGTTGGCGCACACGGCGTTGTCGCGTACCGCGGCCAAGGGGACGGTGGCTGAAATTGCACGCGCCGCGATCCTGGTCCTGGTACTCGCGATGGGACTGCGCGCCATGGGTATCGCGGAGGATATCGTGACCCTGGCCTTTATGCTCGGCCTGGGTGCTGTGGCCGTGGCATTTGCCCTTTCCTTCGGACTGGGCGGCAGGGAAGCCGCCGGCCGGCAGATGGAAGACTGGTTCAAGAAACTCCGCAAGGAAGAGTGATTTACCATCCGGTGACGCGGTATCTCACCATAAGCGCGGGGGACGATCAGCCCCCCGCGCTTTCTTGCTTCGGGTTTGCAGGGCAATGCTTTTCGGTGCGGTGCGCTCGGCGAGGCGGCGCACCTTGCTTTCCTGCCGATCAATCGATCGAAGCATCAATCGGCAGGAATCACCGAAGCACTAAATCATGAACAGCATTCTCAATCATGTGGTCTCAACCCAATCGTTTCAATGTGAATCCTATTAGTCGGTACAAGATGAGCAATGCAAATAGCACACCCAGCAATGCGCAGAGGTACCAGAATAATGTATGCATCACAACCTGGCTCTGATCGGCCACCGTTATGATCCGCCCGTCAACGGAATCACGTGCCGCCTGCATCCTGTTACGCAACGCTGGCGATCCAAGCAGGTGTTCCGTCGTTGTGAGCAATGCATCGATCCGCTTGGCGGCGCGCATCACTTCGGTGGCCGTCTGTTCGTACTCGCGGATATCAAAAGGTCGCCCACCGTTGCCAGTCTTCGACTGGTCCAAGGCAGCATACCGTGCAAACAAGGTGTCCGCCGTCGTTAACATTTCATTAAGGGATTCGCTCGTTGATTGCAGCGACACCACGAATGAGTCGGCCTCCTCCAGCGTGGCCCGGACATTGGTCATTGTCGCATCCGCATGCTGCAGACGATCATCGATTCCTGTTAGAATGGCCTGCCGCTCAGCCGCGATGGTTGCCGGTAGTTGCTCGATCTGCTCGGTCACCGCATGCAGGTCGGCAAGAACCGTGTTGAGCTCAGGGGTGGCGACCAGATCGGCCTTCATTGCCGCCACTTGCCACCGGAGCAGTGTGGGGTCGCGCTTGAGCCGGTAAAACACCCGCTCGCCGAACATTCGTGCCGCGTCGACAGCCTGTCCCGCTTCCCCGACCTCAGCAAAGAGGCCACCTGCCGCGAGTATCTCATCGGCGGCCGAGCTGCCCCGTCCGATGGAGAAGTTTGAGAAGCGAACAAACGAGGCGCGAACGACTTTGGGGTTCTCCTCGCGCCAGTCCTGCAGCAACGAGTCCAGAATGTCGAGTTGATCGGCGGTGAGCACGCGATCGGCGAGCAACCGTGTTTCCTCGCTAGCCTGCGACAGGGCGTCGGCCAGGGCCTGCCCTTGCTTGCCGAACACAGCCCCGGCCCTGCCGTCGTCGTCCCACTCCTGACTTACCAATGCCGTGACCACAGCCAG
>CAZRCN010000292.1:0-2586 GCA_964598575.1 uncultured Victivallales bacterium | reverse complement strand
CGATGGCACAATCATAGTCTCTGTCCCAAAAATAATGTTTGTGCCCCTTTTTTTCTTGAATGCAGAGCAAGATTCGGGCAGCATGCCACATTCACACGTCACATCTGGGTGGGGTACTCAAGTGGACAACGAGGGCAGACTGTAAATCTGCTGGCATAGCCTTCGAAGGTTCGAATCCTTCCCCCACCACCAACCTTAAAAACCTTAATAAACAGCCGTTTTTCTTAGGAAATGCGGTTTTTTTTGTTTTCAGCAGTGTCGGTACTCGCCATTTTATGTCTGCGTTCCACACTTAACAATTGGGTTCTTCGCTCCCATAAAGTAAACAGTTTGAGGGGGATATTACTTGTTCCGCGTGGCGTGCTTGCTTGATAATTCGGGCAGATTGCAAGTCTGCTGGTGTCCGAAAAGCAGGGGTTGTTTACTGTATGGTTGCTTTTTGCCAGTCATGGATGGCCCGAATGATGGACTTCAGGGGGTGATTCCCCGCAGCATGACTTCGCGAACCGCCCCCCCGTACACACACCGTCCGGAAACGCCTCGCCTCATGGATCTTACCTGGGCCGGGTGGGGCACATAATTCAACACAACTGCCATACAGCCCTCCTTCAAGAGGGCAAATATCAACAGGGCAGGGGCGTAACGCTTCGCGGTGCGCGTTCTGGAGGGCTGCACCTGCAGCTTGCTTTTCAGTGTTGGAGTGCCGTTTCTGGCTTTCGGGCTCAAGATAGCTCCGGATTCTCACAGGTATACCGCCCGTCGCTCCATAGCCCGGGTCAATCGTGCAATAGTCAGCTTTATCTCCGCGTATGCCCCCGGAGAAATGGCCCTCTGCTAATTCCGTTTTCGGGTGGCTCGCTGTTGTTTGTTTCCTTGGCGACTTTAAGTCTCCGCTATATTGTTGTTTTGTCGATACTTAATCGCCAGCATTCTATCGAAATTAAACAAGCTCATGTTTTCGCACGTGGTTGCGAAATCGTTGTCACAACATCCGCAAAAATCCGCTGTATGCCCGGCTTGATAATAAATCCCTTCAAGAATTAGAGCCGTCGCTAATACCATACGCCCTCGTCGCGCCAGTCGTTCTGGTTCGCTCGCCAACAAGTCTAAGGGATAGTCGCACAACCACTCCAACCATAAAAGAAATTCAGCTTTCGAGTGCAATGAAGGAAAGCCATGCCAATGGTCCCATAAACATTCTTCAGGTGGTCTTTTTACAAGCCTGACAGCGGCAAGTGCTGGCTCCAGCAACAAGAATGCTAAACGTGGTGTCCAATCACGCACGGTCATGACTGGAACTTTCGCCATATTGTCGTCCTTGCTGTTTACGCTACAGATCCCGAATAGCGGAGTCAGTCTCGCTAACACGAGCGCGGCTGCTACTCGTTTAAATGGTCCTGGGTCCGCACAGAAGTGGGAAGCCAGAACTGCATCGCCGTCCTCAGACATTTTTACAATGTTTTCTTTGGAGACAAACGCTTGGAAACCGTAATCAGTCCCTCCATGTTGATTCCAGAATTCGGCCACGCTAGTGGCCATTTTCTTGATCAAAGACTGATCATCCTCGTAGGTGTCCATGAAAATCGGCATGCTACCCCCGTTAAAAATGTCATTACCTTTAAAAAAAGGCTCGGCTTCAATTTGCCGAGCCTATCCTGAACCTATTCCATTATATGGTTCACCAATATCTATTTTCTATTCAATGCCAGCGCTTTCCATTTGCTTTCGCGCTCGATCACAGCCCTTGAATATAGCGTTACTAATTGTATCTGTCTTGAGCATTATCCCTTTCGATGGGGCGTTTGGAATTCGTCTCATTGGCGTTGTTCCTGTTGCTGCCTCCATTTTCCATGGATTCTTTTCAACCAATACTTTGGTAATCATTTCATCCCTTTTCTTTTGTGCTTCGGTTTTCTCGTCCACAAATGATATATGCACCTGGCAAAATAACGCAACTCCCCCTACTTTGCACGCAATACCTTTAGAGGTTACAGCCGCTTTTTCTTTATTGTCAACACCAATTATTGATTTTTTGTGCAGCAGCCTGTTTTGCTCTTACGGGATTCATATCAATCTGCTGAATTGTCGTTTCATTTGACTCGTTCTGTCAAACATAAATCGTATTAATGCTATCAATCCCCGGCATCCCCAGCACCACTCCCAAGCAACGACTGCCACCGGAACACACTCTCGCGATCCGGCTCCAGCTGCGACTCCTTCGGTAGCAGCGACATGATGATCGACATAGAAAACAGCTATATGCGCAAAGATAATTTGGCTAAGGCGTGCTAACCGAACAAAACGGGTGGATCCTTTCTCTGGGTGATCTGGTGTCCATTTGGCGGCTTCGGTGCGGGGCGATTTGCTCGCGATAAAGCAGACGGCGGCAAGGAAGTTGATTTTCTCGATTGATGATTTTCTTTGAGTGATTGCCGTATATGAATTGCAGACCTGCAAGACTCGACCCCATAACCGATACAATTATGCACGTCATTGACCTGCTGGGGCAGGAGCTACAGCGTTATTCAGCAATAAACTCTTTTTTGCAGTGAGGGCATGTGTTTGAGCCAAGATGCAGGGTAGTTA
>CAZRCN010000291.1:0-2588 GCA_964598575.1 uncultured Victivallales bacterium | reverse complement strand
TACAGGCAGAACATCCCCAAGCCAACATTTTTTGAAACTCTATGGGATGCTAGTGGAACAGGTCTATCATTTTGAATTCGAAGATGGAAAATTGATGGGTAGAAACTGAACGAGGATCGGACTCCAACAAGGCCCTGCACTTTACGTCGCTAAACGCGCCGAAAGTGAGGGCGAACGTTCGGCTGAGGAAGAAAAATGAAGATTTTATACAAGTTTAGGTTGCTAATCATATTTCTTGTCGTATTCATCGTCCATGTAGAAAGCAAAGTAATCACCTCGGGTGACTCGAGGTGGTTTATTCCGACAGCAATCAGTATCATTCACCATCGAGATATTGATCTCAATGAATACGCTGACCGAATCAGAAGCGACCGCTACTATGGAGTGCAGAGGTTGTCTGGGAAATATTACAACATTTTCCCTATTGGCACTTCTATTGTCTCGCTTCCGATTATCTGGATGATTGATGTAGCACTGGACCGTATTGTTGGCATTTCTTTTGAAGAACATCTCAAATTGAACAGGTCTGAGAATACTGAGCGATTCATTGCATCTATCTTTGTTGCAATCGCTACAGTCTTTATGTTTCTCATTGCCGAAAATAGGCTTTCTTCCAAGTTTCCGCCCTATCTTATTGCATTTATCTTTGCTTTTGCGACATCGGCTTGGTCTACGGCAAGCAGAGCTCTTTGGCAGCATGGGCCCTCGATGATGCTACTTAGTGCTAGCTTATATTTTCTCTTAAAAGCCCGCAGCAACCCCGTCAACCTTCTTTGGCCCGCTCCTATATTAGCCGCGGCCTATATAGTTAGGCCAACTAACAGCCTTTCTTTTGCTCTGCTCATGGGCGTAACTTTCCTTACGTTTAAGTCTAATCGGTTTTTCTGGTACAGTGTGCTGCTCGCTTTCTTGGTCTTTGGTTGTTTTGCCGCATTAAACTTAAGCGTATATGGGGTTGTTTTGCCACCCTACTACCAATCAAGTAGGCTGTCATTTGGCCCCACGTTCGCAGAGGCACTTATGGGTAACATCATCAGCCCCAGCCGAGGTCTGTTTATTTTTACTCCTGTTTTTTTATTTTCGTTCTATGGGATATTCTTAAAACTGAAAAGCAAATCATTCGAATTTCTTGATGCGGCGCTTATCGCTATAGTCTTGCTTCACTGGATCGTCATATCCTCCTTCCCGCACTGGTGGGGCGGCTACAGCATTGGACCGCGTTTCTTTACGGATATGGTCCCATTTTTTGTTTATTTCCTTATTCCTGCGGTCGATAGAGGTATTCGCTTAGGAAGGCTTAAACAGATAATTATGATTATTATGTTTACAGGTTCTCTCGCAATCAGTTTCTATGCCCATCATAGAAGCGCTAATAGCTGGCGGGTGCCAGCATGGAATCAGGGTCCTAACTGTGTGGATCGAAATCCTTCACGCGTGTGGGACTGGAGCGACATTCAATTCCTGCGACGTCGCTCAAGTGAAGCCCTGCAAGATGAAAATCAATAATTCGCCGAACAAGCAAATGCTGCCTATCGCCGCTAGTCGCGGCTCAGGCAGATTTGCGACGTTGGGTGCGAAGAATAGATGAATGGCAAGCCGTCAATCCTGGGATATCTCCTCCTCCACTTTCTGATTATCGCCGTCATTGGTTGTGTCGCGTTCTTCTTCCTGACCATGTTCCCATGGTTTCCGTGGTTCGAGCCTCAGGCTCACGGCGCGGCACTCGCCATCATACGGTACGGTTTCCCTGCCTTGGGTGCCCTTGCAGTCCTCGGGCTCGTCTGTCACAGACCTCTTGCCCTGCCATGGTCCACGGGATTGCTTCCTCTCGTCGTTGTGAGCGTGCTCGGGCTGACTTTCGCCTTGTGGGATCGTTGCCGCATGCCCGATTGGATTCCGGTCCTTGGCATCTGCCTCGCATTCACACTGGGCTCACTCTGTGTTGCCGTTCTCTTGCCAGTCATGCACACTGTGAACAGAATCAAAAGGGGAGCACCCAACCAGACAGGTGGACGCTAGCACAAACAGCCGCTGCGCGTCTGCCTGTGCAGCGTCACCTGCGACGTTCGTTTGCATGAAATGGAGAATGGGAACATTTCGGAGAGATCAGCTTTCAGCGATGCCAACGGCACCCCTGAATGCAACCCTCTCCCCAGATTCGAGAACCAGAACCAGACCAGATTGAACGGGCACACGCCCACCTGAAAACAAACGGATAACCACGCAAGAAACGAACATCAGAATGGAACCTATTTCAGGAAGTCGAATACGACTTCCTGAAAAGGTTCATTCACGCGTTATGTTTCCAGATTGTAGTAAACGGTTTCCCCTCTCGATAGTGCCGCACCCAAGATGCCGATTCGTATCCAATTATCTCCGGTTCGTTCGGCGGACACCATTGTTGACTAATCATTGTGTCGCACTTTTCGCAGTAAAACCCTGGCGGCGAGGTCATGACAGTCCACCCTATATGCGGATCGCAATTTTCCCAGGACCGCGCAGAATCAAAATTAAACAGTAGCTGTGTCATAAACATAACAAAATAAGGATTAGTCCTGACCCGTAGCGCAGCGGAGCGGTCGGGACTA
>CAZRCN010000290.1:0-2607 GCA_964598575.1 uncultured Victivallales bacterium | reverse complement strand
GCTGTGATTCTGCCCGAGAATATACAGGTGTTCATGGGTGCTCCTTTAATTTCCGTAAGGATCTGCGGTTGCCATACGGTCAACAAGTTCTAAAGTCCTTTTCTTCTTAGCCTCAGCTCCTTTGCTGCCATCAGGATCTGACGGATCAAACTTTGGATCTTTTGTGTGTTGGTCATGTAATGCTTGCTGATTTTTGTTGCCTAAAGCTCCAGAACAAGCAAAAAACGCTGATTTACCAGCAGCCCATCTTTTTTCTGGATTTTGTTCTGCCCACTGGCTTAAACGGTAAAGTTCAGCCTCCACGTCAATAAACTTGAATTTTTGCTGCCAGGTATCTGCTTGTTTTTTGGTAACAGCCAGAGGTTTGGCCTCATCCTGGGTTTTGATTTCAATCGTATAGTCCCTGTCATTGGAAGCGTTAGCTTCATTCTTCTTCTTCGGATTGGGAGAGGGAGAGGGAGAGGGAAGAGGGCATTGCGCTTTTGTGCTGCTTGCATGCGGGTCGCATGCGGGCCGCATACCTTCCGCATTATTTTGTTTTGCCCACCTTGCTTTTGCCGCTTTACGGGCGGACTCAGACCTTTCCTCAGCGTATGCAGCATAAGGATTGTGGCTTTCCCAATCATGGATATGATATATCCCCTCATCGCACTGCTCTAGGAAACCAATGTCACATAGGCATGAAACAAGCTCTTGATCGTCACCATCCCAATCGCAGATGCTGGCTATGTCTTCAGCATCCATGTCTGTGAGTGATCCTTTAGGGCGATTTTTAGCCGCATAGCACCACAGTTGCTGCAAAGCGATAATTCCCTCCAATCCCAGCTTCCTTTTTAGTCGCTTTGTCTTGTGGTGCTGGAAAAAATCAACTGAAAGTCTTATATCTTTATTCATGTCTATCCAGCTCCCCAAAGCTGACGTAATTACCTAAGAAGGCCAACTCAACCATGCCCTCAGGCCCATTACGCTGCTTGCTTACAAGGATCTCAGCTTTATTGTGTCCACAATTTTCCTTGTAAACTGCTTCCCGGTATATAAAGAAAATGTCATCTGCTTCCTGCTCAATACCGCCAGACTCTCTTAGGTCAGACAAAACCGGACGCGGGTTTTTACGGCTGTCGCATGCGCGGTTAAGCTGTGCCAAGCAAAGCACCGGGATATCAAGCTCCTTTGCTAAGTCCTTTAGGTCAGACGCAATCTCAGTTACTGCTTGATCTCTTGTATCAACTTTGCGACCGTGCTTGATCTTAGTAAGGTAATCCACTGCAACCATTTTTACTCCGCGTTTTTGAATGAGCCGCCTTGTCCGGGACTTGATGTCGTATGAACTCAGTCCAGGGCTATCGTCTATCCAGATGTCCAACTTGCTAAGTTTTTCAGCACCAAAATTAAGCAATTCGTGTTCTTCTTTGCTCAAGTAGCCAGTCCTGATATTTTGAAAATCAACCCTTGATATTTGGGCCAGCATCCGCTTTATGAGCTGCATTCTGGACATCTCAAGTGAGAATACAGCGCATGGGAAACCCCTGGCCGCAGCATTCAAAAGGATATTTGATACCAAGGCAGTTTTGCCCATGCGTGGCCTGGCCGCTAAAATGATAAGGTTCGTCGGATGCAGCCCAGAGGTAAGATGATCCAGTTGTGAATACCCCGTAGGTATTCCGGCCAGCATGCCGCCCTTATGCTGCTCAATCTCATCAAGAACAGCATTGAGACTTGACTTTACATCTGCGCCAGCCTCACGGTTAGCACCTAATGCTATTTGCCCAAGATCCCTTTGGGCATCATCAAGCAGCTCGCCCGCACTTTTTGCCTTGTCGTGCATGTACTCATGCAGCGATGAACAACGCTCTTGAACCCGGCGACGAATGGCCAGGTCAATAACCATATCAAGGTGTGATTGGGCTGATTGCGGATAAAACGATGAAGCTATGTCGGTTAATACAGAATCGTTTGTGCAACGATCACTCAAGGTCACAAGGTCCGGGTTGACTCCTGACTGATAAAGTTGAAGCCCAGCCTCCCATATCTCCCTATGCTCCTGGTATGTAAATGAATCACTGTTCAACTGCGTTGCAAGTTCATCCATGGGCATTGAACCGTTTATCATAGCACCCAGGACTGACCGCTCAGCCTCTTTATTGCGTAAGGGTGTGGCCTTATTTTTCTGCCTTGGTGCCATTGCGAAGCTCCCGTCTGATTTGCAGAAAAAATCTCAGCCTGTCCTCTACCTCTTCAATAAGTTCACCATAAAGCAAGGGATTGTTTGATGATTTCAAAATTAAAAGATCCTTTTGGCAATCATTGATAGCCGCCGCACAATCCAAGATCGCTTGCCTTCTTTCTTGGCCTGATAAAATATCCTTGACTTCTGTACTCATGTTCTTTATCCTTTTGTTTGTTCGTTAGTGCTTTTTGCAGTTCTGGATCTTCGCCCTAGCCCCCGGACCCAAACCGGGGGTTTTCTTTTTGCGGGGATGTCCGGTCCCCGCGTCGTCACCCTCTAAGGTGGCGTATCAATTCATCAATACCGCTGGTATCAAGATTCCCCGCGTTCACAAGGCATCACCCCCTTTGAAGGTGGACGGTTCGCCGTCGAGCCCCCGG
>CAZRCN010000289.1:0-2624 GCA_964598575.1 uncultured Victivallales bacterium | reverse complement strand
GAAACCGTTTTTGCGGCGGCTTTCCGAGCGCATATACCCTTGATTCTGAAGGGGCCGACTGGATGCGGCAAGACGCGGTTCATCGAGCATATGGCCTACAAGCTCGGGTTGCCGCTGGTCACGGTATCCTGCCATGAGGATCTGACGGCCGCTGACCTGGTAGGCCGGTTCCTATTCAAGGACAACGAGACGGTCTGGCAGGATGGACCGCTTTCCCTGGCCGTCCGACATGGCGGCATCTGCTATCTCGACGAAATCGTCGAGGCCCGCAAGGACACAACCGTTATTATTCACTCGCTCACGGATGATCGACGGATCTTGTATGTCGACAAGACGGGCGAAGTGTTGCACACGCACGAGAACTTCATGATGGTGCTCAGCTACAATCCCGGCTACCAGAGCATCGTCAAGGATCTCAAGCAGTCCACCAAGCAGCGGTTTGCCAGTCTTGATTTTGGTCACCCACCCGTCGATGTCGAAACCCGCATCATCCAGAGCGAGAGTGGTCTGGCAGACGATGAAAGCCGCAAACTGGCCGAGATGGGCTCGAAGATTCGCCAGCTAAAAGGATTTGGCCTGGACGAGGGCGTCAGCAGCAGGCTACTGGTCTACGTGGCTCGACTTATCCAGGGGGGGCTATCGCCGTTGCAAGCCACAAAACATGCAATCAGCCAGACCCTGACGGACGAAGCGGAAGTTCTGGAATCGATCCAGAATATCGCACAATTGTATTTTGGAGACCTTCTGGATGCCCCCGACGATGAACGCGCAAAACAATAGGTCCGCCAATCATCTCAATCAAGCCACCGCCACACATGATCGGCAAGCAGACTCACCAAAGCACTATCAAGGGTTCTCGCTTCGTCAGGTGACATGGGGTTATCGCGATACCTTTGCCAAAACGATTGAGTCGCTCTTCAAGGACGGTAGCCTAGGGCCGGACCGACAAGCCGTAACCGCTCGCTTTTTCGATCTACTCAAGCGATCAGATCAATATGGATTCGGCCATGTCCAACACCAATTTCTAGCCGCCCTAACCCCACAAAACCGCTGGATCATGAATCTGCCCGGTATCTTCAGTGATCTCGTCGACCTCGGTGGCAGCCTTGCGGAACGCAAACTTTTCTACGGCACGCGCTTCTTTGAGACGCTGGCAAAAGGAGGCCTCGGGCATTCACCGCAAGACGTCCAAACCTGCTTAACCCTCACGCGGCGCTTGACCAAGACCGATGACGATCTGGCGATCGCCTTTCTAAGCGGTTACGAAACCTTATCCGCGCGACTATCTCCACACGAACTCGAACGCTATATCGATGTTGGACTCAAGATTTATCAAGCCAACCATAACGCTGGTTGCAGCTTTTTGCGCGGCGAGCTGAAGACGTCCGAGTCATATATTCTCGCCATCACACAAGAATGCCGACTGGCCGACATCGCCAACCACCTGAGCGCCATGATCAAGGCACTAAGCGGTGATGACTGCGAGGTCGTCGATCTCGGACACGTCGATTCCGACGACCTTTTCGACCGCGGAAGCCAGCTGCTCACCGTCAGCGGTCATCTTTACCTGCCCGTGCGGATTCGCCGATTCGACTGTGCCTGGCGCAACCGTCAATGGTATCTGCTGTGCGCCATCGTATCCGCCGCCATGTTCCTGAACGATGCCTTCCCGCGCATCCATGGCCATCCTCAATACCGCACTTGCGACTCTCTGACGGGCCATGATCGGTTGCATCTGAACCTTTTCCAGATTGTCGAGTTCGTGCGCGTCCTGCGGGACGCAGGCCGACGCTGGCCGGGGGTTCGTCGATTGATTGACTTCGCGGTGCAAACCGAACTGGCGGATGCCCCTGAAACAGACAAGCCAATTCGCCTGTTTGCCGATGCCATGAACGAAGCCTGTCAATCACCGCTGCTATCCGAATTTCGAACAATGGCCGACAATTGCGTCAATTGCATTGACACGGCAGACCGAATCAAGGGCTCCCTGGCAGCAAAACTACTGGCCCACTATCCATCCTTGCGCATTCATTCTCTTCAGCCCATGAGCTTTCTCCCGGACTTTCGCTTTCCAATGGATTTCGAGAAGCCACCCTCAGACCAGATGATCGCCGATTTAAAACATGCGGCTCGAGAGCGGCAATCAGGAGAAAACACAAGCACACCGGAACGCATGACTGAAGGTAGCGTGGATGGCAAGGGAGCACCCAAAACCGAAAACGGGGACGGAATCTCAATGCAAGCGGCTTACGTGTATGATGAATGGGATGTCCACCAGAACGACTACCGTCCGGCATGGTGCCAAGTGCATCAGCAAACGGTCGAACCCGCCGATGCTGTCACACCTGAAGCAAAATGGATGGATTCGGTTCGCAAGGTCAGCGCCGTATTTGAACGACTGAAACCAGATGTAGCGCGCCGAGAAAAGCACTTGGAGGATGGCGACAGTATCAATACGGACTTGTTAGTCGAGCACGTCGTCAATCGCCGTCATGATCCGTCCCCGCCGGTACGGTTCTATGAACAACCGATTATCAACCATCGCGACCTTGCGGTCTTGATCCTGCTGGATGTCAGCGGTTCAACCGGCGGACAGCTCGACACACAGACCAAGGTACTCGACA
>CAZRCN010000288.1:0-2657 GCA_964598575.1 uncultured Victivallales bacterium | reverse complement strand
GGAACCTCTAGGCAGCTTTATCGTTGTAATGCTTGTTGTCGGCGGTTTTCGTCAAGCGAGAAGCACGGTAAGCACACGCCGGGAAAGGCGATCCTGCGCGCATTGGTGCTGGTTTGTAGGGGTTGTAGTTATCCTGAGGTGCAGTTGGCCCTTAAGCGTGAATTTGGAATCGTACGCGCAACATCCACGATCTCGCGCTGGTGTAAGGAGCACGCTTTGCCTTATCTCGATATTTCAAAGAGTCTTGCCTCTACACAAGGGCCTTTGGTGCGCAGCTTCCTCTTCACGCACAACGGCTTGAATTACAACTACCAGCTCCATACGGGAAAACTTACCTTTGCCGCGCGCTATCCAGGGCTTATCCAGTATCTTTCCTCACTCCCGAAATGGCTCGATCATGATATTTTCCTGCGGGCGAACCATTGCTCGCAACTCTCCTGTGTTGCCAATCCGGGGCTGAAACACTATACGGATACCCAGCTTAACCGTCTCACGGCGGCGGCGGTCCCGCTCGCGCCCGGTAATCGGGCCCGGCATGACACGGTTGAGCAGTACCTGCTCGATGGTGACCGCAACACCATTGCTGTGGAGGTACCGGTGTATTTCAGGCACCCGACGCTGGGCCTCGTGGCCGGACACATCGATATCATGCAAATGACACCGAATGGGATTATGCTTCTGGATTATAAGCCGAACGCGGCAAAAGAGAATCCGGCAAAGGTCGTCTCGCAGCTCTCGCTCTACGCGGAAGCATTGCACCGACGCGCCCAGGTTCCGCAGCAGGATATCCGCTGTGCCTATTTCGATGAACACGATGTCTACTACTTCGATCCGGTTGACATCGTGCAAGCCGCACAAACAGAAAAAAACACGTTCCAGACATATCCCGCGAGGCGGGCGAGCTAAGTAATGGTTACAGATGATGAAGGAGGTTATGTATGATGGTGGAAATGGCACTTAATAGTTTGTTGCTATTTGTGGTCTCGCTCTTGGGCGTCTTGTTTGTATTTGCCCGTTGCTGTGTGCGGGTAAAAGTCAAAAGTAATGTGATCGTGGAAATGGAGGGGCGCAATAAAACGCACACGACCGGGCTTCAAGCTCCGGTAGGGTGGTTTTATATGCTGATCGCGGTGCTACTTGCCCTCCCTGCGGTTTTCGTGCAGGGAGCCCTGGGTGCAAGCGGTGGTTTGCTTGCATATGCCGGGTTGTTTGTTTATGCGGCGGTGGGCCAATTCATGCAGGCGCGGAAGAAACAAGCCGCTCAGGCGGCGGGGACTGATATTGACGATGACTTTGATGATGCCGACGAGTCCGAGGATGCACCATTGTCAGCGCGTTCGTTTTTGGATTGGGTAAAATTTGTAATTCTTTTAAGCTTTCATCTCGTCTGCCTGCTAGTGGCGGTTCGTGGGGTGTAGGGGACGTTGCAAATATTGCGAGGGGAGTAAATGCAAACGCTCACACCAGAAAAAGCTAAGCAAAAAATCGGTCAAGCAGTTGAAAGACTTGAAAGGGAATACTATTTTCCTGCAATTGATAAGAGAATAAAGCTTGATGAGGGCAGAGTTGCACTTGATTTGGGACCCCAAAAAGACTTCTATCAATTTATTCAAGAACTAGATTTGGAAATTATGGGAGGTTCAAGAATTGAATTTCAAGAACCAAGGCCCGAACATCCATTTGGTGGAATGAATACAGAATACTATTTCTTTGATAAAAACGGACATAGAGTTGTTGCTCATGTCTGGACATACACTTTAAGTGAAGATGCTGGCGTTAATTGGAAAATAAGAGGTCATGAAGAAGGCCATGTATTGGATAAGGCAATTAAAAACATCAAAAGTCTGGAAGAGCAAATAGGTAGAGTTTTGCCTAGATATAACGCAAGTTCAATCCCGCAATATATTTCAAACTATGCTTCGAAAATAAGAGGTGAGCAATATCAAGATGTTGATCTAAGAGTTGCATGCATTGAAGATAAAATTAACTGTAAAGACTATTTTGTTATTCCATTTGGAATAACTCCTGAAAATAATGCAGAATTAAAAATACTTAGGAGCGCAGTTTTTTTTAAGGGCGCACATACAGAAAAAAATAAAGTCCCGATTGGAGAAAATGTTAAAGAAATTCTAAATTACATCGATAAACAAAAATATGACAACGATTTGATACGAAAAAAACTAAGAATTATTTCCATGTATCACGATTTAGGTCAACAAGCAGCGTATGACCTTCCAACATCTGGAATGATGCACGGACATATTTCTGCCCAAATTGCAAAAGACAATAATTTGCCTGAAGATGTTGTGAAAGTTATTGCAGTTCATGATTATCCATATTATCTGTTTCAAGGATATAGTCAGAGTGAAGAAAAGGTAAACCAAGCAGCGCAAACTGATTTAGTAAGAGATCTTCAAGGTGTAGATCTTGATTTACTCATTAATTTTATAGAAGCTGCCGAAAAGGGAAGAGACACTGACGCCGTAAAATGGTTCAGACGAAATCTAGCCAGCTTCGCTGAAAGTGTTCAGGGGTTCAGGGTTCAGAGTTCAGGCTGGAAGGCTGTTGTCTTTCCTGAACGCTGAACACTGAACACTCTTGCGCCCAACAGGTTACACGCCTCAAATAAAATTGTTCGACTCATTTACTCAAACAAT
>CAZRCN010000287.1:0-2664 GCA_964598575.1 uncultured Victivallales bacterium | reverse complement strand
ATTGGTCCACCGCGCAGGTGTTAGGTGCTAGGCTTTAGGCCTTAGGGCCTTTTCCACTAACACCTAGCACCTAGCACCTAGTGCCTAACGCCTGCGGCGATTCTTCGCCGCTTGCAAGCTGTCGCGGGGTTGACAGGGGATGAGGAGTGCAGTAGGGTTTGCAGACTGGAAGATTACAACACAGTGGAACAACAAGGTAGCGGGTTGGATGCCGGTAGCATCCTGATCGGTGCGGTTGCGGTTCGCATGCAAGGGAAGAGGTGGTTTGGTGACGATAATTGATCGTTTGCTCGAGGTGCAGGAGCAGGATTTGTTGATCTTGCGGATCAAGATGGAGATGCAGGATATCCCGGCCCGTAAGGCGCGCGAGCAGGAGCGGCTGGCTGGACACAAGGCGGCGCTGCAGGAGGCGGAGGCAGACCTGCAGGCCTGCCAGGCGGCATTGCACGAGCATGAACTTGACGTGCAGGATAAGAAGCAGAAGATCGACAAGTTGCGAACGCAGCAGATGAGCTTGAAGACGAACAAGGAATTCAAGACGATGTCGGAAGAGATCGAGGGGATTGAGCGGTCTATCCGGCGGGCGGAGGATCTGGAACTGGTATTGATGGAAAAGATGGATGTAGCGCGAGGCGAAGTTGCCCAGCAAAAGGAAGCGTTGGAGGCTGAGCAGCGCGAGGTGGATGAAGACGTAAAAGTGTTTGACGAGCGCGAGGCGGAATTACAGGCCGAGCTGCAGGCGTTGGAAAAGACGCGTGCGGGGATGCTGGACGGAATCGATCCGGCTTGGTTGTCGCGTTACGAGGCCATTTTGCAGCGCCGTCGCGGGGCGGCCATTGTACCTAGCGACAACGGGGTTTGCGGGGGGTGCCACATGGCGGTGCCGCCGTTCCAGCAGCATGCTGCGCGCAGGCGGACCGAAATGGTGGTTTGCGGGTATTGCGGAAGAATGCTATGTTAGGGATGGACAGGTAGGGGGGATTGGTCGCCTTCCGGCCATTAGAGCCGGGGGGAGGAAAGTCCGGACTCCGTAGGGCAGGATGTCCCGGTGTAGTGCTGGGAGGTTTCCTTTTCAAGAAGGAAAGACGGAAAGTGCCACAGAAAACAAACCGTCCCGTCTCGTGCGGGATAAGGGTGAAAAGGTGGTGTAAGAGACCACCGGGTTGGATCGTAAGATCCACCGCATGGTAAACCCCATCCGGAGCAAGATCAAATAGGGAGTATGTGAGGCGGCCCGTCTCATTGCTGGGTAACCAGTACGTACTCCGGGTTGATTGCATGAGATAAATGACCAAGCCGGTCGGCGGAACTGCTACGTGCAGGGTTGCTGCCCGGTAACAGAATCCGGCTTATGACCTTTACCCGTCCATTTTTTCTTTGGGTTGAACAGCAAGGGGTACGCGTGGCCGTCGGGGTGACGGTTGTTGTGCTCCTGTCAGGTATTGTGGTGCTGCGGCAACGACCGGCGCAGAGCATGCCGCCCGTGGAGGGCGCGTCCATGCCAGCCGCGGAATCGACAGCGGACCCGGATGCTAGACTACTGGAAGGCCTGCAGGGGCAATTGTCGGTTTTTCGGGCAAGACGCCAGGAGGCAGTTGGCCGTTCCTTTGGTGCTGCCTTTCGGTTTGCGGGGACGTTTTCGGTGTATGGGCACGAGACGGGGGAAGGGGTATTTCGGCGAGCGGTAGTGGCGTATCGTCCGACGGGCAAGCAGTATATTGTGTCCGAAGGAGACGAGATCGAGGCGGTGCGGGTGCACGAGATCGGAGCGCAGGAATTGTTGCTGGAAAAAGGCGGCACGATTGTACGGCTATCGTTGGCAGGGGTGGAGGGTACCGGTACGCAGGATGAGCCGGATGCGCGCGATGCCGGAGGCGCGGGGCAAGATACGTCGGCGGGCGTAGCGCGTACAAGCCGGTTTGGGGAACAGACCGAAGCAGGGATCTGGCGCATGGAACGCGAGGCTTTGCTGGCATACTATGAGGAGCTGCTGGATGAACCGGAGCGGCTTTTGCAGGTTTTTGATTCGATGCAGCCGCTGTACACGGAATCCGGTTCGATCGAGGGATATCGGCTGGAGCCGGTCGGGGAAGAAGAATTTTTTGCGGATGTGGGCTTCCAGGAGGGGGATACGGTCCGCTCGGTGAATGCGCTGCCGATGACGAATCGTCGGCGGGCAGAATTTTTTATACGCCAAGTAGTGGAAAACGATATGAGTGCGGTGGTGATAGACCTGGAGCGTGAAGGCGAGCCGGTGCGGATGGTGTATGAGATACGGTGAGGGAACTGCATGATTTCCGTACTCGTACACATACTCGTACACACAAATCTCTTGTGGCACATTGTTAGGAAAACAGGGACGTTACAACGTAGTCCCGGCCCCGAGCGTTGCTTGGATAATACAGTTGTGGAAAGGTGAGAATTGAATATCCAATAACCAACAAGGAATATCCAACCGAACAAGTTTGCGAGAGAAGAGCATGAGAAGACTAAAGGACAACCATGCACAATATTCGCTCTATTTGGACATTGGACATTCCTTGTTGGATATTGGATATTGGATAGTGGTAGCATTCTGAGAAAACTACTGCATGTAGTGGTCAAAAATAAAGTTACAGGTTTGATAGCGTAGGGGGGAGCGATGGCGTATCGGCCATATCAGGG
>CAZRCN010000286.1:0-2683 GCA_964598575.1 uncultured Victivallales bacterium | reverse complement strand
CCCTCAAGGACAGCGGTGCTGTCCTCGGCCCCGGTGAACATCACCGCGTGGAAGTCCGAGAAGGTGTTGATCACTGTCTGCTCCGGGCCGGCCACGCTTTTGACGACGATGTTCTTGCCCTGGAAGCCCACCGGCCCGCCGTAGGTGCCGGGGGAGACCAGGACGGTGTCGCCGTCCGTCGCGGCGCTTATGGCGGCCGGTATGTCCGGGTACTCGCCGGGGACGTGCAGGGTGGCGGCAAGGCAGCATGAACAGAAGAGCACGGCGGGCAAGGAGGAATAACGCATTGCATATCCTCTCCATCACGAATAAAGTATAGAGCAGGCGCGCATTGGTCAACGCCGCATCCCCGCCGAAGACACGCCGGAGGAAGGTGAGGACAATGAGACCCGGATCACTGAGAGCCGCCATGGCCGTCTTGCTGCCGCTTGCTATCGTCTCCCTCGGCCATGCCGCCAACTTCTACGGGAGGCACGGCAACGACTTCGCATACCTCAACCATCAATCCGAAGATGAGTACGATACCATTGCCTACTTTCCCGTCATCTGGGACATGAGGGGGGCTTTCTTCGCTTTGAGGGACTACTACGAGAGCTACGGCTGGGACGGGGAAAGTGCAGCATACGCCGCGGTGGACTCCCTGCTGGAGGAGGCCCGGAGTCATGGGGTGAACTCCGTCAACTTCCGCAGCGAGATCGGCCGCATGAGCCCTGGTGCTCTGGGCAGCGGCCCCGATTCGGGCCAGTACTTCGTGGAGCTGGCCGAGATAGCCCGTCAGGACTCGCTTCACGTGATAGCCGGGGGTTTCGAGACCTCGCTGTCCGATGCGGCATGCGAGCATAACGACTCCGTGGTCTCCTACCTGTCTCGGTATGCGAATGAGTACGCGCCCATAGAGCAGGGCGTCGGTGAATTCCTGGGGGTCTTCGGCTTTGACGAGCCCGATGCGAAGTTCGAGGGCCCCGGGTGGAACCAGAGCCAGGACAACTGGCCATGGTGGAGGCTGGTGCGCGACTACGGCCAGGACTGCAGGGAGGACATATCCGACGACATACTTCCCTTCGGAACCTTCCTGGACCGGTGGAAGACGGCCAACGACAGCCTGTACTACAGAAACACCATACCACTTTTCTGCGGTGAGCTGGAGTACCCGATCTTCGACCGCTACCCATGCAAGTACACCCAAGTCAGCAGTAGGGATTTCGAGGACGATATCGCCTGCGACGGGATAGTCGGTGCCACCGATCTGCTTCCCGCCGCCAGCGTGGACTACGGCGCGTACGCCTCCAGCGACGAGATCTTCGCCGTGGACGAAGACGGGTACTTCAGGGTCTACTCCTTCACCAACGTCAGCAGCCATACGGAGGACCTTGGCGTGGAGCAGGAGTACGTTCACAGGCTTCGCCCGCAGCTGCGTGAGAATCCGGTCTGGGCCGCCAGCGATTACAGGGCCACGGATGTGGGGGAGAGGAGCACCGGAGCGCGTCTTCTCAACGGCGCGGTGGTGTTCTGCGACCCCTACGACCCCTCGGTGAGCACCGTGTTCTTCCACGACGGCAGCTCGCTGACCCGCCGGGACGACGACCTGGAGATGCCGCCGGCCGTGCTGGAGACCACTGCCGCCTCCGTGGGTGAGTACGACTACCCGGTTCACTTCCAGGACAAGGCCAGCAGGCGGGGCACGCTGATCGGCAGGGGCGAGCTGCGGATACTGGTGTGCTTCCGCAGGCTGGAGGGGGACCCGCCGGGCAGCGTAAACCGCGCCAGGGTATACGGCTGGAACGGCAGATCCTTCGAGGACGTGACCCAAGGCTCTGAGATGTCGGGCCTGGAGCTGGACATAACCCCAGCCGGAGCGGTCTGGGGGGTGTTCTGGCCCACCTACAACTACTGGAACGACAGCGAGTCCGAAGACCACAGCGGCTTCATTGTCCACGACGGCTCCGGCAGCTACCAGGCGGTCTTCGAGACCGAATCGCAGGGGTCCGTCAGATGGGAGGTCTCTCCGGTCCACACGAACCTCTTCGGCCACGACGGGACCACGTTCGTGACCCGGGGGCCGGACTGGTACCCCAACTTCGTGGCCGGGATCGACTACATCTGCCACCTCAGCGGCGGCCAGAGCATTCGGGAGGCTTCCCTGGAGTTCGCAGCGGCCCCGGGCGGGGCACCCGGCAGCGCCCTGTCGGTCTACGGGAGCGACCCCTTCGCCCTGCCCGACGGCTACACCTTCGGGGACATAAACGACGCATCGGCCTGGTGGCCCCTCAAGAGTGTGTACGGCCAGAAGCTCCTTGTGTCGTTGGACGACGGTGAAGGCGGATCTGATATCTTCGGGAGCACCGACAGGCTGATGCTCCGGGACGGCGATGATGTTTCCGTGGCCCTTGAGTCCTCATTTCTGGACACCGCTGGAACCGACGATGCGCCGCTTCTGGCGTTGCCGAGGATATACCCGGTGAGGCTGCCGTACAGGGTGCCGCTTGTGGACAATCCAGATCCTGATGAACCTGAACGGCTTACTCTCTTTGAGGGCGACATAGACGTTGCCGGATCCAGCGATTTCTTCGAGGAGCAGAGCCAGGCGCTGGACACCATGTTCGTCTACGGCATCGACAGCACCGATATGGCCAACTGCCTGATGCCCAACGTCCGCTGCGCCGGCAGGCGCCAGGACGGCCAG
>CAZRCN010000285.1:0-2683 GCA_964598575.1 uncultured Victivallales bacterium | reverse complement strand
CATCCCCGCCACTCCGTGGCAATCCAAAGCGGCGAATAATCGCCGCACTCCAAAAAGTTTCTCCCCCGTATTATCCGAGCAGCACTCGGGGCCGCCGCTAGCCTGCATCCTACAACGCTCAATCAAACAACCGCTCAAGTTTTTTGCGTGAATCCTCATCCGCCTTGGCAAAGAACGCGTCAGCCTGCCGCACCGAGCCGGCATGTTCCAGATACACGCCTGCCAGTGCCTGGGCATCACTGCTCTCCTTGCGCAGCGTGGCAACCAGTGCCGCCAGGATGGCCTGGTCAGATGTAGTAAGGCTACGCCAGGGCACCTCTGCCACGCGGTCCGAGCCAACAAGGCCAAACGTCAGGACACCACCCTCAGCAGCTTGCTGCAGCCATACCGCACCACGCGTAATGGAAAGCTGCATCGGCACTTCCGTCAAATACCCTTTTTCACTCAACTGCACCAAACTTGTCTGCAGTGCCTGCTCCAAAATGGCCAGCTTTTCCGGGGACAGGCTCCTTGCTGGCCGGAGCTGTGGTTCCGGTGTAGCCGTTTTCGCGGCAGACTGTGCCCAAGGCGGCGGTGCAGCCCAGTCAAAGGAACCCGAACCTGTACCCGATCCGGATGTACGCCCGGCACCTCCACCGGTCCTTAAGCCGGAGCGGCTTGCAGCAGGTGCTGCCGATGTCCCGGCATCAGCACCAGTAAGCAACAAACGCTTCTTCGGCAGCGAGAGAATCATAATGCCCGTCGCCGTCGGCAGCAGACGCGGACCATACGCGAGATCGGCATTGGCGCGGTCACGCCCCCAAGGCTGCATATAGAGGCCATGCCCATCATGCACCTCGGATAAAACCAGAAAAATCTTCATATAGTCGAGGAAGGCCCGCAATGCTTCGGGATCATTACTGCGTGCAGCCCCCAGAACCGCCCAGAAGCCATGCAGGTTGGAGGCGGCATGTCCATCAAAGATGTTACCCGGTCCCAACGCACAGGTATTGGCGGCATGCCGGCCCAGGTACTCCCACCCAGGCCGCGGAGGCGTCCCCATCGTCATCCCCACAGCCGCCATCCCGATCGACGCCAGATATTTGTGTGATGCGGTCGTATCGTACGGTTTGGTCGGGTCTTCCGGCGGCGGAATGTCACCCAGATACCGGTTCACGCGCCGGATATCCCCTTTCAGTTCCTCAACAATATTCTGATCGCGCTCCTCCTCCACCCAGTCGGTTGGCTTCCAGCGATGGTCCGCTTTCGTGGGCCACTCGATCGTATACTCCGTGACGTCCTTCATGCCGGTGGGCACCACATAGCCCGGACCCTTCTCCCCCCTGGCCTGTGTCGGATCCGCAAGCTTGATGATCGCATGCCGTGCATCCCGTCCTAGCGGGCTCTCACCCCGCTCCGGGAATGCATAGGAAACCCGCAGCGCATCCGGTTTAGCCGCACGCAGGTAGTGACCATAGATCGTCTCATGCAAATCTTCTTCATAATGCAGCCCCAAATGGCGAAAGATACTCTGTCCTACAAATTGAAGGCCCGATATGGCTGCGATGGAGGCGTATGGTTTCCGGCCTGTCTGCCGGATATTGATAAAAGAGCGATGCGTATAAATCCCGCTCCTGTCAAACGAGCCCCACGGCATCGCTTTCGCAAGCGAATGCATCGGCTCAACCAGCTTCCTGTCCTGATAGAGGTTATACATCTCCCCCATGATGATGGCTTCATACCCCCAGCGCCACATTCGGAACCCACCATGCGTAGGGCTGTAGGTGTTTCCGTAAAATTGCTTGCGATAGTCCTCGATAATCGGTTCATACTTGTCGATGCCGCTGGCCATCAGGGCCAGTATCTGATGAGATCCCGCATATACCCCGCCATAAAATTGGTTGGGCTTCTTCCAGTTATCACTTTCATAGTCATGCACCAGAAAATCACAGAGTTTTTCGAGCATTTGCGCGGAACGCGGACAATTAAACGGAAACGTAGGCGCAAAGCGCCCGACGGGTTCCAGTTGTAGTTCCACCGTATTGACAACCGAATTGTCGCCCTGCGGCCGCACCATCAACTGGAGAACACCATCCTGCCCCTGACTGTCTTCGATGTGCCCCGCCAACTCCTTCAGCGGGCCATCCCAGCCACGACCATCTTTCGGCGTCCGCCGTGAAAAACGGTGCCTCGTGGAAAACGTCTTTCCGTTTGCACCGACGATCACATCCCCTGCTTGCACCTTCCCTTTGGCAGGCGATTTTTCATCCTGGAATACATGTGCAACCAGGAATTGGTCCGGATCAGACGGCAGGATTTTAGCACGGATGCCCGTCGGGCCGAGATTCAGCGTCCACATTTGGTAGCCAAGCGCATCATCATACCAGCTCCGCAACTCCGCAGCCCAGGGATTATCCCCGCGAATCGCCAATCCCTCCGATTCAAGAGGGATGAGGCATGCAGCGCCAACCCAAACGGTCAGCATCATGGCCCATTGGCCCTTTACACTCCAGATCCGTTGCATCACATCCTCCTTGGTACTCGTCTCACTACGCCATGCAGGCGCTCCCTGACGCCGTTCAAAACCATTCGTAAGAAAGCATCAGTATACGCCACCTAACCAAAGCATACAATCACGTTTCGCGGCCAGCAGCGGCGAAGAATCGCCGCAGGCGTTAGGCACTAGGTGCTAGGTGTTAGTGGA
>CAZRCN010000284.1:0-2692 GCA_964598575.1 uncultured Victivallales bacterium | reverse complement strand
CAAAGAAACGCAAGGTATCGACCGAACACCTCGAATCGTTAAAGTCGCCATTTCAGGCAAAAAACCGGTTTTTAAGGCCCATATCGCGGGGTATTTGTCTGTTAACACTTTGGACGGCAACGCGTTGCAGCGGCATAGCCGCAAAGCCCCCTGCATCACAACTGTTCAAGACCTTCGACGGCCTTTCCACATATGCCATTACACACGACGATCACCTGATCGAAGAGTACCGCGATGACCTCAATGCGACGCACAAGCAGGTGCTAGCGCTCTTGGGCATCTCAGAGGAGGACTACTGGAAGACAGCCTAAAGCCCGGCAGATAAATCAGAGAAAAGCCCCCTTCGCGAACTGCGGAATGTAGGTTAGATGGCTGATTTTGGATACGAATCGGTGTTGTAAGCTGCTTCAGGCTCGCGCACGGCCCAAGTTGTGTCTCCATCTGAAGATATTTCGTAGCGTTCCATACGTCTACGGTATGCTGTTGTCGCCGCCGCGTCGTCCACAAAGTTCTCACTGCCAACCGCCACAGCCTCGGTCCAGCAAGGTTCGCGAACGATATTCCCGGCAGCAAGACGTCCATCGATACTGTCGCGATAGAATGCTGCGAATTCAGGCATCGAGGAAAATCCCGTCCGGAACAGCAATCGATCCTGATCCACGATGCGGTATCGCTGCCGTTGTCCCGTTAGTTCTTCATAGCTACACCAACGCCAGGCCGAGGGATGCTCAACCTTTCCGGCGCGAACCATGTTCAGATCCACGTAACGCAAACAGTTGAGCAGATGCTTCCCGTCTTCGATACGAGTGCAGTGGTATGGATGCTCCCACACCGATCCCTCGTGTCCCTTGCGTAGGTTTCGCAGTTGTGCAACTGACCCAGCGGCCAATTTCATCATGTTTGCCACCGCCTGACGGTCGTGCACCTCGCAGACTACGTGCGTGTGGTTCTGGGTGATCATATAGCCGAGAACCGGAACCTTGTAGCGTTGAACGCCGACGCGTAGCCATTCCCTATAGGCATCACATTCCTTGGCAAAGCGCAGAAAATACTCACCATCGGCACACCGGTGCGTCAGGTGGTACAGATATCCCTCAACCATGTATCGCGTCGCTCGTGGCATGGTGGTCAAGATATCAGCACCTCGGACTTCGTTAAAGCCCCAATTTTACTAAAAAAACGGGGGTCTTAGGTGCAGATATGGGCTTGCGAGTGTTATAGATTATTGCCTAGCAGTTGTTTGCAGCGGTTTAGCCGCGAGCCACCCCGCATACACATAACGAGAATTGCTGGCAGAGGCGGCGGTAGTTTGACACGGGAAGGGTTGTTTTCTACTTTTATGGTGTTTTGTGGAACGAAGGGCGGCGAGGGAGAGGAACCGATGGAACGTTATGTAGAGCAACTTCTTGGCGACATCACGTTTGCTGCGGAGAATGTTGAGGGGCCATATTGCGAAGGCAGCGGCGATATATGGGCCTGGATCTCTGAGGAAGAAGAGGAACGCACCGCGCCACGACGACCGCTGGAGGAGTGGACGGGTATCCGGAAAGTCGCGTTGCCACCGGTTGAGCAGTTGAACGATGATCAGGTACACAGGCTGCTCGAGGCCTTGAAGCATATGCTCGATGCGCATAACTGGTCCTTTGTGATGCAGATCGAAGTTCCGGAACGCCTACAGTACAAGGCCTTGCGCGCGAACTATGATCAGGAAGCCATCATCCATCAATGGCACATGGGCTTCTTTCAGATCTGTCGTCCAGGAGGACCACACAAGAACTGTCCACTGGGGGAGTACTGTCATTGTCGGTTTTTTCAGGAGCTATGGGGCGATTTTGTAGACGAAGAACTGAGTCCAGAGGAAGAACGTGCACGCGCGTTGGAGATTGAAGTTGAGCATATCAAGCGTAAATACGGCGACGACTGGATGAAGTACTACCCGTATCACTTGGACCCCGAATACGACGACAAGGACGGCAATCCGTACGATTACGGTTTTGGAATCCATGACGACGATGACCCGGCTGATTCATGGAAGAAGTAACGTCCCTACCAGGAGGATACATGGATAATAACGAACAGCAGTCCGATTTGTCGCATGAACTGGAGAAGGTTGACCGTCGGATTCGGATCGATCGTTTCAAGAAAGAAGCCGAAGCGATCAGCGGTCATGATATGGTGGCTTGGAACAGTGACGAAGACTCGGAGGTTGCTGAGGCATTCTGGGAATACGTCGTTGCCTTCGAGAAGGCTCCTCGCGGGACCCTATTCGCGCAACTACATAGGGCGGGCGTGGCGTTACCTCCACCCGACAGTATGACTGATGACGAACTGCACGCGAAACTGTGGAAGGTTATCAACAAGCTGGTGGAACTGCGTGTGTTCCTCTATAACACGGATCATCTCAGCGACCGGGATCTGTATGCCCAGTTGTGGGATGACCTGCTTCGGGAAGAAATCGTGATCATGCCGCCCAATGCTGACTCTGCCTACCATTTGGACATCATTGGTGGCGGGAGCGAAGCGGATATCCAAACCGGCCTGAAGTACTACGACGATCCGGAAGAGCGTGCCTATTGGCACGAATGTTTCCCCGAAGATCCTATCCCCGACCATGAGGATCCGCCCTATGACCGTGATCATTATCTGCCGAAACGGGATTATCCGTGGAGTGGGCAAGGCGGGGAAGGCTAAC
>CAZRCN010000283.1:0-2701 GCA_964598575.1 uncultured Victivallales bacterium | reverse complement strand
CTCCGCTAACTCCTGAAACCTAACGCCTAACGCCTGCGGCGATTCTTCGCCGCTGGGGGACACACAAAACGCTTGACGCATCAACCATTATCATGTATGATAATGGTTATGAACGGGAATAGAACCATATCTGATCAGTTGAAACAGAGGCGCCTGGATCTGGGGCTGTCGCTGTCCAAGCTCGCTCGTCGGGCGGGAACCTCTGCCGCAACCCTCTCTCGCTATGAACATGGGTGGACACGATTCGAAACCTACACGCTCCGCAAATTGGCGCTCGCTTTGAACTGCGATCTCGAGATCACCTTGACCCCGAAGGTTGCCAACAAGCCGCCGCCCCGCTCTGCGCACGAGATCGTGTCACGGCTTGACCGTCTGTTCTGGGATCATCGCCTCACCCCTGGTGACCTGGAATCACATCCCGTTTGGGTCGTTGAGCGCGTACTCGAATACGGGACGCTCGATGACATTGAAATGCTTCTTGGCAGGATGGGGCGGAAGAACTTTCTGCAAGCCGTTGCATCCGCACACCGCGTTTCGCCTCGCACCCGCAACTTCTGGCAGAACATACTCAAAATGGAGGGCATCCCATGCATGAGAAAGTACTCCCGCCGCACAGCCTGGAACTCCTGACCGACCTCGAGGGTGACTCCTCACCTTTGCTTGCGGGATGGACCCTCGCAGGTGGAACCGGATTGGCATTTCACCTAGGCCACCGCATTTCGGAAGACTTGGACTTTTTCCGTACGGATGATCTAAATGTCCGGACACTTCACGATGTGTTAGGTGCACACGGTAACTACGAAACACTCCAGGAAGCCGAGCATACGCTTACCGTCCTAATCCGGGAGACCAAGCTTTCCTTCTTCCGTGTCCGCGATCCGTTTCTTTTCGACGCGCAGCCACACCGCTTCTTTACAATCGCCTCGGTCAGCGACATTGCACTGATGAAACTGGCTGCCATTTCCGGGCGGGGCAGCCGCAAGGATTTTGCAGATCTGTTCATCATTCTTCAGGACCAACCCGCGCTCGAAACCTACTTCGATATGCTTCCGCGCAAATACGGAGCCAGCCGTATCAACAGCTACCACATCCTGAAAAGCCTCACCTACTTTGAGGACGCGGAATCCGAACCCATGCCGCGCATGCTGGTCCCGTTCGACTGGGAAGAGTGCAAGGCATTTTTCATCCGTCAGGCCCGCGCAATCGTATTGTCCTAAACTTTGCTGCAAAGGCTTTTGCGGAAGCGACACCTCCATTCACACTGAATAGCCCCATCGTCATCAGTACGTTGAGTGCCCCCATCATACCCTGGTCTTCGTCGCCACCATATCCGCCAAATGGCGTCGTGTTGCTTTTCGCAACCTCCATCACACGTCGCACCCACTTCTGGGTTAACGCGGGTGCTCCGGCATGGTTAAATGCGTCATCGTGCCTGTCCCCTCGACACGCAAAGCCACAGGGGCGCTTGTCGGAGATGATCGTGCGTCGCAGGCAGATGCTGTCGCATGGCTGGGATACGAGGGCCATAGACATAGCTGTTGCCCACGCGATCCTCGGTCAGATGCCAAAAGCTGTGCTCGCCTCATGGGAAAAGCCCGGTTGCAGTGTGGGTACAATGTTCAGAGAACCGCCGCAGATACCTGTCCGCCGCTTGTCGATATCCGGGACGAGGCAGAACCTCGGCGAGTGCATACAACGTCTTGAGCGTCACCTGGTCATGCATCAGGTTGCTGCCCAGGTGCGAGCGATCGTTGTTACGCTGCCCTTCTATGGGCGGCGGCATGTCCGTCAACATGGCTCCGGTGTGTCGGTCCAACAGTGAAGGGAACAACCCCTGATACAGTTCAGACGCATCGATCAGGGCTTGCAGAGCGCGGAATACAGCGGCGATTACATTCATACGTTTCCTCATTTCCCCGGATTACTTTCCAGGTGTCCGTCTTTACGTCATGTTCAAGGGTAATGTCCCAGCGGGCAGGGGTACCCTTACGCTGGTTCGCCAGCCAATTGAGCGCCGCCTGGTGAATGATCTCGTGCCTGCCCTCGAAAATGGTGACCCTTGTGTTACCGGAAGTCTTGCGAAATATCACTTGTTTCTTTCCATAAAGTGGATCGATCAGTATCCATGCTCGTCCGGCTTTCGTAAAGGTATAGCGATGCAGCCCGACGCGCGTGGTCGCGGTCAGCTCTGCCCGGATCGCGTAATCGTCCAGCGTGACCGCATGATACCCCGGAGTGGCGACATCGGCGTCATGATTGAAGTGCGACTTGTAGACCTCGCTCCCGCACGGTCCGCGCATCGCGCCCATCGTGGGCATGACGGGGATGCCGCAAAGCTGCCAGGCATGGACATGACTGAACCAGTGGATGCTGTCATCAACATAGCGATACCCGGCATCCCAGGCATCTTCGCCCACCCGCGTGTCTGGACTCAGGTTGACCATCCCGAAGGGATGGCTCGCCGTCGTCAGAAAGAAGAACCGACGATTTGCCGAATCAATCAGCGGATCCACCCAATCTACCGGCGCTTTTGTATTCATCGTCGAGCTTTCACCTCGATACCGTCAGCCACCCTTCACATGCTCCAGTAGCGCTTTCACATTCACGGTGGCGAGGCCGATACACGTATCGCAGCATCCATAATAAATATGGGTCTTCCGCAGAATCTGTGGGTAAGTCAAGGGCGTAGGCTGCGTAAAAC
>CAZRCN010000282.1:0-2719 GCA_964598575.1 uncultured Victivallales bacterium | reverse complement strand
GTGAGTCTTGTCGAAGATGCAGGCGGCAACAGCAATACCTGCAGCATGGGTATAGCTCACATTCCCCACCCCTTGGCGGGCTGATTGGGTGAATTACTGGAATCTCGATTTCCAGGCCGTCTCTGTGTGCTCCGGAACATCTTGGAGTCTTCCTGAGGCATCTCTGGCTCGCTGATCATCCGTTCGGGCAGACAGAGATGTCGACGACAACTGGAAATCCCGCAAATTATTCCACCATCTTCAGCATAGGATACAGTTACCCCTCACAACGAACCATCATTCCCGGCGGCCGCATGCCCATCGTAGCTCAGAAGGGTGTCGGCATCCAGGCCCAGGGCTTCAATGTATCTCTGCTGGGTGGGAGTGAGCGGCGAGGCGAACTGTCTCTCGCCCGCACACTCGACTATCTGAACGCCCTTGAACTTCGTCGTCATCATGAAGGCCGTGGGGTTGGAGGTGGACCTATCGTCCCAGCCGGGCAGTGTTGTCTCCGTCTGCCTGAGATGATCCCGCATGACGTGCTCCATCAGGTTCCAGACAAGCAGAGACAAGAGGAGTATCATTCCCAGCACCTCGATCCTCTTCGGGCTCTTGAGGCTTATGCTGTTGAGTATCATGGGGTCTTTGAGGAATCCGAAGTTCCGCTCTATGCCGTGCTGCTCCTTGTAGGCGGCGAGGACCTCTCTCGGCGAATGGGCCATCTCACCCGACCTGGGGGTATTGGTGAGCAGTACGAAGCACCCGGCCTCCTCGCGCGCCCTGTTCACCTCCGCGGTGCGCTCGGTCACCTCACCCTCAATGACGTACCTCACCGATGAGACCTTGCGGGGACCGTTCTTCGGCGGCCGGCCCCTGGCATAGGTAACCTTCTCCGTCACCTCGAGGTCAAAGCCGTGGTAGGCGGCAGGGGCATCATCCAGCCGCCGCATGGCTGCCTCCGCATCCTCGCGGCAGTAGTACTCAACTCCCCGAGCATCGGCAAGCCTGCCCGACGCATCCTTCCATGATTCGGCAAGCCTGCGGTCGAGCCTGCCCTGCCGCCTCCTGTCGTGGGCATCGGAGTGGACGACTATCCCGCGATAGGTCCTTCCGTACAGATCCACCTCGGTCTCATGCACGCGGTACCGCGCCCGGGGACGGCCGCCATCCGAAGGGGCCTCCCACGGTACCTCCTCCCAGCCTCCCGAAGACACTGCCCGGCTTACCGCCCTGCCGGCCTCTCCGTACCTGAACGGCAACCTGGTGATGAACAGATTGTCACCCACCGCCTCCAGATTGTCCTCGGTCACCATCGCCGAGTCCGCAATGTAGACATAGGCACCCGGGGCTACCCCATGCGTGGCCATGTAGTCGGACAGCCGGCTCAGCTCCCTGTTGTTTACCGTCATGTCGGAGGCGTTGCCGTCCTCGCAGCCGCCCAGTACGGGAATGTTTCTGCGAATGCAGAGCATCCTCAGTATCAGCTGCTTGAGGAACGGCATGTTGTCCTTGCTGTGTCCCCGGGCAAGGGTAATCGACCCGTCCTGCCCACCCCCTGCCCCGTAGTCGCCGGACACGCTTATCGATGTGGTATCGAAATGTACGTGCCTCATGTCCATCTCATCGGAGTACTCCACCGCGGCCCTGTAGGCCACCTGTGAGAACACCTTCTCCGTACCGGCCTCGTAGAGGGCGTCCATCGCTCTGCCCGTCGTGGTGTCGTTGAACGACGCAGGATCCACCTCACGCCCAAGAAGCGCCCTCGTGTCCCACGTCCCCAGGAACTCCTCCAGGCGGTAGAGCGGGCTGCGCCCGGACAGGGTGTCCAGCACCATCGCCTGCACGTAGGTGCCTATGTCCACCTCCATCTCGCTCGGAACGGCGTCGTTTACCGTCTCCATCAACCCGATCCTCCTGCAGAACTGTGCCGCAGCCGGCAGGTGATTGGCCCTCCTGATGCGCATCTGGCGGAGGATTGAGCGAAGGTCTTCGGTCATGATCCATCCCTCCATGCAGGTCTTGACGGACTGTTGTATCTATACAATGATACAATCATGAAAAGACGTCAACGGGAAGTCCAGGAGGAGATTGACAGGATCAAGAGGGAGCTGGTGTCCCTGGGACACCTGCACCCCGGATCGCTGTCAATGCAGAAGCGTGCCCGCGGTAGAGAGTATCCACACCTCAGCTACAGCCACGACGGGAAGGGGCATACGCAGTACGTCCGGAAGGCCGACCTGGCGGCCGTCCGGGAGGAGCTGGAGAACTACAGGAGAATGCGTGAGCTGGTATCCAGATGGGTCGGCCTTGAGATAGAGCTCAGCCGGATAAGGCGTGGCCGGGGAAGGAAGTCACGCAAGAAACCAAGAGAGTCACCATGAATACGACAGAGCCGCATCTACCTGCGGTGGCGTCAAATAGATGAAGATGCTAAATTATCCAAAGAGGAGCCGTAGGGGTGGGGAATGTGAGCTGTAGTCATTGGAAGACCCATACTTGATTGCCTTTAGGCTTCCATATTTAAGGTACAATTGTTAGAGTGATATCTTCCACGATTCTAATCTGGCAAGCGCTTTGAAGGAGCCTGAGTGAGTTGCCCTTTGTTCATCAGGTCGCCTAGTGGGAACAGACGTCCGATCATCTCATCAGAATATCGTCTTGATTTGCCCCCAAGTTGTTCGCTCAAGGGATACTGATCCTATTTCGAGCTGTGATACATATCCTGTTGCGCCATCTCTCC
>CAZRCN010000281.1:0-2729 GCA_964598575.1 uncultured Victivallales bacterium | reverse complement strand
GCAGCGGCGAAGAATCGCCGCAGGCGTTAGGCACTAGGTGCTAGGTGTTAGTGGACCAAAGGCCCTAAGGCCTAAAGCCTAGCACCTAACACCTGCGCGGTGGACCAATCCAGAGACCCTGAATCACCAGGTAGGTTCAGACCGAGAACAACGCGACGAATCACCATTCTGCAGCGCTGCGCGGTCTGGACAAACGCAAACCGCCTGCCGGTAACAGTATGTGGGTATGCTACTCCATCTGCCGCAGCGTGAAATCCTTGATCGTCACCCCTTTGGCATACCCTTCACTGGTGTGCGAGAAACGCAAGCTGTTGCGGCCTTTACCCAGTTCAACCTTCACAGGCTCCGTAACCTCCCACATCCCAACCGTAAAAGGCAGGGCAATATCTACCGGTTCACTCCCATTGGCCGATACCAGCAAATGCTGCTTCCAACTTGGCGTAACCACTCTGGCAGAAAGAGCATAGGTACCGGCTCGCGGGGCTTCAAAGGTGTAGACAAAATCTTGCGGCTTGCCATTGCGACTATAGTGCATCTGCTTGCCACCCAGAACACTGTCCATGAAGATGATCTTACCCGTGCTCTCCGTCGGCTCACTCGTTGCCACGGCGGGAATCGTAATCGTTCCATCGGCCTGAACCGTGATTTGCAGATCCTCCTCGCTGACTGTCGTCGTCTCAATCGCATACTCTACATCCGATTCATTGGCCTCACCCAATTCCTCGCCGACAGCCGCAAGCGTCTTGGCATCCAGTTCCTCAATGATAGCGCGCTGCCAGTAGAGCGAAACCGCATACCAGAAGTCGGGGTCGCCGGAACGAAACCCAAACACCCGATCCTCGCCCATCACGTCGCCAATCCACTGCGCCCGCTTGACCTCCAGAAAACGCTGCCGGGCCTCACGGGCCTGCGTATTGGCCAAAAAGTCCAGATCCTTGTTGTAGCGCGTCTTCGTCCTGCCGGAGCCCCAGCCTCCGCCGAGGACGACAACCCAGCCATCCGGGGTCCAATGCGCCAAAGCCGCATGCCCCGGTTGCGGACGTGCCGTCGTCGGCACACCAAATGCACGCAGGATGAAACGTCCGAAAAAGGCCCGCCGACCGCATACGCCGCCGTTCATCAGGATATTCTGGAAAAACTGCAGTTCCGGCTTGTCGTACTTGTTATCCTGCGAACCATACCGGATCTCCGTGCGCACGGCAGCCACATAGCGCCAGCGATAATCGTCGGTCGTGATATGGTCCGGCCGGTAATTGCGCAACATCTCGCGTCCCCAGGCAAGCGTAACATCGGGTTCATGCCCGTTCACGACCATCCGGTAATCCCAGACGCTCAGCCCCGCAAACCCCGGGTCCAATTCGCCGCCAAGATAGGCCTTCTCGTAGTGCAAGTAGCGGTTCAGGGGATCAATATTTGCGGGCGCATCGGTCAAGGCTTTGGCACTGCGCTGGCTGATCGGCTCCGCATGTTCCAGACTCACAGCCAGAGCCAAGCGCTGCAACACACCGTCCCGTGCGTTGGCACTCGTCGACTGGATGTTGTTGTATATCTCCATGGCGCGACCATATTCCCCGCCAGCAGCACCATCGGCGACTAGCATCTGCTGCATCAGCCCGGCATCGGACAGCAGGTCCTCCACCAAGGCCGCTTGCTCCTTGCCCTGCCCGGCAAAATCCGCCAATCCCTCCGGTGTAGCCTCTAGCAGCACAACATACTTTACTAGCTTCGGATCCAGCTTATCGCTGGCAAGCAGATCGGCAACACCGAGCTGCGCCACCGCTTCCAGCGTGCGTGCCTGGGCGGCCTCCAACGCTGCCTCGGCCGCCGCCAGCTCCTGCCGATACTGCGGCTCGTGCTTCTTCACTTCATCGAGTTGCGCCTGCCGCTCTTTCAGCGCGTCCACGCCCGCCTGACGATTCTCCTGCCACTTCTCCAACGAGGCACGCGCCGCCGCCCGCTCCTCCTCGGTTTCGGCCGCTTCCAAATCCTTCTTTACCTGCGCAATCCCCCGGTCCGCCTTCGCAATCCAGTGGTTCTTGGCATGCCCAACCAACCCCTGCGCTTTTTTGATTTTGGCTACATTCTCCTGTGCAGCTTGCAGCCGCTCCTTCGCCGCCTCTTCCGCGGCGCGGGCTTGCGAGAATTCTGCCTGCTTCGCGGCATCCAGCTCCGGCAATGCCGCCTGAAGGCTCGTTTGCAATGCCGTCAGCATACTGCTGTACCGCCCCTCGAGATCCTCTGCCGCCATTCCGCTGCCTGCAACACCCCATAGGGCCACAGCCAGACCACAACCAATCATCTGTTTCTTCTGCATGTGTTTGTCCGTCCTTCTGTTTGCTCATTCTGCTTGGTTGCGCGGGCTACAACCCACGCCGCATTCCATCAATATACCCGATCAGCCGAACCCCCACAAGCCCTCATTGTACCGAGGCATCTCCGCTGTTAGCGGAAATGCAGGAACCAGGCGCTAGGAAGCTAGGGAGTAGCCCCGGCCCCGGGCTCTCGCCCGGATGATGCGTGGTGAAACTTCGGGAGCGTTGAGAGCAGAGAGATATGCGTGTACGAGTATGTGTACGAGTACGAGGTGGCATTGGGAGAAATCCGTACTCCTACACGTACTCGTACACGCGAATCTCTTGTGGCAAATTGTAAGGAAAATAATGAAGTTACAGGTTAGGGCGCAAGGCCTCTGCCACCGCTTGCCCGACGAGCTCCTGCAAGGCGGCATC
>CAZRCN010000280.1:0-2733 GCA_964598575.1 uncultured Victivallales bacterium | reverse complement strand
CGCCGCAGAAAGGCAAAGCCAATGGTCAGGGGCCCAAGGCGCCCGATGAACATGAGGAGGGTAATGAGCACGCGGCCCGGAGCCGAAAGGGAGGGGGTGACACCAGTGGAGAGCCCAACCGTCCCGAAGGCACTGATGGTTTCAAAGAAGAGGCCGAGGAAGGGTTGGTGGGTTTCAGTCAAGGCAAGGAGGAACAGGGCCCCGAACACGATGAGCAAGGAGCCGGATAGGAGCATGGTGGCTTTACGGATGGCATCGGCCGGAACGGAACAGCGATGGATCTGGGGTTTTTCCTGGCCCGTAAGACCGGACCGGGCGACAGCCCAGAGGATTGCCGGCGTGGTGAGCTTGATCCCGCCTGCGGTGCCGCCGGGGCAGGCCCCGAGAAACATGAAGACAATAAAAAAGATCAGTGTGGCGGGATGCAGGGCGCCCGTGTTGCAGGTGTTGAAGCCGGCCGTGCGCGTGGTGACGGATTGGAACACGGAGATCAGCAAAGATTGTGACAAGGGTTTGCCGGTGAGAATGCGCTCGCGTTCGATCCAGAAGAAGAGCAGGGCGCCGAGCAGGAGCAGGGCGGCTGTCCAGCTTAAGGCGAGGCGGGTTTGGACCCGGAAGCGGCGGTTGGTGCGGGAACGCAACAGCCGTTGTTTGAGGGCCTGGTAGAGGTCATTCATGACAACAAAGCCCAGGCCACCAACCACGATGAGGGTGCAGACGACGGCATTGGTAGGGACATCGGCCGCAAATGCCGTCAAACTGTTGCTGAAGGTGGAAAAACCGGCATTACAGAAAGCGGAAACGGCATGGAAAACGGCATGCCAGAGGGCTTCCGTGTTGCGTTCGAAGTGGGGGTGCCACGCGCGAAAGAGCAGGATGGCTCCGATGACTTCGAAGAGCAGCGTCATGGTCACGATAAAGAGGATGAGGCGGCGTGCACTCTGGAGCGTCTCCTGGTCGAGCACATCCTGCATGATGCTCTGGTTTTTCATGGAGACGCTGCGACGCATCATCAGCACGAGGGATCCGGAGAACGTCATGATACCGATGCCACCGATTTGGATGAGGAGTAGGATGATGGCTTGTCCGAACCGGGAGAAATGGACGGCGGTATCGTGCACGATGAGCCCGGTGACGCAGACGGCGGACGTTGCCGTAAAGAGGGCATCCAGGGGCGAGGTGGTCCTGCCGGCGGCATTGGCTGCCGGCAGCATGAGCAGGATGGCACCGAAGGCAATGGCACCGGCAAAACTGATCAGCATGTGTTGGGTGGGATGGAAGCTGAAGAGTCGCAGGAAGGTGTGTGCGCGCCGGGAGCGGGAGAGGAGCATGGCAACGAGCGCTGCCAGCCGCAGAATTGTTGCCAGGGAACCTTCCGTGGTAAAGAACAGTTGCTGGATGATTGGTAGGAAGACGATGCAGTCGAACCAATGGCGCGTCAGCCAGGCGCGTTTGTGGCGGGCCGTTGCGAGGCTCAGCAGCACATCGGCTGCAAACAGTGCCAGAATGCCCATGTTGAGTCCGAATACGATATGTGGGTATTCGCGCAGGGGGGGGGATGATTCCACCAGTAACAGCAGAACCCCCAGCAAGGCCACCGGACCAATGATGCGTTCGGTTGTTTTCTGTAACATGAAACCCCGCTTCAAAAATAGGCATCGATGCCGTTTGTGGAGAAGTCTGCCGACCAGAGGGAGGGAGATCAATCTCAATGTTACGTTGCCGTCAGGCCGTAAACAGGAACAAGCGCAGCAGGTCGAACCAGGTTTTGAGGAGAATGAGAAGTACGAGCAGCAAGAGAATATGGCGGATGCGCGCAGCGGGCAGTTTCTTGCTGACATGGGCCCCGAGCAGGGAAGAGGGTAAAGCGCCGAGAATGACGGGGAGGAGGAAGGCCCATTCGACTTGGGCGGTCATGATCTTGCCGATGGACCCCATGAGGGCACCGATAAAGACGATGCCGAGGCTGGAGCCGATGGTTACGCGGATCGGGATTTGCAGGATTTTAATCATGACGGGGATGAGCATGAACCCGCCACCGGCCCCGACGACGCCGGCCACGAAGCCGACGCCACTGCCGCTGGCGATGGAGAGGATGCGGTTGAAAGTGAAATCGGTGGTTTCCTCGGATTCACCGGGACGCCCCTTGATGAGCATGAAAAAGGCGATGAGGACGAGGCAGCCGAAGATGAGGAGCAGGAGAGACTCGGGCATGGCCTTGGAGGCGGTTGCCCCGGCAAAGGAGAAGAGACCCATGGGGATGCCGATGTGCAGGATGGTGGGCAGGTGGGTAAAGCCATCGCGGTGGTGTGCCAGCCAGCCGGTGATGGAGGCGGCAAGGACTTGCAGCATGGTGAGGCCGGCCACTTCGTGCATGGATAGCGCACCGACCCCGAGCAGGGGCGGTACGGAGAGTAGCAGGGGGATGAGGAGTACGGCCCCCCCGACACCGAGTAACCCGGAGCAGAATCCACCCAACAGGCTCAACACAAACAATGTACCAATCATGTTTCTTGTCTTTCTGGTTCCGGCGGCCACGCTGGCAGCAAAGCCCACCCTGGATTCCGGTGGTGTGCTCCAAACGGCCTGCATGCATTCGGCAAATCCCGAATACGGTGTTTGCAGCTTGTCGTTACGCCGCCAGATGATTGCTGCAATGGTTCGGTCCGTGTTAAAAATGGTGGCGGGAACCGGGCTCGAACCGGTGACCTAAGGCTTATGAGTCCTCCGCTC
>CAZRCN010000279.1:0-2734 GCA_964598575.1 uncultured Victivallales bacterium | reverse complement strand
GATCGACGTGGGAGCCGGCGGTCCTGGTGGAACCAGCGGCAATACTGCTGGCAGTACCTATGCAGGTACGAAAGGCGATGACAGTTCCGCCTTTGGCTTAACTGCCGATGGTGGTGGCTTTGGTGGCAGATGGGATTCGGGGGGTGGAGACGGCGGGTCCGGCGGCGGTGCTGCTGCTCGCGGCAATCTCACTGACGCAGCTGGCGGCCTTGGAACTTCGGGGCAAGGCTTTGATGGTGGTACCCGAACAGGAACCAGTAAAGGTGCGTCAAGTGGCGGTGGAGCCGGTGGAGCCGGAATTAACGGCGGCAGTAATACCACCGGCAAAAACGGTGGTGCAGCCTTGACTCGTAGCATCACGGGGGCTGACGTAGTGTATGCGGGTGGCGGTGCTGGCGGCGGTGATACCGGCGGTACCTCAGCCACTGGAGGCGATGGCGGGGCTGGCTCAGGAAATGGTTCGGTTGGAGCGGCCAACACCGGTGGTGGTGGTGGCGGCGGCGGTCCCAACGGCGGAAATGGCGCTACGGGCGGCTCCGGCATTGTGGTTGTGCGGTACAAGCTGCCACTCCGCGTCGAGGCCAAAGCCGCTACAGGTGTAGAGCTAACAGAAGCTACCCTGCAGGGGGTACTGCGGGCACCGGAGTCGGTGTTCGATGTGACGCTCTATGTGAGCACGAATGTCAATGCGAGCGTTGAGGACTGGAACACCGATGGCGACAAAGCGGATTATGCGCTGGGTAGCTTCGCGAATGTATTTGGCGAGGAGCTTGAACAAACCATCGCGACGTTCGATAGTGGTGTGACGTATTACTATGCGTTCTCGGCGACGAATCTGGCGACGAATATCTGGTCGGAAACGCTGAGCTTCACGACGAAGTCGTTCGCTACGGTAGCATTGGTAGCAGGCGATCTGGCGCAGGCGTACGATGGCACCGCGCGGACGGTCGGATACACAACTGATCCAGTTGAACTGAATGCGGTTGTGACGTACGATGGCAGCTCGGCCGCCCCAACGAATGCGGGAAGTTATGAGGTGATTGCGACGATCGACGAGGAACTTTACCTCGGCGCGGTCACCGGCACGCTGGAAGTGGCACAGGCCGATCCGGACGTGACAAGCTGGCCGACGGCTACGGGAATTGTCCTGGGGCAGACGCTGGCCGATTCGACGCTGCAGGATGGCGCGGCTACCGAACCAGGTGCATTCGCATTTGCCGATCCTGCGTATGCGCCACCCGCAGGCACGAACGATGTCTGGGTGCTGTATAATCCGACGGATGCGATCAATTACTTGGTTGCATCGAACGAGGTCGAAATTGTGGTTTCGGAAGATGTTTCGGACGTATTCCTCAGCAATCTTGCCCAGACCTACGACGGTACGGCCCGAGAGGTTACGGTCACGACTGATCCGCCGGATCTGACTTATGTGATTACGTATGACGGCAATAGCTGGGCCCCGACGAATGTCGGCAGCTATGCCGTCGAGGTGGTCCTGTCTCCGCCGAATGTCGGTTCGACCAATGGCACGCTGGTCGTATCCAAGGGGACGCCCGTGGTGAGCGCCTGGCCGACGGCGTCCAGCATCGGCCAGGGGCAGGCGTTGTCGGCATCAACGCTCTCGGGCGGGACGGTCACGATCGGTGGCTCGCCGGTGACAGGGACGTTTACGTTCGATAATCCGGCCTACATACCCCCTGCTACTGGCACCTACTCCATGGATGTAACCTTTACGCCGGATGATACGGCCAACCTGATCAGCGTTGCCGGCGGCTCGGTCAGCATTACGGTCACAGCACTGATCTACAATGAGAGTTTTGAGTATGGCGGGTCAACGGTGCTTTTCAATACCTCGACGCTGGGGGAGTGGACGGCTGATACATCCGTTATCAAGTATGATCCCAATGTGAATTTCGACATGGACCAACTTGGCAATGAAGCGGGCGGGTCCATGTGGCTGGACTTCAGTGGAAATGTCGATTTCTCACGCAACGCATACGATGCGTCGCTGTCTTTTGATATGAGCAATCTTGCCAGCGGCGATTCGATCTGGCTGGTGGCGGTCATGACGTATGTTGATGGCGATTGGGCTGTGAAGGATGATTCCGACGCCTTTCTGATCGGCCAACAGAATTCGGGAACGTCGTATAGTGATCTGGGCTTCCGTATTCGGGCGGACGGAGCGGTGCATCTTCGTGCCTCGGACAACGGGGGCGAGGCGCAAACGGTGTATCATAACACAGGCGCAACGGTAGCAAATGGAAGCACAAACCTGGTGATTATTCGGGCCTACAAGGGCACCCCATCCAGTGCGCCTGCCAATAGCAAGGTCGATTTCTGGCTGAATCCGGCCAGCACGCTTGCCCCGTCATCGCTGGGAACTCCCATCTGGACATCGGGGGCGGACTCCCGGTTCGGGCAGGATGGTGATACCTTTACGCGGCTAGCCGCGCGGCCCACGCACAATGGTGGGCGTATCGACGAGATCCGCATCGGCAAGGAGTTCTGGGATGTGATCCCGGCTCAAATACAGCCCTCGATCATCCGTTTCCGGTAGGCGGCGCGCAGCGGGGCGCGCTTCCGCCTACGCCAAGGCTACGGCGGACATGCCGCGCGGGGAACAAAGCGGTGATTTCGCTGCGCTCATCCCCGCACTCCAAAATGGGGGATGCGGTTATTCGCAAACATATGCCATAAAATACTACCCCATGCACAACTCATCCTCGACCCAGTA
>CAZRCN010000278.1:0-2749 GCA_964598575.1 uncultured Victivallales bacterium | reverse complement strand
GAGGCTTACTCCATTTCCAACTGAAGCGGAACATATTCTTGAAATCGTTCTTCTTATCTTCACATATTCCGTTCTATCTTATTCCATCGTAGGTGTCATCGAGGGCATAATTTCTCTTAGTTTTAAGCAAGGCTTCCAGCTTGGCGATGTGCAAGTAAAAGAGAGCCAGGGTGGGCGCGTAAAATGGAGCCACCCTTGGCCAAACAATAGCGCCTGAATCCGGCGCTGTCAACACACATATGGGCCAAACCAATATGGGCCTGATAATCGGCCCCTATTCCTTTTCCGCCCCCTTTTTGGCGGCCCTTTGGCTCGCCTTCAACCGGTAACTCTCACCGTCCATCTCGATCACATGCACCTGATGGGTCAAGCGGTCCAACAAAGCTCCCGCCATCCTTTCATCACCGAACACCTGCGGCCACTCGCTGAAGGGAAGGTTGGTGGTCACAATGAGGCTGGTGCGCTCGTAGCATCGGCTGATGAAGTTGAACAGGTTCTCGGCGGCGCCCTGGCCCAGCGGCACGTAACCGAGCTCGTCCACGATGATGAGGTGTCGTTTGAGGATGTAATTCTCAAGCCGTTGAAGGTGGCGCTCTTCTCTTGCTTCCGCATAGGCGGTGGCAAGGCCGACAGCGGTGAAAAACTTCACCTGCCTGCCCCGACGGCACGCTTCCCTTCCCAGGGCAACGGCCAGATGGGTCTTGCCCACGCCGGGCGGACCGACCATCACCAGGTTCTCTCGACCATCCACCCAGGCGCAGCGGGAAAGCTCCAGTATCCGCTTCTTGTTGAGCTTGGGGATCGCGGCGAAATCAAAACCGTCCAGTTCCTTCTCCGTAGGGAACCCGGCCTGCTTGAGACGCCTGAGGACCGCCTTTTTTTGACGCTCGGCGAGTTCCATCTCGGCAAGGCAGAGCAGGAACTCGGCGTAGTCCTTGTCAGCTTCCGAGCACTGCCGGCCCGTCCGCTCGTATTCCCGCGCAAAGGTCGGGAGCTTGAGGGACTTGAGGTGACTATCCAGAAGAACACGGCTCTTCATGACATAGTCTCCTCTGGAATCAACCCGTCATAAGCCGCCAGGGAGCCCTTGCCGTCAACCTCGACCATGAGGTCGGGGCGTGATGACAGGTCCAGAGCGCCTGTCCGGAAACGGGGACGATAGATGAGCGCGCCGTATACCGCGTCCTCGCTGAATGCGCGGCTCATCACGCAGGTCCGGACCGCCTTCTTAACATCCTCGACGGGAAACTTTGCAAACAGCAGAAGGACCTTGATGAACTTCTTCGTACCCTCGCCGCCGTAGCGGTATTCAAGCTCCCGCCGCATTATAGAGAAGTCCTCGCCCCATGGCTCGCCCTTGAAAGGAAGCGCGTTGTGGATGCCGCCCGGCTTGCGCTCAAGCAAGGGGATGTAATGGCAGGGGTCGAGCACATACTCCCCCGAGCCGTATACTCGCGGATGACAGGCCGCCGGCTCCCCGCCGACCACCAGATCGACCCGGTCAACGAAACCCTTGATGTTGATCTGGTGGTGGGCATATTTAACCGGGACCGAGTAATCGTTATTGTCGAAGCGGACCAGGGACTGCTTGGACACAAAGCTGGATTGAGAAACGCAAGCCTCGAAAGGAGTCGGAGGCAGAGGCAGAAAATACTCCCGTTCCTCGTCCAGTAACTCTCCGATGCTCCGGTCACTGCGGGCGCTCCTCCGGGCCAGGTCCTTCTCGATCTCCCGCATCAGGTGGTCGTTCAACTCTTCCAGGCTGGAGACCTCGGGCAAGGGAGTCATGAACTTGCGCTGGCAATACTTGACAAGGTTCTCGACATGCCCCTTCTCGTTGGGGGAACGCACGTTGCAGAAGCGGGACTCGAAAAGATAGTGGCTTTTAAGCCGGGCAAACCCCTCGGTGAGGCGACGGTCACGGCCCCGCCCCATCGTGATGACCGCCGTCTTCATGTTGTCGTAGGCCGATCTGCGGGCAACTCCCCCAAAGTAATCGTAAGCGCGAACATGGCCGTCGAACAGGCTCTCCTGCTTCTCCCGCTCATAGGCCCGGACAAAGGACGCGGAACTGTAGCAAAGGCGGCAGCAGAACATGGAGGCTTTGCGTTCCACTCCGTTCTCGATGAACCAGACTTCGCCCCAGTCTACCTGCATCTCTTCGCCCGGATCGAACTGGAGAGGAAAATAAACATCCCCCGAAGTCCGCTTCTTGTGCTTTACGTAGCGGCTGACCGAGCTGTAGCTGCCGCTGAAATCATGCTCGTCACGAAGACGCTCGTAAATGCGAAAAGCGGTGTGACGCTGCTTCCGGGGACGTTTCTTGTCGTCCTCGATCCAGGCGTCGATTATGTGGGCCACCGGGTCTATTGACGGTCTGTCCGGCGGCTTTTTGCGCCGGTAGCCGGGCGGTGCGCTATACTCCAGGGCCTTCTTGACCGTGTTGCGGCTGTGGCCGAGTTCGCGGGCGACCTCCCGCCGGCTCTTGCCCTCAATTATTACCTCTCTACGAATCCGATCATAATCATCCACCGTCAGCATCCTCCATATCCCTCCTGAACACCAATTCCTTTAAGTGTACAAGAGTCTGCTGCGGTGGCTCTATTTTACTTGCAAATCCATACCCCACCCTGGCTCTCTTTTACTTGCGCATCGCCACATATTTCCTTTTCAACTTGTGGGTCATAAGACAGGTGATGAGCAGGACAACACCTAACCTGCCTCCCTTAAAAGAAATAGCACGGGGTCT
>CAZRCN010000277.1:0-2752 GCA_964598575.1 uncultured Victivallales bacterium | reverse complement strand
TCTTCCTGACCGGTATGGCTACCATGCGATCCGGCTTACAGCAAGCTGCCGGCAAGAAACTGCGGCAAATCCTTCAAAAAGCCACTGCCAGGCGCCTTCCGGGACTAGGGCTGGGCACCATACTGGGGGCCTTCATCCAAAGCAGTGCCGGTTCCGTCATGCTCATCGGCTTCATCGGTGCCGGTCTCATCTCCTTCGCAGGCAGCGTACCCGTCATTCTCGGCATCAACATCGGTACCTCCCTTTCCATGTTGATGATCTCCTTCCGACTCGGTGACGCATGCTGGCTGGCAATCACAACCGGCGTCCTCCTTCGTATCGCCTGGCCCAAGGCGCAACCCGCAGGTACGGCCCTCCTGGGGTTTGGCCTCATCTTTCTGGGGCTTACCGTCATGAGCGACGCCATACACCCCTTCCGGGCCTCTCTCGCGCCCATCCTGCAACTGGCAGACGGCACCCAATGGCGCGGCATGCTCATCGGGGTGGGAGCATCCATTCTCTTCACCGGCATCATCCAGAGCAGCGGCGCCACCATTGGCATGGTCTTTGCAATGCTCAATGCCGGAGCCATGACCAGCTTTGCGCAAGCCTACCCCATCATAATCGGAGCCAGCGTAGGCACCTGCGTCACCGCCCTCATCGGGGCCGCCCGTAGCTCAACCGAAGCCAGGTGCTGTGCCGTAACACACCTGCTCTTCAACCTGTTTGCCACCGCACTGGCCATCGTAACCGCACCGCTGATGTATCGCTTCATCCCCCTTACAACCGCACTGGCACACCCCGTCGAAGGCCCCTTCCCCCCGCATATTCTCGTCTCCCAGTGCGCCAATGCCAATCTCATCAAGATGACAGTCAGTGCACTCCTCGTGGTGCCATTTGCACCACTTGTCGCGCGGGTCGTAACCCGCTGGTACCCCACCCCCGAACCCCCCAGCGAAACATCCCTCTTGGACCCCGCCCTCACCCATACCCCCGAAGATGCCCTGCAAGCAGCCATCCACGAGATCCATCGCATCATCGAGTTGTGCATGCAAAGAATGGATGGCCTCCGTTCCCTTCTGCTCGTGCGCGACACCAGCACCATGCTGCGCATGCAAACCACCGAGCAAGCCGTCATTACCATCCAGGAAAGCATGCACCGCTACCTCCATTCCCTGACCCGCCAGACCCTCACCAAACGCCAAAGCCTGCTCACGACCCAACTCTACAACGGCATTGATCACTGCGAACGGATCGCCGAACACATCGCCGTCCTTGCACCGCTCCTGGTATATCGCCATCGTACGCGCCATGCCGAACTACCCCCCGAGGTCATCGACCACCTCCTGCGCATGAACCAGCGCGCCACCGAATCCCTGCAGTGCCTCGCCAACGTGTTCACCCCCAGCGCCGATGACCGCGAAGCCCGCATCCACAACGTCCTGCAAGCGCGCGATGCCTTCATGGATCTCGTCTACACCGAGCGCGACGACATCGCCACATCCCTCGCCAACGAAACCTGCCCCTTGCCCGCAGCCATCTTCCGGACACGCTTTCTCACCGAACAGAGCCGCATCGTCAAACATGTGCGCGCCCTCGCCTTCCAGGCGCAAACCCCGTACTTCCGCATCAAAACCAAACGCCTTGCACACCCCGCCTCGCTGTGATGTTTCCCCATGCAAACGGAGGATAATCTACCGCTTGCGGGCGATAGGTTCATCTGCTATATTTTTTCTATGAGCAGTCTGCAATATCGGTTTCGGATCGTCAGTGGTCCCGAGTCAGGTCGCACGTTTACCGTCGACGCGCAAGGTGCGCTGATCGGGCGTTCAGAGAGTAGCGATATCACGATCCAGGATCCAGCCATGTCCCGGGACCAGTGCCGCGTTTTCCTGCGTGACGGCCTGCTATGGATCGCCGACCTCAAAAGTTCCAACGATACCCTGGTGGACAATGAACCCGTTCAGGAGGCACCCCTCTGGAAGGATCGGCGGGTCACCATCGGGGAAAGCGTCATCCTGGTGGAATCCGATGGCAGTTCGCCCCGCGGCAACCTGGAAGCAGCACGCCAGGGATTTGCCCGTATCACCATGCGGCAACGGATTGCGCTGGTAGCCCTGCTGGTATTCTTTGCCGTCTTGTTCATCCCCAAATGGCGAAAAACCCCGGAACCACCCGCTGACGCCGTCCGGCCAGCCGACCAAACCGTCCCCGCCATGGAGGAACCCGTTCTGACTCTCGACTACTATCGCGCCCGGGACCATATCGGCAATGTCACGAAACTGCATTTCGTTGTACGGCCCTCCGGTCAGGCATCGATCCGCCTGGAAGATACGCAAGCAGACAAATCCCTGCGAAAAACGGCACAAATCCCGACATACCAGAAAGATGTACTCATCCACCACTTATCCGAGGCCGGCTTTTTCACCCTACCCTCCGCCGGTCAGACTGGCCCCGGCCCAGATACAGTGCGGATAACGGCATCTGCAGGCTCCCGGACCCACACCGTGACACAGGCTCTCGACGGTGCTACTGCAACATTCCAGCAACTCTGTCGCAATATCGAGCAATCGGCCACGTCCGTATTCGGGGTCTGGGTCCAGGATTATTCCGATGAAAACCTAGAGATGCTTGCCGCCATGAAACACGAAACCGCCCTGGAACTGACAAGAGCAGAGCAGACCAACTACTTTGACCGCTTGTATGAGGCCAATACCCTGCTGCAAGAAGCGCAGTGGCTCGTAGCTTCCCTCGCGGAAAAACCAGCCTTTGC
>CAZRCN010000276.1:0-2776 GCA_964598575.1 uncultured Victivallales bacterium | reverse complement strand
TTGTCTTGTAAGGAGAAAATAAATGGAACACATATCAAAAGCCATAAAGGCTCATAAAAAGTTAATGATCAAAAGGATTAGAAAGTTTAATTCTACCAAAAATGAAGGTTAGAAAAAGAGGTTTAAAAGTCTTAAAAAACCCAAATAAAAAATTGAGGGGGGAGGTAAAAAGGATGGTGAGAAAAGAAGGGATAAGTTCGGCGCTCGTTTTTTTAGCTATTATTTTATCCGCAGACAAAGACGGACAGGTTCTTATTGAGAAGCCCGAAGAAGCGACCTTAGAAAAATTCATAAATAGTAATTGGGAAGTTCTTATGAACTGTTTGGAGAAGTGTTTATGAGCTGGAAGCAACCAATTGATACTACCGTTCTTAAGTGGCCTGTACTGGAAAGGCTTATCTTCTGCGAGTTAATGTTACGTGCTAGAAATGAGGATAGTGTAATACCCTCTTTTTGGCACGGCAATAAATACTATTCCAACGTGTTCCTAAAGAGAGGTCAGTGTATTTTTAAGGTCAGTACGTTTTCGTCAGAGATCGGTGGAAATCAAAAACGGACTAGGGCGGCGCTCAAGTGTCTAATCAATCGGGGAGTCATTCGGGAACTCAATCGAAAACCGTTCGGCTTTATTGTTACAATAAATAACTACGATGACTGGGTGTCGATGTCAAATCAATCGGGAAATCAATCGGGAACTCAAAAGCAAATCAAAAGCAAATCAATCGTACACACCAGTAACAAGAACGATAAGAACGTAAAGAGTGTTAAGAGAGATAATAATATATCTGAAGAAACCAAGAATTTTTTAGCTGTTTTTAATGAGCTTTTTGGAAGTCGTTACAGATTCACGTCTAAAAGAGCGGATAAAATACGCACTAGGTTAAAGACATACTCTATGGAAGAAATACTTTTAGCTCTAAAAAGAATGGCTGATACACCTTTTTATTGTGGAAAAAATGACAGGAATTGGGTTGCAGATCCAGATTATTTAATCAGGAACGACGAAAATATTGATAAGTTTCTAAATAAAAAAATGAAACCTCCCGAAGACCTTTTGATCCGAATTGAGGATGAGTATTTCGATAAGCACGGCAAAATGGAACTTAACGACAAAAGATATGAGAAGTTTAAGCGTAAAAGATTAAAAGAGGAGGGCTATGACTTTACCTAAAAAGTTTTTAGAAAAATACATCGAGCAGTATATCTGGAGTGTTATCCCAGTTGGAGAGGACAAGCGTCCTGTAATCCCGTGGAAAAAATATCAAAAAAAATTGTTGAGTGTAAGGGAGTTTGAGGCAGTGGTAAATCATATGCGAAATATAAAACCAAACAGTAAAAGAAGATTTACAACAGGTATTGGTCTCGTAACTGGCGAAATATCTCGCGTAACTGTTGTCGACTTAGATGATGATTATGACAAGGAGCTTGCCTCGCTTATCGAGAATATTGAAACCCCTACAGTACGAACGGGTGGGGGCGGCAGGCATTTTTATTTCAAATACTGTCCCGATATTAGCCAAACGCAAGACCCTAACCTGCATATCGACATACGAAACGACGGTGGATATGCAATACTTCCTCCAAGTGAAAGCACCAAAGGAAAATACAGCTGGATTAAATCTCCCGATGATGTTGAGTTTGCAGAGTTGCCCGATGAATTTGTCAAAAGATACGGAGCGACCGCAAAAGAAAAAGTTCCTCTAAACTTTAAGCCTGTACCCGAGGGAGGTAGAAATAACGCAGCTGCTAGAATAGCGGGTAAGATTATTCAGGTAACAAAACCCGACCTTGAGGCCGCTTGGCAACAGTTTGTAAGTTGGAACGAAACCTTTTGCAAACCTCCACTTCCGATTGAGGAATTAAAAATAACTTTTGAAAGCATTGTAAAAATTGATGGAAAAAATAATCCCGAACCAAGAGCTACCAAATTAAGCGAGCTGATAGACTCCGTTGATTTTACCTCGGAGGAGAGTGTAAAAAGCGGTTACTCTTACTTTGATAAAGATGTTGGAGGAATTTACCTCGGTGTTTTAACAACTATAGCGGCGCAAACAGGGGTTGGCAAATCTATCTTTATCCTGAATATGTTTAACAGGATACTAAAAAATAATGATATTCGAGTAGCTTACTTTGACCTTGAGAACGGTAGAAGGCAAACGCTTGAGAGGCTTTATAGAATTCATTACAGAAAAAGCAAGAAGGAGTGGAATAAGGTCAGGGGCGATAAGAAGGCTTTGAAAAACTTAATGCAAAAGGCTTTTGGGGATAGGTTTAGTCTGTATTTCAGAGAGAACGGTATGCGAGACCCCGAGACGTTGTTGAAGACTATGAAAAAAGAGGTAGAAAAAGGGGCTAAGTTGTTTTTGATTGACCCGCTGCAAAAAATAGAGGGTGGGGATAGAATCGATGAGCAGGGAAAGATTGTAGGTAATCTTTCGGACTTTGCACAAAAAACCAACGTGGCCGTTATTTTATGCCATCACGTAAGAAAGTCCACAACAGCGGGAGGCGATTATGTTTCCAGTATGGATGAGGTTTCAGAAATAAAATATCTAGACCCCACGCTGGAAGATGTGAAGGGCGGTTCAATTATTACGGATACTTCAGAGATTGTTCTTGCTTTAACTAGAGCTTTTGCGGCGGTAAGGGAAACTCCAAAAGAGCAGGATTTAGTCAGATCGAGGTTTAAGGTTAAGGTTCTAAAATGCAGGACAAATGCAAGAGCTTTGGGCGTTTATAAATTTTACCTCGACCTTGATAATTTGAACATTTATGA
>CAZRCN010000275.1:0-2798 GCA_964598575.1 uncultured Victivallales bacterium | reverse complement strand
TCACCGTAAAAGCAATACGGTGCCGCTACGTTTCACGGCAACGATGCCGGAGACGACGATGGCATCGATATCAATGCCATTGCTGGTTTGAAAGTAAAATCCTATGGTCGTGTCGTTGAGGTTCTGATACGTAGCAGCCGTTAGGTCAATGACAGCTTCATGGGCACCGGCCCAGTGGGGGGTATCATTCCGACTGGGAAGACCTGGTGTGGTGTAGATGAAGTCTCCATCCAAACTGGTGCGGAATGAAACGGTGCGACCACTGCTTGTCGAACTGCCTGAGCGGGCAGCAAAGGTGACGCTTGCCAGATTCAGGTTGAGGTTATCAGGGATTGTGATTTCAAAAAAGGATGGATCGGTATCCGACTGGAAGCGTGCCACAAAATTGCCCTCGTATGCGGCATCGCCATTTGCGCCGGTATCATTTGCAAAACCTAAAGGGTTCCCGCCAGTGCCAATCGTCCAACCGGAAACCGATAGTCCATCGTCTGGGGCAAGATCATCAGGCACCGATGAAAAGCCTCCACTGCCATCCTCGAAATCCACCCCGGCGATGGGTGATGCGTCCAAAGATTGAGCTGTGGTAAAGCTCCAGGTGCTGCTACCGGTGAAGCCGGCGAAGCTGTTGCCGGACAGGTCATCAATGGCGGTGGCATCCATCTCCACATAATAGGTGGTAGAGGGCACCAGATTGGTACTTGGATCAATGGTCAGACTGGCACCAGAGAGGCTCAGGCCAGCCGGCGGATTGGCGACATCGAAACTCTCAATCAATGCACCGCCGCTCTGGCGGAGAGTAACATTTCCACTACCGAAAACCACATCTTCCGTGAACGTGATCGTCAAACTCGAACTTACAGCCACACCACTTGCCCCATTGCCAGGGCTTCGTATTTGAATCTGCGGTTCTGTTAGATCCAGCTCGCCGGTCGTGAATTGCCAGGTGCCATCGCCACTGATGCCCGCAAAGGCAAACCCAGCGAGGTCTTCGATCGCGTTGGTAGCGATCTCCACATAGTAGGTGGTCAAATCACTCAAATTGCTGCTTGGGTTAATGGTGACGGTGTCTCCAGACAAACTGAGGCCAGCGGATACTGGGTTCACCGAAAAACTCTCGACAAGGCTCCCACCCGTCTGGCGTAGCGTAATATTTCCCGTGCCAAAGGCGACGTCTTCATCAAAGGTGATGCTTAAGTCCGCATTCGGGAAACTCCCGCTGGAGAGGTGAGCGGGTGTAAGCGTGCTGATCTGCGGCGGCGAGGGCACGCTGAAATAGTTCAACAGTTGACTGCTGGCTGCTTCGCCAATTTGCTGCAGTCCCAGCTCACTGAAATGCAAATCATCGCCGAACAAGTCAAAACTATCCGTATTGAAAACATCAGCCAGAGGATCGGCCGCCGCCACGGCATCCTGGGCAGCCTGGACGGTAGCAAGCCCCGTTGGGTCGATGTAGGTCTGACCACTCGAAAGGCGACAGATGACAAACGGCAAATCAGCCCCGTATGTCGCGCGAATATCCGCAATGAAATTGGTAAGATTCGTTTCATATGCCGTAGCCTTAGCCGGATCGATCGCATCCCATTCGCCCTGCACCCAGAGCATCCCTTCGATATCAATCGTAGCGTTGGTGTATGCGGCTGCCAGCGCGGCAAGCCCCTCGGTCACGGAGATCTGAAAGAACTCATAAACATTCCCATCGCCTGTAAGCGTGTTATCGCCGCCGCCCTTCCATTGGTTGGCAAGATCCGTTGCGCCTCTGGCATATTTAATGATGGCCACCAATGTATTGGTGCCATCGGCCAGGCTGTCGGCCAAACTTCGCCCCATGGTGATTTCAGGTCCAAATCGGCCATTGGTTATAGGCTGAAGACCAATTAATCGTTCGTAGGGATTAGGAGAGTCCAGCACATTGTTACCTCCAAAATAGAATGGTATGTCTTCCCGAGGTAATTGCAAATTATCCGGACTCGTAGGTAAATTCGAGGCCTGGGTCTGATTGCTACCCAGTGCATTAGACTGTCCCCCGAGCAGAAAAACTCGTAGATGTGTTACTCCGTTAGGCCCACTCTCTACCGTGATCGTCGTATCGGCTGCAATCCCGCCTGTAACGTCGAGCAGATTCCCTGCTGCATCGGCAATTTGTGCTGTATCGAGAACTTCAAGTTGCAGCGTGCCCGTAGAATCCGGCGTAATACCAATCCTGAAAACATTTGGCAAAATCTCGTTTATGCTTCCAATCGTAAAAGAAGCAGTCCCTAGATTGCCAAAATCACTGGCGTCGAGGGTCGTATGGTCGATCTCCTCGCTGAATGTGAGGGTATAGGTTACGGTGCTGCCCTGATCAACCGGACCGCCGGCCTGGTCATCCTGAATGTCTGCCGGCAATAGTGTAGGGGTGGTGTTGTCCGTCTCTACCGTGATAACCGTGTCATCTAATATCGCCGTGCCGGTATCAAGCGCATTCCCTGCCGGATCGAGAAGCGTAGCAGTCTGGTTGATTTGTAGCTGCAAGGTTCCTGCGGTTGCAGGCGTCACCTGAGCTTCAAAGAAACGCGGAGCAATTTCCGTAACCGTCCCAATGCTTCCACCGGCTGTGCCGCTGACCCCGAAGTCGGATGGATTGACGGTGTTTTCGTCCAGATCCTCGCTAAAGGTTACCGTGTAGGTGACGAGACTGCCCGGCTCGACCGGCCCCCCGATACGGTCGTCGAGGATTTCTACTACAATGGGGGCGGTCGTATCCGGCGCGCTACCATAGAGTTCCTGCACCTTGTTGGACGTAATAGCCGCGTCATAGA
>CAZRCN010000274.1:0-2806 GCA_964598575.1 uncultured Victivallales bacterium | reverse complement strand
CCCCTTCGATCCGGGTCGAGGATCCCACGCTCTCAATAGTCGCCACCCGCCGCAGCCCCTGCAACCGTTCCGGGTTGAGCGTTTGCATAGCCCGCCACTGCCCCTTGAACTCATCGATTGCGGCGATGAGTCGAAGCATCTCGGGGTCAATATTGATCGTGTTGGGCAGTTTGACGTTCATGGCTCACCACAGAGACTACCCTGTTGGCGACCAATTACAAGACCAATTACGACCAATTCAAGCCGAAATGTCATAATTCTGTTCAGTACTTTACCCCTCTTGAACGCTGCCTGATGGTCTGGGCCAGATCTCGCAGGCAAGCTCGTGCATGACTTTGCAGCGCTCTACGATTTCTGATTCACTCCAAGTCTCCTGCTTCGCGAGGCGACGATTCATATTCAGTTTTGCTTGGTCTCCTAGCTTGACTCGCTTATCGTTCCAAGGGCCATTTGAAACACTTGAGTTGAGGCCCTGCGTAAGGAGCGTAAGGTTCCCGATCGTGTGTTTGAAGCGGTTACGTCTATCGACCATCTGCTCGTGAGTGAAACCTTCGACCGTAGAAAGAGGCCAGTGCGTTTCCCATGTGTCTGGAAGTAGGTGTTCAATCGTCAGCTGACACTTAAAATAGCGCTATTTCACACGATGGGCGAACTCCCCGAGCCGGAGTTTACCCACAGATTCTGCGGAAGAGCCAAAACGTATTTTGGACCGGTATGTCACGAGTTCATAACAACAAATCTATCGTGAAATCGTTCCGATCGGTGGCATCGGGCAGTTGAGCGCATCCGCAATCAATTGAAGCAGTTCTGCCTCGGTAACGGACGTCTTGCCATCGGCAGCGACACAGTCTATGCAGGCTTGGAGTATGTGTTTTTTGAGAGATGGTGTGCATAGGTTCAATTGGTCTAGTGCCCGGTCCAGCAAGGGCAAGGTGCATTCCTTGTAGCTCCGTAGCGGTAACGAACCGGTATTGTCGTCAAGTTTTGCGGCGGCTATCCGAAAAGCTTGATCCTGATCCATCAGCTCGTAGGTGCCCCAGTAGGCAAGACAAGAGAGCAGATCGCCACATGCATCCCGCACTGACGCTATCTGGCCATGCCGCCGGGTTGGTGTCGTGGAGGCGACTGCGTTGCAGCCAAGGCCGACTCGCCGCAGAATCATACGCTTCAGGGCAAACTCGAAAAGATCAATTTGTCCATCTGCCTCGATGAGTCGATCCATGTGTCCAGTGAATCGTGTATATCCATTCTTGCCGAGCTGCTTCAGGCTACGTATGGCCAGCATGGCCACTGGCAGTCGACGTTTCTCTAAGAGCGAATCACGCATTTTGTCAGCTTGTTCTGTTGCTTTCAGTACCGCAGCATCGACCGCTTTGCGCAGGTAGGCGCGTTGATCCTCGCGTGTTTTCGGTTCATGACTCAAAAGCAGGCCGAAAATGACACCTTGGGCGCCCGTCAAAGTGCGCGTCAAATCTTCCAATGAATCCGGACATGATTGTAGCAACGTTGTCGCCATGGCTAGGTGCTGTTCCTGAGGAGCGCCGACCGTATGTAGGAGCATGGCTGGAGCGACGGCCATGCGAGCCACCCCGTCGAGAGTGGTCAGCTCCGGGTCGACACCGGGTGTGGCACTTCCTGTTGCTGCCTGTTTTTTCGGTCGGTACGGCACATATTCAAAATCACCTGAAAAATCAGGTTCAAAGCGACGGATGCGCGCAGTTAAGGGAGGGTGTGCTGCCAGCCAACCCTCAGTAACCGTGGATCCTCCTCTGGGATGTGCGAAGAAAAGGTGTCTGATATGGCGGGTGGGTGAGCCGCGCATATAGCTTCCGGCAGAGAAACCTCCGATCTTCTTTAACGCGCCAGTGATGCCGAGTGGATTACGGGTGAATTGCAGGGCGCCCGCATCTGCCAGATACTCTCGTTGTCGCGATACCAAGCGCTTGAGGGTGTCGGATGTGCCTATTCCGATCTGCAAGACCAGGATCAATGGCCAGGTAAAGGGAGCCAGAAAAATCAGTCCGAAGACCCCGACCACTAGCATCGTCAGGTTGCCTTTGACTGCCTGCAGACAAATATTGTTGGACGCCGATCCAACATATACCAGTCCGTGCATAAGTCCGGTGAGCATCGTCTTCAGTTGAGTATCCCCGCAGAGGAGATGACTGAATTCGTGGGCGATCACGGCCTGTAGTTCAGAACGATCCAGTCGTTTTAAACATGGCTCCGTTACCCCGATAACCGCGGTGTCGGACGAGAGGCCTACAGTAAACGCGTTGATGCCCTGGCGTCCGGGAATCAGATAGACATCGGGAATTGGAACGCCCGAGGCGATCGCCATCTCCTCCACAACGTTGAGTAACTGACGGCGCTTTGGGTCAGACGAGATTGGGTCTACCCATATGCCCCCAAGAAGGCGCATGATGGTGTGTCCCCCCCGTGAAAGGCTCCAGAGTTGATACAATGTACCGCCAATGATTAGCACAATGCTCACACCAGCCACCCAGGCAAAAAGCGGCACATCCCACCACCCCGGATGCGGTATAGGCGTGAATGTGCCGCTTAAGTCGGTATGTCCTTCGAAAAAGTTATATCCCGACCGCACCGCCCGTGTGATCCAAAGCAAGACCAGATAGACCAGCGGGATCAGCACCAGGATCGTGGCGACATAGATGCAAGCCAACAGAAATGTTCGCCGTCGTGCTTGATCTTGGTATTCGAAAAAATCCATATCTACCCCAAACTTGGAAGCATTCGCCACTACAGTACTGCATCATCACAAGTGGTACAATCCTGATTGATGCCA
>CAZRCN010000273.1:0-2814 GCA_964598575.1 uncultured Victivallales bacterium | reverse complement strand
TCCTTCACATCATAGTAAGAACAACGGCAATACGACCGAAAAGGAACAGTCTACCAAATGCCGTGCAGAAGTAGATGTGCGACACAAAGCAGATGTGTGCGTACGCTCATATTCCTTCGTGTTCCTCCGCTCTCCATATTCCTCTTCCGCTATTTGTGGGAAAACCATTTCGCAATTGAGGGCCAAACGGCCACAATCACTCCCGATATGATCGCGAATATGGCGACAACAGTAGTTCCAACCGTCCCCGAGTCAACGATCTGCTCTAAACCTAGCCATTCCGTGACGAGTCGAGGGACATGCTGCATTGCTCCGAGTGATTGCGGGGGACGGCACATCTGGATCCAGAAACCAAAGCCCAACAGGATCCCGGGGAAGAATCCGAATAGGAAGCGGATCGCGAGCTGTGCCCAATCCCAACGCTGTCTATCGCTCATGCCGTGACCTCCACCACCTGTACATCAGAAAGGACAGCAGAAATGCGACTCCGGCCGCAAGAATGAAGATTCCTCCAAGAATCAACTCCGCGAAGATGGAGAAGTCACTGAAACCGGATATCCCACCACCGGTTGGCTTGGTGCTGGCTCCCGAGATGAAGAAACAGAAGCCTGCTATGCCGAGCAGGAACGACGGCAAGTACCGTGCTCGAGGCGCAAAGCGGATGATGGCGTAGGAGATAAGGCAGGGAATCGCCGTTGCAATCAGGACGATCAGTATGGCGACCTCTTCATGCATCTCTATAATCTCCATGCCAATTGGGATAGAGGCTCCCCTCGCGGGGAGGCCCCTCGCTGACCACAAAACGTACGGATCACGTATACGGCGATTGGCTGTTCAGGCCGGTTGCGTTATCCAAGTAAACGAGTCCGAGTATACGGGTGAAATATCGGGTTGGCAATGCTCTTGCCAAATATCCCAACAATTCTCATTATGGGTTCTGCCGCCTAAAGGCGGAACTACAAACGCCTGAAGAACGTGGATCATCAGCAAGCCCTCGAATTGCATCAATAATTCGCGGCTGGTTGGTTTTGTCGATTTTTGAAAGCTGCTTTTGAGCAGAGTGCAAAATCTCAATCGAATAACTCACGCTTTGCAGCCCTGTTGCATTTCGCGGACTGCTTCTTCGAATGGTAGCCGATCCCCCTATTCGGTTGCGCAGCATCGTAGGCACGGATGGCATCCAAATCTTCCAGTTCGCCAACAATCAGATCCCACTCCGCGGCAGGGAGCAAAACCGCTTTTCGGTTTTGTTTTTCGTCAACAACATACTCTGGATGCACAGTTACCATATTTTCACCTCCCGTAAGTATCTATGGGACAAGCCCCAAAATCAATCATTTCTTGCCCCCCTCCACGAGGCTGATTTCTGCGGGGGTGCGGTTGTAGAGCTGGTAGACGAGCTGGTCGATTTGGGTTTCGAGGGGCTGGACGGCGGCGGTGGGATCGGCTTGCTTGGCTGCGAGGATGCGGTCGACGAGCGCTTCTATCGCTTGCTTTTGCTCGGGCGTTGCGGCAGGGATGGGTAGGCTGTTTACAAACTGGGTGAAGAACCGTAAACGTCCACCTTTATTGGCATCACCCATCGAAGAAAAAGCATTCTTGGCAAAAAACCATATAGCTGAAGAATTCAGTATTCCCAGCAAGGAAGAGTCTAATGATGGAATCAAATACGTCGTATTTGTCGTGTAGACGCCTTCGCGATCCAACACGAAGCGTGACTCTTTTGCGATGTCTGGAAAAAGAATCTTTGGATTCTCAAACGCATCGTAATAGGCGCAGGCACGTAATTCCCACCAGTGCTCGCCTTGGTCTTGCCGCTTGCGTAGTTGGGGTTCCCATTGTTTGAGGTGTTCGAATATTGCCGGATACCGTTCAATATCAACACCAATCTGGGTGCTGATGATCCAGCGGCCTTTGTCGCGTATATGCCACTTGCGGACATCATCGCCCTTGGCTAATGGCTTGATGATCTCGGCACTTTTGGGATAGGCCGTAACAAGCGCATCACGCTGCTCGGTTGTGAGCGTGAAGGCTTCATTAAAGCCGGTGAGCACGCCTCGATAGATTTCGCCGTTTACGTATTCACCAAGGGGCGTACCGGCTGCCCGCATTTTTTCCAAAATGCCAGCAGAGGCTACTCCGCCCAGTGACCAGCCGTGTTCGGACAGGGACGATGGTTCGAGATCAAAGCCGGTGGCCGCAATCGTTTCGGGCAACACCAGCATGTCTGCCGCCTGCTTGATGGTGGCAGTAAGGATCGTTGATTTGCCGCTGCGTCCGAATTGCACAATGACGGGATCGGTGCCCGCCTCGAAGACCGGCAATTCCCCGAAGTCGATCAGTTGATGCAGAACATAGTCCTGTATCATGAGCTGGCGCAGTGGCTTACCGTAGCCGGAGCGGAAGAATTTGTTGGAGGAGATATAGCAGAGGGTGCCGTGTCGAGCGAGCAGGTTGCCGCCGCGTTCGTAGAACAGGCAATAGAGGTCGGCAGTTTTGGAAAAGGTTTTATAGGCTTGCTGCGCTAATGCGCTCTTGATGGGATCAGGTAGAGTCTGGATCTGGACGTAGGGCGGATTGCCAATCACGGCGTCAAAGCCGACGAAGGTGCCGTCATCGTCCAAAACTTCGGGGAATTCGAAGCGCCACTCGAAGGCATTCTCAAAAATCTTGTTGTTTTTGATTTCCTCGATCTCGGCTTCGAGCTTGCGGGCCTGGGCCGTGGTGGTTTTTACCTTCTTGTTCCAAGCCGCCTTCTCTTTCTGGGTCTTCCGCAGAATCTGTGGGTAAGTCAAGGGCGTAGGCTGCGTAAAA
>CAZRCN010000272.1:0-2834 GCA_964598575.1 uncultured Victivallales bacterium | reverse complement strand
GAAACCCAACATGGAGTTCACGAAAGCTGTATTATTCCCATCCCTGAGGTTTTCGGCAAATATGCCCACCCGCCTGTGATCAATCCCTTTTCTTGGATAAATCGCCTCATCAAGAATAATTGAAGAGACAGGTATTTGTGTTGTCTGTTGGGGAGTATTCGATAAATGTAAAAAAGGGGTCTCCCAGGGGTTGCGTTCTCCGTAGGGTTCATGTTAGCTTACCTCTCAACAAGGAGGTAAGCCATGGAAGACAATTTGATCATCCGGGGACGAGTTATCACTCCCGAAGTTCTTTGTCAGATTCAGTCAGTTATTCAACAAAACTGGAGTAAAGGCCGCAAATATATTTCCAAAGAGCTGTGCCTTGCCTGGGACTGGCGGCAAGAAAACGGTTTTTTGAAAGACCAGGTCTGCCGCATTTTATTACGTAACCTTGAATCCAGGAAACTTATTACCCTCCCGCCATCGAAAAGTGGGACCCAAATTAACCAAAATCGACGTTACTTCCTGTTGCCTGAAACCGAACCTGATATTTTGCAAACCCCCATGGAGGGTCGATTCGATGAGTTTTCCAAAGTAACCCTGAGAATGGTTCGGCACAGCCCTCTGGAACCGTTATGGAATTATCTGGTCCATCGATTTCACTATCAGAGCCTCAAGATCATTGTCGGGGCACACTTAAAATATCTGGCCTGCATCGAGGATCGGCCGGTCGCTTGTCTGGCCTGGAATTCCACTGTATTCCGGATCAACTGTCGTGACGATTGTATTCACTGGAATCCTGAAGCCCGAAACAAAAATATACGGCATGTGGTCAACAACAGCAGATTCCTCATTTTTCCCTGGGTACGGATCAAAAATTTAGCCTCACACTTGCTGGCCCTGTCTGCAAAAACCCTTGTCAGAGATTGGCTCTCTTTTTATGGATATCCGCTGTATCTCCTGGAAACATTCGTGGATCGATCCCGTTTTACCGGCACCTGCTATCAGGCTGCTAACTGGCTCTATGTCGGGCAAACCAAGGGTCATGCCAAAAAGAACGGTCGCTTTTACTACCATGGCCAGAAAAAAGATGTCTACATCTATCCTTTGGTCCCTGATTTCAAAGATCACTTGTGTGCGGGAGGTGCAAAATGAACACCGCCCGTGTCTTGGAATTTCCGGATCTTGAGAGTCAAGATATTGTTGAACAAACCCGTGCCATGGCTCATAAGGCCGCTGATCAATTCGTCGACGCTATGGCTCCGAAATTACAGGCAAAGCAGAAGTTGACTGTTCATGAACTGAGTCAACTTTTCCAGGAGTATAAACAGGATTTTATGGGAGCTATGTTCCAGGGGGTCATTGAAGTGCTGCATCATGACGCCTTGAGTCAAGAATACGCTCCCTGCCCGAACTGCGGAAAGATGCATAAATATCTCCGGATAGCTTCGCGAGGCGTTGAAACGAGACACGGTCCGAGTCAAATCCATCGTCCATACTTTTATTGTTCCCCGTGTGGTATTGGGTATGCTCCGGCTGATCATGACCTGCAGATTTCTCCCTCAAGGAAACAACACGATCTTCAAGATATCGCCCTGGAATTCATGGCTGAAATGCCATTTGACAGAGCAAGTCAGCTCTTTTCCAAGGCCACCGGTGTCTCTTACAGCGAGGGGCGCATGCATGATCTGCTTGAAGATTTTGGAGAACAGCTCACTTTGGAGCAGGTCATCCCATCAAAGCAAGATATTGAAAACCGTATTGATACCTTGCCTACCGGCTCAAAATGGCGTCCAGTGCTTATGGTCGCCACAGATGGGGCTCACGCCCCAATCCGACCGCCAGGAAAACGCAACGAGAAACGTGATAAAGGCGATTACAATGAAGCCAAGGGATTTCGTATCTACCTCCTGGGAGAGGATGGGATTCTTCATCTAGCCAGCTGGCACCAAGTAACTGATGCGGAAATCCTCAAAAAAGATCTCAAATCTGTAGCCGCACGTATTCCCAGAGATAAGGTTCGCATTGGACTGATCGGTGATGGTGCCTCCTGGTTGTGGACGGCCATGACCGAAGCTTTCCCCAATGGCCGAGAAATCCTGGATTTCTATCATTGTTCTGAATACATTCATGCCCTTGGTCCGGCCTTATACCCGGATGACTCCAAAAAGGCCTTGGAATGGGTGGATGGAACCATGACCCGCTTGTCTTTCAAACACGGCGTGAGCCAGGTTATCGGGGGGCTGAAAAGACTCAAACCCAGATCTTCTGATGTCAAAGAACAAGTCCGCAAGACCATCAATTATCTGAAAAATAACAAAAAGAAAATGAACTATCGTGGTGCCCGGGTCGGTGGCTACCATATAGGCAGTGGCGGAATCGAATCAGCCAACAAGTTCATCTGCCACACCAGACTGAAACGAAGTGGAGCCTGGTGGTTGAAAACAAACTGCAATAAAATGCTTAAACTCAGATGCGCTATCTGGAACGGTACCTATGAGGCTGCCTTTGCAACCTACGCGGCAAATGAATTTGCCAAGCGGTATTAACAAACGTCGAACGCTCCCGTCTGTTGCTTCATGATTCATCTTCATCGATCATAATATTCCCACATTTCATTTTGATGCAACCATATGGGATCCGCGTTCCTTCGAATAAACTCGTCCATATCCAGGCCGTCGATTGTCTGTGGTCGTTTGACCCTTTTCTGTTTACCATTGATGAAAACGGTCATGTACTCTTTCCGCCGCAGTTTCTTTTCAGCCTTTTCCGCTGCAGTTGGTTTTCGCTTGTGTTTTGACATGATGGATACGGCTCTGTTTCTTCCCTCTGAGTTTGAATGACTTTATTAT
>CAZRCN010000271.1:0-2838 GCA_964598575.1 uncultured Victivallales bacterium | reverse complement strand
AGCTTGCTGGTAGTGGACTCATCCCAAAGGTAGGGAAAGATGGATAGGACTTATAGTGTTAATTTAAAACTTATATCTGACCAGTTTGACAAGGAAATAAATCGCCTTGAACAAAGAGTTAAGGATATAGGTAAAGGCGGAGTTGGCGGAAAAAAGTCTAAAGACCAATTTACTTTTCCTACACAAGAAGTTGACAAGTTTAACAAAAGGCTTGATGCCCTTGCTAAAAAATTTATAGATGTAAAAGGAGTAAGTTCTAAACAGACTCAAGCTCTGAAAAGCGATATAAATAAGCTTAACAGAGAAATCCTAAAAAGTAAAGATGCACTCAGTAAAAGTGGTTATGCACAGCTTGGAAAGAAAATGGACACTCTTTCTGGAGCTGTTGATAATCACACTAAAAAACATAAAAAACTTCAAGGAACTCTTAGAACTACCAATAAACGTGGACAAGAATTCACAGGCGTCCTTGATAACTGGTGGAAACGATTCGGGCAGGTTGGATTAGGTTTCACCGTTGTTTATCGGGCTATGAACGCCTTCGAAAATGCTCTTGGAAACGTTGTTTCGACTTACCGTGAAGCAATTCAAGAAACAGGCGAGCTTGTTGCCCTCCAAAGCAAGCTCGCCTTTTTTCTTTCAGTAGGTAGTAAAGGTGCAATAGACTTCCACGATGCCTTTGAACCAGTCGGAGGAGTTGTTCAAGAACTCTCCCGCGCATCTATCCAGTCAGTTTCCTCCCTCGGTAATCTTTCAGTAGCAATGGACGAAGTTGCTCAGCATGGCGTTGATGTAACGCAAATTACTGGCAAGGCTATGCAAGGCTTCGTTTCCTTCGTTGACGTCGTTGATATGGTTGCTCGAACAACTGGGAGTATCACCAGGCAGATTCGTCAGGAAGTTCAAGCTCTCATGGACGGTCGAATTCGTACCACTGACCAATTTGCTAGGATGCTTGTTAATCTTGAGGTTATTTCTAAAAAAGAACTTCAGATGCTCAGGGATCAGACTAACCAGACTGAAATTCTCATGAACGTTCTTGAAAAAATTGGTCCTCTTGCACAGGACATGATTCAAGAAATATTGAAATCTGATCCATCTCAGGCTTGGACAGCTTGGAATAACGTAATGAAAAGGAGCATTACTTATGCACAGCAACTTGCATCTGAATATGAAGGTGTAAGTGATATTTTCGGAGACGTTATCATCAAGCATAGAAATAATATGATTGCTGTGCTTGATAATGCTGAAGCTCAAGATCGTTTTGCTGCGACACTTTTAGTAGTAAGAGACGGACTAGATGTTGTTATGAGTGGCTTTGAGAACATGATTTTTGGAGCAGCAAGACTTGGAACTGGTATTTATAATGCTATTGAAGCTTTAGAAAGATTTAAAAGAGAAAATGAGGCCGTTTATAATGCTATAGTTGATTTTATGATAATATCTGCGGCAACATCAGTGCTTCACACATTTGGCAGAATGGCTATTTGGGCTGGAAGAGCTTTAGTTACTTTAGCTTCAAGGGCACTTATTGTTCCAGCAGCTATAATTGCTATCGGTGCAGCTATAAAAACTGTACAGGAAAGATTTGAGGAGTTTACAGAAAAAATAGAAGATATAACTAGAGCTTTAGAAGCTCTTACAGCTGCTTCTTTTGCTGATAAATTAGCAAGAGAAGGAAGTAAGGCTACAGCTGAATGGATAGCAGGGTTAATGGAGGGAGAGGAAAAAGTAAGTGAGATAAGAAGAAAGATTGTTGATCAAGGTCCAGAGGAAGCTAAAGGAGCAACATTCTTTCAGGAGTATGGGAAAAATGTTAGAGAAGTTTTAGGAAATCTTTCTGGTTATGTAACTGAAGCTATGGGGGCTATTGGAGAGGAGTTGGATCTTGCTACATCTGTCGATCTTGAAGCTCCTGAAGGAGCGGAAGACTTAAAGAAAAAGTTAGAAGAGTTCAGAAAACTTCTAAAATCTATGGAAAAAGGAAGTGAAGGAGCTGAAGAAGCACAAAATAATTACAATAAAGCTTTAGAACAAACAAGAAATGCACTTGTCCAAGGACAAATGGAAGACTCTTTTGCTGAACTTCATAGTACATTGATTGGAATTGGAGGTGAATATAAAGACTTAGCAGACAAAATAACGGAAGCTGCTCTTGCTAATGAACCACTGATGAGTGCACTGCAAGGTGTTCCTAAGGCTTTGCAAAACGAAGTTATAGCCCTTTATAAAAACATTGAAGCTTTAAACCAGTACAACGAAGAAAAAGCTGAGCTTGAAAAAATTACGAAAGCACTGACTTCTGAAGAAGATGAGTTTGTTGCATCATTACAAAAAAGTGTCGATCTCTTTGAAAAAGGTAAGCTTGGTCCAAAGGAACTTACTGATTACCTAAAGGAGATGTCGCAAGAATTCTCTGAGGCTGAACTCCCAATGGAAGTCATAAACAAGCTCATCCAGCAGCTTGGGGAAAGCTCTGAGCTTACAGCTGAAGATTTTAGAAACCTTGCAGAAAGCCTTAAAGAAGCAAGCATCACTGAGAACTATAAAGATAAAATCGGTGATCTTCAAGGCGAAATTGCTAAGCTCCAAATGACTGAGGTTGAGTACATTAAGCACGTCCGAGACCAAAGAATTGCTGCTGCTAATGAAGCTCTCGCTCACGATAAGAAAGTTCGAAATGAGTATATTAGGCTCATCAAGGAAAAAGCTGATGCAGAAATAGAAGAAGCAAAAAGGTCTACCAATGAAATAGATAAACTCTATCAAAAAATGCTAGAAAATATCCAGGACAGCTTTGCTGATACCATCTACGATATGCTAGATGGGCAGCTTGAT
>CAZRCN010000270.1:0-2844 GCA_964598575.1 uncultured Victivallales bacterium | reverse complement strand
GAAGCTTATGCTCGTTTTTAACCGCTAATTGGGCGAATGGCTTATGCTCGGGGGGGGGAGATTTTAACCACCCAGGCTTCGCCAAAGGCTACGCCGGGCAAGCGGAAATACACGATATACACGAAAAGGGATAGGGGGTAAATGTACGGGGGGAGCAATGCGGGACAGGCACGGTGCCTGTCATATGTTAGCCTTGCTTTCCATCGCTGGCCACCGCGTTGCAAGCAGCCGTTGCTGATATGGAGTGCGGGGATGCAATCACCGCTTTTCCCCAGCGCGGAGCGCGCCCCTCCGCCTCTTCATGTTTAGCCGCCGAATTCCCTGTTGGCGACGGCAACAGCGTGATCAGCACATGCGCGTGCGCAGGTAAACGCGATGCGTCCAAGGTCCTAACAAACCCATTTTCTATATCTGCCTCTATCGTTGTGTACATAGTCACTTCCTATTTGTTACTAAAAGGTATCCAATCATATGACCCATATTTCAAGCAGAAAGCCGCAGACCGCTCAGCAATTATGCCAGCTTTCTTTGCTTTTGCCAACACACCGAGCGAGCCGAAGCCGACGATTTCCTCGAACTGGCCATCAGCGAGAGTTCTTCAGCGGTGGAGGAGAGGGGAGACTCTCGCAGAGGCCTTAGTGCCCGTAGTGCCTTGGTGTTTCATCCCCATCCAAACCATTCTCTACACCAAGCAGCCACACATGCAAGCTCAACACCTGCCACAAAAGACCACTCCAGTCATGCGTTTGCGCCATATGTTCCCGAAGATACAGCCGAATCGAATCGATCTGTAAGTATTCCGCCACTGGGGAACGATTCCGGCACAGGTTGTCCAGTAGTTCCCGAAACATTGCGTCTTCGCGCATCCATCTACCCAACGGCTGTTCTCCGCTCTTCTTGCGGCCCCAGACAATGTCGCTGGGTAGGCAAGCTTCCATTGCCTTTTTGAGATGATATTTACCACAACCGTGACGAAATTTCCTTGCAGCTGGGAGCGATAATGCAAGATCGCGAATGGAACTCGCAGCATAGGGCAATATTGGTTCCATTCCTGCGGCACGTCCAAGCGCCACAAAAATTCGGCAGTCTTGAATGAAAGTCTCAAAATAGTAGCGGGAACAAGCCTCAACGCGCATATCAGCCATAGAAGCAGCGTTGCCAACATTTCTGTCTTCTATCGCGGACATTGCCTCGCGCAAAATACGTAAGCGTTCTTGATGGGGATCATGCCAATCACAGACAATTTCCTGCAGCATCGTGTCACCAAAATAGGCACGACTCCGACACACAAACTCCATCCAGTGATCTGATGTCAAATGAGACCAAAGTAACGCTTTGGAATTTTGTGTGGCATTGGCCACAATACGGGCCAAATGATTTAGCACAGGATTCGAACAACGCCACAACTGATGATAGCGAGCAAATCGATCATATCCAAACAAGGTATCTGCCGCTTCTCCGCAAACAAAAGCATTGCGCCCACAAACGTGCGCAGATCTGTATAATTCCATGTGCAATAATGCAATGGTATGAACAACCGGTTGTTCAAGCACGATATGGCTCTCCTCCAAGTTTTGCAGAAGGGTCGAAGCACCGACCTCCAGGAAATCACCTTGTGTGCCGAGGTGCGCATGTATGGCATGAATGGCCTGCTGCTCAGAGAAGCTGACATCATCTGGCGTGAGACTCCATGACGGCAAAGAATATCCAACACGGCAACTCTCGGCGAGAAGTCCGGCAGAATCTACACCGCCGCTTAACAGAAGGACAGTGTCTAAAGCAGGATCATCACGAATCGATTGTAATTGTTGCTGAAGTTTTTTGTGCAACAGCTCTTGGGACGTTGCCGGGGCCTGATCATACCAACCATATGCCCAAAATCGATCATGCTTCTGTTTCCCCTGGAAAGAGATGCGAACAACTTCACCCGGCAATACGCGATCCACATTGCGATACATGGTGTGCCGTCCTGCAATACGCCGATATGCCATATACTCACACACACGGGAGGCATCGGTGCCTGTGCTCCACCCGGGAATCCGATAAAAGCTTCGAATGACATTTGAAAAATACAAGACATTCTCATGCTGCGTATAATACAAATCGCGAAGACCAATGCGGTCACACGCCAACTCGACGACGTCATCAGGGCAAACCCGCAGGCCACACCAACCCCCGGGAAGAGAGCGCCAGAAGGCGGAGATCGGAGGTCGTAGATCAGAAGAAGCAGTGGATAGAAATTGATTGAGTTCCCAGTCGCCATCAAACCAGACCTGCGCCCCTTGCGTGGCAATCGGCTCGCATGTGGCTGCAACAGCCCAGTGGTGGCGTGGGGGCGAAACGTTTGAGACGGGAGAGTGGGAATGTAGCGTTGTGCTTCTTCCTTCCGGGAGAAATGATGCAAGCATGTCGCGAACGACTTCGGGGTGTACTTCCCCTCGCAAGCTCACAGCACCGCAAATCGTCTGACCATATATACTATCTGTCCGACTCACACCCGACTCCCTCTATTGACAAAAGCTGAAATGTGGAAAGCTGAACATTGGAACCATCCCCCCCACTCTCCACTCCTATGCCCTCTGCCCTGTGGAACCCTGTTCCAACGGGACCCTCTGCTCATACACTTTCTCATAGTCATCCGACATACGCTGCATCGAGTAGTGTTCACAAATATATTCTTGCAGTCGCGCTCCATGGTCACGCAAGTCGTCTGCTGTGCTCTCGCATACGCAGCGTAGCACTTTTTCCAAGGCATTCACGTCATTCGGCTCAACAACCCAACCTCCTCCGGACTTTTCTACAATTTCTGGCATTTCCCCCACATCACTCACAATTGCCGGTAAA
>CAZRCN010000269.1:0-2849 GCA_964598575.1 uncultured Victivallales bacterium | reverse complement strand
AAATGAAAAATTAATTGAAAATTTAAAGAGGACCTATTGGATTAGTACCACCAGACCCAGCACTATCATCCCCTCCAGTATTACCAGTATCACCATCACCAAGATCAACACTATTACTATCATCATAGTTATCTCCAGTTCCAGTTGAATCTCCACCATCCACGATTACAGGGCCAGTTGTTCCACCAGTTGTTGGAGTTGTATTTCCACCACCATTTGTTGGAGTAATACTACCACTTTCTACACCACTATCAAAATCACTTTGAGATACATAAGTTTCACTTACTGCACCAGAAGAGTTTACAGTTTGAACTGGAACATAAGTTTTACCTAAGTCCATGTGTTGTAAATCTAAACCTAGATCTGCAGGTAATCTATTAAAAGAATCTCTTTTACCACCAATGTTGTATCTTAAACCTGCATTAACTGAATATTTCTCTCCTGTTAATTTTTCATCAGAAAGACCACGAGCGTTAGCAAACAAACTAAGTTTTTTACCTAAACAAAAATCAGCTTCTAAACCAATTGACCCAGCAGAAACTGTACCAACTCTTTCAGTATCATAAAAATGTCCTGCTACCTCAGCAATAACTTGTAATCTTTTATCAACTAAAGTTCGTCTAACACCAACATCAGCACCATTTGCTAAATCACCAGCATGCCCTCTAACATAAGCACCAGTTTTATTATAATTGCCTTCTAAAATAGCAGTAATATCTTGAAAATCATCTTGTTTTTCAAAACCAACAAAATAACCTAAATGTTTATCAGAATCACCATGTCTATTACCAATAATTAAACCAAAATTGTCTTCAGAACCAACAATAACTTCAGCTGAAGGATTTAAATTAGGAGAATAAGATTTTTGAACAAAAGCTTTTCCTCCCGTAACATCATTATCCCCGGACACATAATAACTTCCCTGCACGGTTCCGGCTATTTCCGCCCTCACCACTCCACTCATCCCAAGACAAATTAACCCAACCACCACATATTTCTGCATTCCAATCCTCTTTCTCTTTTCTGCCATTGCATAGCGTGATACAACTTCATCTAACCGATCCTTCATTCCGTTCTCCTTCATTGCTTTACCGTTCCTTTCTGTGTTTTTTGCAGTGTTGTCTATCGTGTGCTCAAAATCGTTGCGTTTTGTGTTATTTAGCTCCATTTAGCCTGAGTGTCAGTAATCCTGTATCAGCGGTGGTTCGTAGCTCCGGGTTGCGTCCAGCTTTGTGCAATGCGTCCCGGAAGGCCTGCAAGCTTTCAAGCTGCGCACCGTCGCAGACAATCACGGTTCGCGGGGACGTTACCAAAACCAGGGTGGTCGCGCTATCGCGAAATGCAGCATGGCTCCGGCTTGCTCCGACATGCCAAGGCAGGATCAGTGTGTCGAGCATGGGTAGCGGCGTCTTGCCCGCTTGTTTGGCCAGCGCTTTCAAGTCAGCAACCGAGGGCACAAGCATGATTGGACGCGCCGGGGAAGCTTGCCTGATGAGGGTATAGTGCGCTTCTTTCTGAACGACAATTCCGGCTGCTGACGCGAATTCGGTAGGCGCGGCGGCAGAGGCGTCAGAGGCGGTAACGCGCGGCAAACCGAAGGCGCGCAGGATCGGGGTCAGCGTATAGCGCATGTCGCCCTCCGAGCAACGGCCAATCAGCGTGGCGCGGTGGCCCTGGAGCAGGATCGCGTGCGGGACCGTCGGGCGGCGGGTGCTCGCCGTCATGTCCGGTATCAGCAGGCGAGCTGGCTGCAATCGCTGGTAGGCCGAATCGACAAGGCCCCAGGCAAGGAGTAGAGCACTGAAAAGCCCCAAGGCGACAGGCACCCTGGCGCGAAGGCGGGGTAATGCGAGCAACCGACCTGTTTGGGCATATAAAACGAGCAGGGTCGGCACACAGAAGTAAGCCACCAGGACAGTGGATGAAGGCAGCGGCATCAGGGGAAAGGGCGTAACATTTTGGGCGATGATAGCCGTGGTGCAGAGGATCTGTGTCAGCGCACGGGCCGGTAATGCCGCGACCGTACCCAACACAGTCCCGATGCCGCCCGGCACTAGCCCCACCAGTCCCACAGCCAGATAGCTCGGTACCAGGAAGCCGGACAACGGGATGGCCAGCATATTCACAACCGTGCCTGCAACCGAATAGTTCCCGAAATAGAGCGCCGAATATGGGATGACAAGACCGATCTGGACAGCCGCCTGCGCGGCAACGAGCATACGCAGCGCCTTGGGCAGGCGCATGGGCTGCGTGTTTGCGCGTGCGGCGGCACGCTGCAGCAGTACAGCCCCCAGCAACAGGCAGCCACCAACCAGGCGCAGATCGAACAAAAACGGCCAGATCCAGGCGGCGAGCGTATACCCACACCAACCGCATACCCCCAACAAGAATTGCCTCCAGGAGAGCCTGCGCAACAGTCGATCAGCCGGAGGGGCCAGCACCACAAGCGAGATGACCGCCATGAACGACAGAACAAACGAGGGATGGGAAAATCAGGGACGGTCCTAAAGATAATAGTTTACTTGGGCATCAAGTCGTTATAGTACGTTGCTATGCCACGGATGCCACGAGTTGAATATGAAGGGGCGATTTACCACGTTACGGTGAGGATGGCTGGTCACGCTTGGGAGACTGGACGGGGCCTGGACCCCTCGGTGTGTTTGTTTCGTGACGATGCGGAGCGGGAGCGGTTTGTCGCGCAGTTGGGTGAGAGAGTGGAGGCGTACGACATACGGCTGTATGCCTGGTGTCTGATGCTCACGCATTTTCATCTGTACCTGGAGACCCCGCGTGCAAATCTGGGGCGCTTCATGCATAGTCTACAGACCGAAGTCATACCTGTTGAGAAC
>CAZRCN010000268.1:0-2871 GCA_964598575.1 uncultured Victivallales bacterium | reverse complement strand
GTTATACAAATCATTCTGAACAGGAGGACATGATGCAAATATATGGATTCAAGGCATGGCGACCGTTTCATGAGGTCGCAAGCGCAGTAGCATCTGTTCCCTACGATACCGTTACACGCGCCGAGGCTAAAGCGCTGGCAGAAGGCAATCCGAATAGTTTCCTGCATGTGGTACGGCCTGAAATCGGATTACCGGATGCTGTGGATGATCACGATGACAGTGTATACGCGGAAGCCCGGTCGGCGATGGAACGGTTTCTGGCAGATGGCATCTTTATCGTGGATCCGGATCGTGCGTTGTATGTGTATCGGTTACAGATGGGGGAACATGTGCAGCGGGGGGTCGTGGCCTGCTGCGATGTAGCCGATTACGAGGCCAATCGCATCCTGCGGCATGAAAAGACCCGTCGAGACAAGGAAGACGACCGGACGCGGCACATCAAGACCTTGCGAGCGAATACGGGACCCGTGTTCCTGACATACCGGGACCAGCCGGCCATTGGTGCACTGGTCGCATCGATAGAACAAGAGGAGCCGTTGTATCATATTAGCGCATCCGATGGCGTCGAACATACCTTGTGGAAGGTACCCGATACGCAGGCGTTACAGGAAGCCTTTGCATCGGTTGCGCGTTTTTATATAGCGGATGGGCATCATCGGGCGGCAGCTGCTGCGCGTGCCGCGCATGAAGTGGAACCAGGCGCGGATGGCGTTGAGCATACCCGTTTTCTATCGGTTCTTTTTCCGGCGGAACAACTGCAGGTGATGGGCTATCACCGGGTAGTAGCCGATCTACAGGGTATGACCCCGAGTGACTTCCTGGCACGTATACAGCAGGTATGTACGGTTAATAAGGAGGAGGCTGCCTTTGTGCCGCAAGCGGAAGGTGCCGCCGGCATGTATATGGATGGACAATGGTATGCATTGCGGTGGGACGTGCCCCGGGATCAGGATCCGGTTTCGCGATTGGATGTAAGCGTACTGCAAGAGCGGGTGCTGGGCCCGATGCTCGATATTCAGGACCCCAGAACGTCCGACCGGATTTCCTTTGTAGGGGGCATCCGGGGGGCTGCCGCACTCGAGAAGGCTGTTGATAGCGGACAGGCCGCGGTTGCATTTGCCATGAGTCCGGTTTCCATGGAATCGGTCATGGCCATTGCCGATGCCGGGCGTGAAATGCCACCGAAAAGCACTTGGTTCGAGCCCAAGCTACGCTCCGGTTTGCTGGTGCATCCGTTTGATCCTGATAATGGCCCGCAATGCTAATGGTGGCTGCGTCAGAGGGCTCACGAATATTCGTCGTTCAGCTTATCGTAGAAGGCAACATAGTCATCCGGGCTATCGCCGCTGCGGCAGGCAATGGCCATACGCGGATGCTGGTTCAGTTGGCCCGTTAGGGCATAGGGAATGCTGTAGCCCCAATCCATGACGTGGGTAAGTGGATGCAACGTTTCCTGCGTGCAGGCCAGCACCGGGCGCAGTTTGTACTTCGGGTTATGCAGAAAACCGAGCAAAAGCTCCATCGGGCAATTCCCGGCACCGCGTCCCAGGCCAGCCAGAGTGGCATCCACACGATTGGCACCCGTTACAATCGCTTCAATCGTATTGGCAAACGCCAATTGCTGGTTATTGTGGGCATGGATGCCGACCACTTTGCCTGATTCGGCAAATGCCTGCAGATACATGCGTGTCAAGGCGCGGATCTGTTCGGAGTAGAGCGACCCGAAGCTATCGACAATATACATACCGTCGGCATCCGATTGGGCCGCTACCTCGAGCGCGGCTGCCAGTTCCCCCTCCTGGACCGTGGAGACCGCCATCAATTGCAGCATCACCTCATAGCCCTTATCCGCGGCATCCTTAACCATTTCCAAGGCAAGCGGAATCTGATGGATATAGCAGGCAACCCGAACCAGGTCCACAACACTGTCCTTTTTGGGGAGAATATCCGTATGATAATCCGAGCGGTCCGCATCGGCCATGACGGCAATTTTCAGGTTGGAGGGATTCTGGTCTACAATGCGCCGGATGTCATCCTCATCGCAGTGTTTCCAAGGGCCGTGCTCCGTCGGCAGGTAGATCTTCTTGTCGCCCTTGTAGCCAAGTTCCATGTAGTCGATGCCCGCTGCCACATTGCAATCATAGATGGCCTTCACGAACCCATCCTCGAAATGGTGTTGATTAATCAATCCGCCATCACGGACCGTACAATCCAGTACCTTGATGTCAGGCCGGTACGTAAGCCAGTCCCGATTCTGTTTCTCTTTCATAGTGCCTGCTCTCTCTGCTCGTATCACAAAAGCAAAACCATAGGACATCTACGCATAGATGGAAAGAAAATGTTGGGAACAACCTTGAAAAGCCGCCGATTGTCGGGTACATTGCCACCTCGTCACAACAGGGAGAGGTGTCAGAGTGGCCTATTGAGCACGCTTGTCCGCCACCTCGTCCGCCCGTGGCGGACTGGCGGATCCGCCTGTGGCGGAGAAAGCTTATGTATGCAACTTATGTATTGTGGAGCGACAAGCTGGGGAAACGTTATGTTGGCTCTTCTAAAGACCCTCTTGTTAGACTTGAAGAACATAATGCAGCAAAGTCAAGATTTACATCTCGGGGGATTCCTTGGCACTTGAAATACTGTGAATTTTATGCGACAAGACACGAAGCTTTGCTGCGTGAAAAATACTTGAAGACAGGAAGCGGAAGAATATTTTTGAAACGACTTTTTGAGGGAGTTGATGGTTATCCAGAATCGGAACTTCCCGATATGTGTCTGGAACACAAGATGTTTATTTAGGAGAGGTGTCAGAGTGGCCTATTGAGCACGCTTGGAAAGCGTGTGAACCTTAACCGGTTCCGCGGGTTCGAATCC
>CAZRCN010000267.1:0-2874 GCA_964598575.1 uncultured Victivallales bacterium | reverse complement strand
TAATGTCGTTTCGTGCTTTGAATCGAAAGATCGTTGTGATATGTTGCCTTCCTGACTTGAAACGGTTGTGCACCTTGTGCTAGCGGCCGCGTGAAAATGTCTCAAGAATGGTCGTTTAAAAATGTCGTATGAGGTTTGGGATGTTTTGAGGTGGGGGCCGGAACCGATATTTGTACGGTTCCGGCGAAAGGGTCTCAGGGTTCGATTTGCTCTTTCATGCGGTAGCTTTTTCCTTCGATAAGGACTGTTTCGGCATGATGCAGAAGGCGGTCAAGGATAGCTGAGGTGAGGGTTGCGTCGTTGTTGAAGATCTCAGGCCAGTCTTTAAAAGCCTTATTTGACGTAATCACCAATGCGCCTCGTTCATATCGTAGGCTGATGACCTGAAAGAGTAGATCTGCACCGTTCTTATCGATGGGCAAGAAACCCAGCTCGTCGATGATGACCAGAGCGGGACTGGTGTATTTTTTCAGCTCCTGTTTTAACCGGCCTTGCCTGTTTGCTGCGGCAAGGGTGTTGATGAGGTCTATGGCTGTTGCAAAGAGGACGGTATAGTTTTTCAGGCATGCGGCATATCCCAAGGCTGAGCCGAGGTGGGTCTTTCCAAGTCCGACGCCCCCTAGGAAGATGACATTGGATTTGTCCTGCACAAAGTTGAGCCTGAAGAGGTTCTGGACCTGGAGGCGGTTGATCTTCTTTGGCCAGGACCAGTTGAACTGATCCAGGGTTTTGATTAGAGGGAAACGTGCCATACGTATACGGCGTTCTATGGACCGGTCGCGTCGCAGGGCGGCCTCGCCGGTGATGAGGTTGTCGAGGTAATCCACATGGGCCCAGTTTTTCGTGGCGGCCTGAGCGGCGAGGTCGTGGTAGTTGTCTCTGATAAACGGAAGCTTCAAGTATTTCAGATGCTGGTCGAGTTGGCTGTTATTCTTCTTCATCCTTTTTCCTTTCGTAGATGGTGAGATCGGGCTGATCCAGTTTGATGTTTAAGAGGTCCTCTCGGCGGGTGAGTTGGAGGGCTTGGGGTTGAGGAAGAGATCGGGAGCGCTGTTCGAGGAGATTTGTGATGTACTCTGAGGAGAAGGCCTCGAAGGCAAAGGCGTCCTCGATGGCCCTTCTGACGTCGTCAGGGGGATAGATTTCACTCAATGCCACGATTTTTCTTATGTGATGATGGGGGTTCATACGGCGGAGCTCAAGCTTGCGGTAATACTGGTCGGCCATTGGTGAGAGGGCCAGGAAACGCATGAAGATTTTCTGGTCTTGAGCCCTTCTTCGTTGCTTGAGCAACTCTTTGGGATGATCCGGGTCTTCGAAGTCCTGGTGCCGGTCATAGCTTCTTGCATGTCGTGCTATGAGGTTACCCTCTGAGTAGATGCACAATCGATCGGGATATGCTTTTAGGGTGAGCTGAGAAGAGGCGTACTCCGCGGGAACCGAGTAGTGGTTGGTATCGAGGGGGATGCGGAACTGGTTGGATGCCCTGACCTGGTAGACGGAGGCGACATCGAAAGGGTTGGCCGGAAGGGGGTTTAGAAGGGGCTTCTCTTTTTGAAAGAGTTCAATTGGCTTTTGCCGTGTTTGTCCATGGATGCGGACATTGGCTATGGAGTCCAGCCAGTGACGGGAAGCGGGAGCGAGGGCGGAGAAATCCGGTATGTCAAGGCCTGCGAGGAAGTTCTTCTTTACATAGCCTACGGCGTTTTCCACCCGGCCTTTTTCGTTGCCCTTGCCGACATTGCAGGGTGCAATGGTAAAGCCGTAGTGCCTGGCGAAATCGAGGTACTTGGGGTTGAAGACCGGCTCCTGGCCGACGATGCGCTTTAAGACAGCGGACTTGAGATTATCGACCATGATTTTTTTGGGGACACAGTTGAAGAAATCAAAGGCGTTCTGATGGCACCCAAGGAAGTGCTCCATGGTCTGGGAGACGGTAAATTCCACATACATCATGCGGCTGTAACACAGGACCATGACAAAGAAGCTGAGCCTTCTCTTTGTGGAGCCGACCTTGACGGTGCCGTAGGATCCCCAGTCGACCTGGGCACACTCGCCGGGAGCGAAGGCGAGGGTCAAGAAGGCTTGGGATTTGGGCGGCCTGACCTTTCGGACGTATCTTTTGACAATGTTGTAGCTGCCGTTAAAGCCCTGCTCTTTTATGCGGAGGAAGATCTGGGCGGCGGTGTAGGGATAGTTCTGGAGCATTCGTACGATCTCGGATTTGAAGGGGTCGAGTTTGCTGTGTCTTTGTGTTGTGGTTCTTGGCCTGAAGGACGTGTCAATCCATTTCCGAACCGTTCTGGGGTCCAGGGCGAGCTGATTGGCAATCTGTGGAGGAGTCAGCCTCTCCTGCTCGGTGAGATGCCTGATCTTGGCAAAGAGTTCGTAGTCGATCATAAGGCTCCCTCCCCGATTTGTTTGAAGATTTGTGCCAGGGACTGGAGTCCTCCAGGATACTTGTGGGATGTCTCGGGGGGGTTGTCCAAGGCGAGCACCTGGTAGAGGGGTTTTTGGTAGGCGACAAGGCCGATTTCAATGAGTTCCTGCCTGGCGCTACTCAGGATGTTACCCTCCATGCCGAGCCGTTGAGAGAGGGTTTGATCAGCGTAATAGCTCAGGCCTTGGGCATCGGCCACGGTTACCAGAAACAGGTAAAGGGTTGCGGCCTGGTGACTGCAGCGGTCGATATAGCGGTCACGGACCAGGCGATGATCAAGCCAACTGAATTGTTTCGGGGTCTTGCGTAAACTCCTGGGACATATCAGACGTTTTTCCATAAGGGCCTCCTGTGTCTTGTGGGTTAAGAATGTCGTTTCCCAACTGTTGCAGACGGCGGGTGGCCCTGGCTATGTCCTCTTGTAACGCATAGCC
>CAZRCN010000266.1:0-2889 GCA_964598575.1 uncultured Victivallales bacterium | reverse complement strand
CACTTTCACATTTTATTGGAAGTGCCTGAACCAAAACAACTAAGCGACAAGGAACTTCTCTTGCACCTGCGGTTCCTCTACCCCACTGAACAGGTGGACCGTATTGCTGAATGGATCAAAGCCGCGCGGGATGCAGGCGAGGCGGAAAACGCTGAAAAAATACGTCAGCGCTATATCTGCCGGATGTATGATGTGAGCGAATTTGTCAAAACCCTTAAACAGCGCTATACGCAGTGGCACAACAAACGACACAATCGCAAGGGAACGCTATGGGAGGAGCGCTTCAAGAGTGTTCTATTGGAACCCACCCGCGCACGCAATGGGCAAACTGACAATGCCCTCTTAACGATCGCGGCCTACATTGACCTGAATGCTGTCCGGGCAGGCATTGTCCAAGATCCAAAGGCGTATCGATACTGCGGATATGGAGAGGCTTGCGGTGGTGGCAAACAAGCACGGGCAGGCATTGCAGGCATTTTCGCCAATTACGGATCGAAAGAGGCAACCTGGAGCGTCGTTGGCGGACTTTATCGACAGCAAATCTACTGCCGCGGAGAAGAACGCGAGCGCAAAGCAGGGTTTTCACGCGAACAGGTTCAAGCCGTGCTATCAGGGGAAGGGAAACTATCACTGGCAGATGCCCTGCATTGCCGCGTGCGCTACTTCTCGGATGGCGTGGCACTTGGATCAAAGGCTTTTGTGGAAGAGGTATTTGCGCGCAACCGCGCCCAATTCGGTGTGAAACGCCGAAACGGGGCAAGGCCGCTACGCAAAACAGACGCAGGCGATCTATGCACGATGCGCGATCTGCGACGAAACATTATCCATCTTCCCCAAGCGGCCTGAACATAACCTGTGCTGGAATCAAGGTGACAAACTTTACTGAATCTTACGGTGGGAACATTACCAGCCCATAGCGAGCCCCCGTCCTACATGCCAGATTAGGGACAAATTTGGTCCGTTCTCAGCTCATGGTCATGCAGTATCCACACAACCCCCTTGATTTTACAATCCCGGATTGTGCCTGTTACTCGCTTAATCGCTTTTCGGTGACAGAAATAAAATGGGGAACAGACCATTGGTCACGTCGGTTGAAAGCAGGCATATTCAAACGTAATCGCGGATTTTGGCTGCGTGGTAGTAGGGGATGTTGATGAGTTCGTAATGCTTGCCTTTATGATCCACATCTTGCCTTGAGAAACTGCCACGATACAAGCGTATGGCTCGTTTTGCTTTCTGTGACCGTTGCATGAACGCATGCAATGATCGCAGTTTGCCTTCGGGGCCGGACTTGACCTCAACCGGAACCGGTATGCCCTCGTGCGTTTCCAAAAAGTCGAGTTCGGCTTGCGATTGGGTCTTGTCACGAACCCAGAACAGGGGCACCTCCCTGACATCAAACCGTCTTGCGAGAAGTTCCTGCCCGGTGATCTGTTCAAGCAGCCGCCCGCGAAAAGCATCCGAAAGATCACGAATGCCGATTGATTCAGACTGGATGTTGCTCAGATAGTGCAACAGTCCCGTATCCAAAAACTGCAAGCGCGGAGATTTGCGCAGGTTCCTGGCGAATGGGATGTCGGTTGCGGTTGACGGGTAAATCAGCGACAGCAACATGACCTGCTCCAGTATGCGCAAGGCATCACCGCATTCTCGTGAGCCATATGCAGACTCGCCAAAGCCGGCAAAGCGGATCCGCGTTCCCGCAAAAAGCGGTGCAGATCGCAAACAATGCCTAATAATGCGCCTCATGCCTTCCTTTTTAGCGTATTTGGGAATATCATCCAGATAGGCGGCAAAGAGATTCTCATAGATGTTGTTGACGGCGACGACATCTCTTTCTTGCGCATAGACGGCAACGGCCTGCGGAAGTCCGCCGATCAGTGCATACTTATGATAGAATTCAAACAAGACGTCTTCGGCATAGGCTGGGGAAGGAATTGCATGATAGGCTTCAAGGACGTTGGGGGCTGCCACCGCATGAAGGAATTCCTCGAAGTTGATTGGATATACGTAACGGAATTCCATCCGCCCAACCGGAAAAGAAATATGCTCCCGCTGCAAGGCTGCTTCGAGGAGAGAACCGGCGGCCAGCACATGCACGTCGGGAGCGTCTTCGTGGAAATAGCGTAGCATGGCTACAGCCGGTGGGCACGCCTGGATCTCATCGATGAACAATAGCCAGGAGGAGGTGTCTGCCGGGACTCCGAGTTTCAGCTTGATCGCTTGAATGAGTTCCGTGGCCGAAAGACCGCGTTTGAATAATTGCGCATCATCTGTACGCTCCATGTTCAGCTCTGAAAAATGGTCGTATTGCTCGCCAAATAGACGGGCAATCACCGTTTTGCCAACCTGCCTTGCTCCGCGCAAAACAAGCGGTCGCCTTTGTGGTGATGTCTTCCACTTGGTCAAATCATTGATGATAAGTCGTTTAATCATTACATGCTTGGTATTAGAATCACAGAACAACCCCATTCAATCGAATAACAGCACACAAAGCAAGGGGATAATTATGGTTTATTGCGTACAGAACAATCCCATTTCGCAACGGTTACATAAGCGCAGGGCCTGAATCCATTCAATCGCCGACAAATGCGGTTGTTGACTATACAAAGGGATTCCACACGCGTGTAAACCCTAGTCCGGTGAAGTCCTTTCCATTGCAGGTCGCGAAGTCGGTGACCCCATGGTGCAGCAAGGTGGCGGCGAGACGTACATCAAAAATCCGTCGATAGGCAAATCCTGAACGTGCAGGGTGTGATCAAGAAGTAATCGAAAGGAGTAACAGAGGGAGGAGCGAGAGCGTGGGGCGGGCACCTTTGCCCGCTCGTTAGCATTGTTGTGAGGGTGCTTATGCTCGATTGGGCAGGCAAAGGTGCCTGCCCTACGTTT
>CAZRCN010000265.1:0-2923 GCA_964598575.1 uncultured Victivallales bacterium | reverse complement strand
ATTTTTTCTCTCGTGGAATTCGTATAATCATCCTGCGGGGGTGCTATGATTTGGGCTCCACCAACCGTGTAAGCCGATCGGGTAAGGGTATTCGAGTAAGAGTTGCGACGAATACAAACGGTTCATGGAATTGGCTAAGAGCTATGCGGATCTGGGCATCCAGGACACAAGAAGGAGCGGTTCAAAAGCAAGAAACGAGCCAAAAAGAGGTTCCAATACGAAAAATTAGATGCGTTTGCCCTGATAATTACTTGCATGTGTGTTGCAGATGTGACACACTAACATCATGAAAACAGCAGCCGTACACGCCCGAATTGAACCGCAGACGAAACGCAAAGCAGAGGGAGTCTTGCATAAGCTTGGCATCTCGCCCACCGAAGCGATTCGCATATTCTACCGTCAGATTTCTCTGCGCGGTGGATTGCCATTTGCAGTTGAGATACCGAATGCCCTTACCGCAGCCACTCTTGCCAAGAGTCGCAAAGGTGAGGATGTCACAGAGTTCGACTCGCTGGACGAAATGTTCGAGAGCTGGGAGAAATGAAGCGGATCCTGCAAACCTCGCAGTTTTCACGTGATATAAAGAAGATGGGTAAGCGGGGAAAAGATCTCGCGAAGCTTCGAGAGATCGTAAAGGAACTTGCCGTTGGCAATATTCTTGCAACAAAGCACCGAGACCATTCGCTTGTCGGAGCGTGGAAACCTTCCCGCGATTGCCACATTGAACCGGACTGGATATTGATCTACACCACGGACGATACGACGCTCCAGCTCGAACGTACCGGAACGCACCGCGATTTGTTCAAGAAATGAAATAGTCCAACATCCGAGTGGACACATATTTCAGGAAGGCGAACACGACTTCCTGAAAATGGTCACCCACGCGTTGGAAGCCGATAATAATATTCTTGTGTTGTGCGCACAAAACATGCACAGTAATGCCATGAAATATGAGTGGAACCCAGAGAAAAATGAGATCCTTAAGCGAGAACGTAATATTTCCTTTGAGCAAATTGTTTTTCACCTGTCTCAAGGTGATATATGGAAGACTTCCGATCATCCCAATCAGAAGCTGTACCCGGGACAGAAGCTGTATTTTGTGAATGTAGAGGGGTACATCCACATCGTCCCTCACGTGGTAGAAGATGAGTACGTGTTTTTGAAGACGATAATCCCAAGTCGAAAAGCAACACGCGATTTCGAGAAAGAAGGGGAGAAGAATGAAACTAGATAAAGAAGAACAGGATATTCTTAGTGCATACGACGAGGGAAGACTGAAGCTATCATCACCCTCAAAAAAAGAACGGGAGGCGATCCAGTCCATGGCGGAGCAAACGTTCCGCAAGGACCGCAGAGTCACAATACGACTCTACGATCACGACCTTAAGGGTGTCCAAAAGAAGGCCATGGAGAAGGGAATGCCCTATCAGACGCTTATATCTGCAATGATTCATCAGTATGTTGAGGGTGATCTTGTGGAAAGACGAGTCGGCTAACAATTGCCTGCTCACCTATTTCAAAACCGCCGCTACGCTATGGTTTTGAAAAGGGAGAGGCGTGCGTTCGAAGCAAAAAGATTGAATCACACCTAGTCACATGGTAATTTCAATAGATCATGACTACATTAGTTAAAGCAAACGTTTTAGGCCTCAGCATTCCCGAGCGAATTCAGCTCGTGGAGGACATTTGGGATACAATCGTAGAAGTACCGAATGAAGTCAGTCTGTCACCCGAACAAGAGGCGGAGCTTGATCGTCGACTGGAAGCGTATCACCTTAATCCCGACGAAGGTTCTCCATGGGGAGTGGTGAGAGAACGCATCAGGAGCCGACAATGAGCCGACGGCTCATTGTCCGCCCTGAAGCAGAGGCAGAAATGGCTGACGCATTCGATTGGTACGAAGATCGCGCACCAGGATTGGGGTCAGACTTTCTTTTGTGCGTTGATGCTACACTAAATGCTGTTTTGAGAAATCCAGAGAGCTTTCCGCGTATTCACAGGATTGTCCGCCGGGCACTGACACGACGGTTTCCTTATGAGGTATTCTTTGTTGAGGCCGCAGATCGGCTTGTTGTTTTATCTGTCCTTCATGCCAGGCGAAACCCAAAACGGTGGCAAGACAGAATCTGAGGGGAGCTTCGAACACCAATTTCGACACGTACCTTGAAAAGCCGCGCACGGCTTTTCAAGTCCGGCCAAATCAACGTTCGCTGCAGAAGAAGAACCATGGCCTTTTATACACCTGAACAGGATGAAAACGGGCTGAGCCATCCGGAGAATGCCAGACAGGGCATACCGGATGTACTGCTAATCGGAGACTCTATCTCGATAGGGTATACAGACCCCGTCCGCAGACGTTTAACCGAATGCTGCAACATCTATCGACCGGATGCAAATTGCGGCGATACAAAGAACGGCCTGGTCAATATTCATTCATGGCTGGGGGATCGCGTTTGGGATCTGATTCATTTCAACTGGGGACTTCATGACCTCTGCTATCGCCATCCGGAGGCTACGGTTTATGGGAACCGAGACAAGGTTAACGGCAGTATCTCTGTAGAACCAGCGGCCTACAAGGCCAACTTAGAGAAGCTCGTGGAGATAATGCAACACCAGGCCCGACAGCTTGTCTGGGCATCGACAACATACATTCCCGACGGCGAAGCCGGTCGGCACCAAGGCGACGAGGAGCACTACAATGCGCTCGCCGCCGAAATCATGGAAACGAACAGAATTCCTACCGACGATCTCTATGAAATCACTCAGGCATTTTCTTCCGAGATGTTCATTTGTTCCGGGGACGTACACTATACAAGAGACGGCTACAACCAGATTGCCGAAGCCGTGTCGCAATGCATAAGAGAGCAGCTAACAAAATAAGGCTCTTCCGCAGAATCTGTGGGTTCGTTTTAGTCATTTCGTG
>CAZRCN010000264.1:0-2938 GCA_964598575.1 uncultured Victivallales bacterium | reverse complement strand
TCGACCAGATTTGCCGCGTCACCGGACTGCACCCGAACGAAATCTCAAAATACCTAGGCAAACTGTCACGCACCGGACGCGTGCAGGAACAACATAAGCATGGCGACACCTATTTTTCAGGTACGCGTATAGAAGCCGAACGCTAGCGTAACCTCTTCATACAACAACACGACAAACGAGGAATCATCATGATACTGACAATCGCCAGTGGCAAGGGTGGCACCGGCAAGACCACCTTCGCCGTGAACCTGGCCTACGCGCTGGCCGAGCGCGAACAACAGAAGTCCGCTGCCGAGCGACGGGGCGTACAATTGCTCGATTGCGATGTCGAGGAACCGAACGACCACCTGTTTGTAAAGCCGGTCTTTACCGAGACCAAACCGGTGTTCGTTCCCAAACCCGTCTGGGATACGGAGACATGCACCGCCTGCGGCACATGCGCGGAGGTCTGCAACTACAACGCGATTGCCGTCGTCAACGAGAAGGTACTGATCTTCAATGAACTGTGCCACTCGTGCGGCGCCTGTGCCGCCATGTGCCCGGAAGGGGCCTTGCGCGAGGAGGACACGCAAATTGGAGCGATCGAATCCGCACCGAATCACCAGCCGTTCGCCTTTGCCCACGGCCTGCTGAACATCGGTGAATCGCTAGCGCCGAATGTGGTCCGCGCGGTTAAACAGCAAATCGATCCCGAGGCCATCACGATTATCGACGCCTCACCCGGCACCGCTTGCCCTGTAGTGGCAGCCGTCGAGCAGTCCGACGCCGTGCTGCTGGTGACCGAACCCACCCCGTTCGGCCTCAATGACCTGAAGCTGGCCGTCGGATTGTCGCTCAAAATGGGCGTTCCCACCGGCATCATTGTCAACCGGTCCGACGGCGAAGACCGCATCATCGCCGAGTACGCCCGCGAGGTCGGCCTGCCGATTGCCGGTCGCATCCCATTCAAGCGCGCGTACGCCGAGGTGTACTCATCCGGCAATATCATGGTCGAATGGTTTCCGGAACTGCGTGCGAACCTGCTGAACATCTTCGACAACCTACAGCCCGCCTGCCCGCCTGTCCCCGCCGAAGAAATCTTCGCGTTGCCGATCGGCACCCCGGCTCCTTTTGCAACCGGCACCGCCTCGAAACACAAGGAGATTACCATCATCAGCGGCAAAGGCGGCACCGGCAAGACCACCGTCACCGCCGCCCTCGCCCAACTGTCCGAAAACAAGATTCTGGCCGACAACGATGTGGATGCCGCCGACCTGCACCTGCTCTTGCAGCCGACCGTGCGCGAGGGACACGATTTTGCCGGTGGTACCAAGGTGGAAATAGCAGCCGATACATGTATCGGCTGCGGAAAGTGCGCCGATGCCTGCCATTTCGATGCGATTGCCTTCGATGGCCCCGGCAACGAGCTTGTCGGTAAGACGTACCGGGTCAATCCGCTAGCCTGCGAAGGCTGTGGGTTGTGCCCGCGCGTTTGTCCCGTCGATGCCATCCGCAGCGGCGAGAACATCACCGGTCGCTGGTATGTATCCGCCACGGACTATGGCCCGATGGTCCATGCCCGACTCGGCATTGCCGAGGAGAATTCCGGCCGGCTGGTGGCACAGGTACGCCATCGCGCCGCCCAACTGGCCCGGGAACTGCACCACGAGCTGATTCTCGGCGATGGACCTCCCGGCACCGGCTGCCCGGTCATTGCCTCAGTATCCGGCACCGATCTGGTCCTGATCGTAACCGAACCCACCGTCTCCGGTGTTCACGACATGGAGCGTGTCATGAACTTATCGGCCCATTTCGGAGTACCAAATGTCGTGGTCATCAATAAGGCCGACTTAAACACCGAGCAAGCCGCCCGGATCGAGCAAATCGCAAGCGCGCATGGCGCCCGCGTCATCGGTCGCATCCCCTTCGATCGCGCCGTCAACGACGCCCTGATGGCGGGCAAGACGGTCATTGATTATGGTGAGGGTAACGCCAGCACCGCTATGCATGAAATCTGGGCCGCCTTGCAGGCCGAGCTCAAGCTTGAATAGCCGGCGAGTTGCTGGCAGGCTTGCGGGCATGGCCATAGCGAGAAGGCTTACAAAACGAAATCGAGGGAATCGAGGGAATCGAGAGAATCGAGAGAATCGAAAATGCGAAGCGAGACGTCGATTCATTCGATTGCCTCGATTCCCTCGACCCTAACCGAAAGGAGTAAACATGTTTGGCGGCACTGGCGGTTATTTCCGGCTGGATTCCTGGATCCTGGCCAACATCGTGCAACTTGGTACACAAGCGTTCTGTCGCAAATTCCTGAACCGCTCTAACGATCCCTGCGGACGCCAGTACGACCAGATGACCCAGGCAGCCCGATCAAGAGAACGCTCCCACTTGCCCTGATTGCGGCAAACCCATGACCCGCCGCAAAGCCAAATCCGGCAAGAACGCCGGCCAACACTTCTGGGGCTGCACGGCCTACCCCGACTGCAAAGGCACCCTCAGAATGGAAGATAAAACATGAACGAGAATTTTGAATACACATACTTCGGACGGATGAACGACCCGACGGCTGCGGCCTCAATCAAGGGTATCTGCGGCGACGAGATGGAATTCTATCTCGTCATTCACGATGACCAGATCGAGGATATCCGCTTTTACACGACTGGCTGCGGCAATACCCGTTCCTGCGGATATGCGGTCGCACGCCGGGCCATCGGGCGCAGCATCAACGATGCGCTGTCCATCAGCGCAGGCGAACTGATCCGCAGCGGCGAATGCGAACAAGCGGCCGGACGGCACTGCGCGATCCTGGCGGTCACTACTCTTTATCGCGCCATTGCCGATTTTCTGCTGACACCTTAGAATGCAAAAGGCATAAACACAAAAAAGAAGAAAGGACGGGAACATGAACATATCCGATGTGATCAAAGACGTATGGCCTCTGCGGGAGGGGCCTCTG
>CAZRCN010000263.1:0-2947 GCA_964598575.1 uncultured Victivallales bacterium | reverse complement strand
AACGTTTTACGCAGCCTACGCCCTTGACTTACCCACAGATTCTGCGGAAGACCCAAAAAAATAGGCTACGTGATACAGCAGGAATAGCAATGAGATTTCTATCTTTTGTTGTAGATGACATGAAGCCGTGTCGGCAGGCTGCATAAACGGACATCGCAGAGCAACCCCCATCATCAGGCGATATGTGCAGACGATGAACATAAGAATGGTGGAATGAGCAGCAAGGTTCTGATAGTAATGGGCATGACGTGAGTAGGCAAAATCAGACATGCTCATCACAGGTGGAGGTCATACATGGATTATGGGGTAGCGAAGGATGCATGCGTACAAACGGATACCGTGGAACGGAAGCACCATGCTTGCGGATACACACGAATCGGTATGGAGGATGGTGATGGATCCTATAATGCGGGCTACTCGCTCTACTCGGCTGTATGGCCGCTCTTGCAGGAGTATCCCGGACACGACTTTCAGTCTGGATTGTTCGGCACCTGGATGTTTGCAGACAGCGAGGATCCTAAACTGCCGGGCCTCTGGTTTTATTCGACGATCGAAGGCGGCCTGGGATGGTGGCGCGATACCGAGTATCCCACCACAACGCCCAAATTCATCATGGGGGCAGTGGCCGTGGGCTTCTGCGCCTGGGCCAATGGTCCGGGCATGGGCAAGGGACGTGATTGGAAAGCGCCCTGCGGACACTACGGCGTTGCGCAACTGAGCCCCAACCTGCTGTGGCCGCCGGACGGGGTGAACCTGAAACAAGGAACCTGTGGCGCGTTGCTCGGATATGGCTATCTGCCGCTCCCGCTGACAGAGGCAAAGACAACGACCGCAGGCAAAGCCGTACCTACCGGGAATCAATGCTGGACGCTATTCATGAATGCAGGCAATTTCAAAGGCCCGGCCACCTTCGTTCTTCCATACTTCTTTTCCGGTCCTTCGGTGAAGGAACCGCGTCTGGCTGGCAAGTTCCTGGATAGCTGTCCGCCCCGGCAGAATCGGACGCATTCCATGGAAACGCAGTATATTCCCTGGGCGGAAGCCACCGATGCGTGCGGCAGGCGCTTCGGTCGCATGGCACCCACGAGGCTCCCGGGATCACCGGACGGGAAAACCGTGGTTTTGCATCAAGCCTCATCCTACAGCAGGAGCGCCCTCTGGCACCGCGTCAAGACCTGGCTGGCGGGCGGTCCACCTGCCGACAGCCGGGTGGATCGCGAGGGAATATTCGTACATACGTTCAACGAAAGTCGCGGGGTTGAGTGGCGTATATGGGAGCCTGACTGCCCGCGCAACGAACAAATCCCTATCGAAGCAAGCGAGTTTGTTCGCCCCGCACTACCCGATCCATGCAGTCTGGCATACGCGGCGCAAAGTGAACTGGTGAAATATGTCGGCAGCGGCCACGGGCAACTCTTGGTACTTCCGGAATACTATCAACGGATCGAGAAGGAAGGCTCCGCGAAATGGGTCGCTGTGGCAGCGGATGCTGTGCCTACGGAAACCGGCCTTCAGGCGGTCAGCTTCCGTCGTCCGACGGAGCCGCCACCCCATACCTATGAAACGCCGGATGCCCCCGACAGTTGCTGGAAGAAACCGGGCCCGGTCGCGGGTCCGTTCATCGCCCGACCGGGTGACGGCAGTGAAGTCACGTATTACTGGTATCGGTTTGCCGATCAGCCGGCACTCCTGCAGGCAGATATGAGCGATGCGGAACGCGAAAGGCTGCAGGAGCGAGTTGAGAAGATCCATATGCACTGGACAAAAGATCGTGAATACCTGATGCCACCAAAGACAGGGACGCTTGCTGAGATCGATCCGGCTCTGATCGTTACCCCGCCCGAGGGGCTTGAGGTTGGCTATGTTCCCATTGCAACCAGACAGGGGCCGGTAGAACCGTGAGCCGTGTGTTAACCAACCCTCCAGACCTCTGATGTTCCGGTCATCCCCCCCGGTGATGGTCGTGATGTGCCCGCCAATGGCCTGCGTCCCCATTTTAACCCTAGTAAGGGCACTTGGGCGGCCAAGATGATGCGGAGGTGAAACTTTTTACACTTAATCGCATACCTTAACCGCCACCCTTTCTCGGATACCCTTAATCGACCTGACTTTCAACGGATTGGGCGCTTCGGGTAAGTGGAGCGGGTAAGGGTGTCCGGTTAAGGATGGCGGTTAAGCGGGTCGGTTGAGAGTGAAGAACGGTGAAGTTACAACCTAGCCCTGGCCCCGAGCACGCTCGGATAATGCATGCTGAAACTTGGGGGTCAAATGTAGCCCGCTTTCGCCGAAAGCGCGGCTGGTGCGTGGTGGGTGCATGTGGTGTCCGTGGAGTGTCCTAGGGGCTTTTCACGGGCTGCCTATGCGCGATCCACGCGCTAGGCTGCTTACATCGAAAGCAGCCTACAAACAATGAAGTTACAACCTAGCCGAGGCCCCGAGCGCGCCAAGATGATGCGAGGATGTAACTTCGGGAGAAATGAGAGCAGAGAGATATGCGTGTACGAGTACGTGTAAGAGTACGGGGCGGCATGGGGAGAAATCCATACTCGTACACGTACTCGTACACTCGAATCTCTTATGGCAAATTGTTAAGAAAACGGTGAAGTTACTGGTTAACCGAGGCTCCGAGCGCGCTCGGATAATACATGGTTGAAACTTGGGGAATCGGTTAACGAGAACGGCGACGAGAACGGTGAAGGATTGTGTTTTCCCTACTCGTTGTCCGTTCTCGTCGCCGCTCTCGTGATCCGAAACAGGGTGTTTGTATTGTGTTCATAGGAAAGCAACACCACAACATGTAGTGGTGTGCAGTGAAGTTACAGGCTAGTTTGCTAGACATTCGTGCCATCTGTGTTCGGTACCTAATTGCAGGCGGATTTCATAGAGAGCGATAGGAGCGATAGGGACAGACAATCTGGGAAGCGGGACGCCGTACGCTTGTTGTTAC
>CAZRCN010000262.1:0-2978 GCA_964598575.1 uncultured Victivallales bacterium | reverse complement strand
GTTTCCCGCCGGTACTGCTATGCAACAGGCTGTGAGGGCGGAAAGATAGCGTTGAGGGCTTCGCAGAGATTTGCATGGCTATAGGGTTTTTTGATGAAACCGACGGCACCATCCTTGATGAGGGTGGAGACGGATTGGTTGCGGGTGAAGCCGGATGACAAGAGTACCTTGGCTTCGGGGTTGATCTCGCGGATGGCATAATAGCAATCCTTGCCGGAGCATTTGGGCATGACCATATCCAGGACGACCAAATCGATTTTGTTGTGGTGTTGCCGGTATGTCTGGATGCCATCCTCTCCGTCCACCGCCGTAATAACCGAAAAACCGAGTTTCTTGAAAAGACGCTCCGCCAGGGAACGGACCTCCGGTTCGTCCTCGATGATTAAAACCGCGCCTTCCCCCTGGAAGTTGCGTTCCGAGGGAACTTTGGTGGCGTCGGGTTCATGGGTTTGGGAATCGGATGTATCGACGGGGAAATACAGCCGGAAGACGGTACCTTTGCCTACCTCGCTCTGGAGAGCAATGGCTCCGCCATGATCCTTGATACAGCCATATACGGCAGCTAAACCGAGGCCGGTGCCTTTGCCGACTTCCTTCGTCGTTATGAAGGGTTCAAAGATGTTTTCCTGGATATCGTCGGGTATGCCGCTGCCGGTATCAGCGACGTCTACCTGGATGTATGCCCCCGGTTCCACATCAAAACGGCATGCTTCGCAGAAGGCCGGATCGAGTTCAACGTTGGATGTCGTTACGGTGAGCGTACCGCCATCCGGCATGGCGTCGCGTGCATTGAGTCCCAGGTTCAGGAACATGTTCTGGAGTTCAGCAGGATCACCGATCAGGCTGGCGGGAGATGCATGCAGTTCGTTTTTGATTTCGATCCGTTTGTCGATGCTTCGTTTGAGCAGTTGTGTCGCATTTCCGATTACGTCATGCATGTCGATGGATGTAGACAGGTTCTTGCCCTGCCGCGAAAAGGTGAGTAATTTCCCGGTCAGGTTGGAGGCACTTTGCGCCGCTGTAAAAATGGATTGTACAAACTCAGCCGCTTCGCTTTGCGGGTCGAGTTCATCCTGTAACATTTCACTAAATCCCAGGATGACACTGAGCATGTTATTGAAGTCGTGCGCAATGCCGCCTGCCAGCTGCCCGACCGATTCCATTTTGCGACTTTGCATTAACTGGATTTGTGTCTGGGTTTGTTCGGTGATGTCCAGCAGGATGCCGTTGAGCACGACATCACCATCCTGGCGGACTGGGTCGCCTCTGCCTTGTATCCAGCGTATCGTACCCCCATCAACCGTGATGCGGGCTTCAAAGAACCAAGGCGTCTCGTGTGCGAAGGCGTCTGTGAGGCTGGATATAAGGGTTGCTTTATCCTTGTCCTGGATCTTTGCCAGGATGTTGTCAAAGGATATCTGTTGATGCCTTGGGATACCGAAAAGGGTAACGGCTTTTTCGCTAATATAGGTGAAGGAAAAGTTGTGATCGTCTGTTTTGTGCAGTTGATAGATAGCTCCGGGGACGGTTTCTGCGATGCCTTGCAGTTGTTGTTCACGTTCGCGAATCGAGGCAAGCATACTGGCTAGGACGAGTCCTAGTTCCCGGGTTTCGTTGGTGCCCGATATCGGCACCTTGACGTCACGGATGCCGTCCTTCTCGATGTTGGCAGCGGTGGCGGCGAGGCGCTGGAGTGGGGCAGCAAGACTGCGAGACAATAGAACCGACAACAGCAGGGCAACAACCAGAAAGCTACTTGCGACCACGACCATGTTGCGCTTGATCTCGCGAACAGGCTGCAAGATTTCATCTCGATAGTAGGTAGCACTGATATACCAGTCGAGCGGTTCGAAGTAGTGCGTGTAGCAATGCTTTTCATATGACTTGTCATCCAGGTCCTCATTCGGTTTGTTCCAGTTGTATACAAGCACGCCATTGTTATTGGAAACAGAGCCGGCGAGATCGGAGAAGAAGTCGTTGCTGGTTGCCGGGTTGATGATGTCCCGTAAGTACTGCCCGGTCAGGTTGGGATGAACAATGATCTTGGATGACCCATCGAATATATACATATACCCATTGGGACCGAGGTCGAGCTTGCCCAGGATTTCGCGCAGTTCCTGCTTAACGGCGGTTATGCGTTTCTCGGCGGCAGCATCAATATCGTCAATGTATACGCCCGTCCCTACAACCCAGTCCCACGGCCGGAACAGCTTGACGTACGAGAGTTTGGGGCGATCCTCGGTAACCCCGTTGTGCAGGGGTTTGGGCCAGAGGTAGTCCACATATCCGGCCCCTTGCCGTTCGCAAATGTCTACGAATGCCCGAAGCAGGTGTTCGGTCATGCCATGGGCGGAATAATAGCGATCTTCGGTTAATGGCTTGTTTTCAAGCTCGGGTAGGACAGGATGCATGTCGAGTGTCGGCATGGTCTGGTCGGTATTGTTGAGCCAGATGTAGCCAACATCATCTTTGCCATAGCGCATTGCGCGTAACGTCTCCATGGCCTGCTTTCTGGCCTCGGCTTCTGACAAGATGCCTGTCTCATAGAGGTCGTGGAAAGAGTTGATGACCGCAAACGCCAGATCAATGATGTTTTTGAGATTCTCTTTACGGCCCGTCAGGGTGGCTTTTTTGTGAAACAAGATGCTGTTGTATTCAATCTCGACGTGCTGCGAGACAGATTCAATCAGATTGTTTGCTTCTTTTTCATGCTGGAGCGTCAGGGTCTTTTCGACGTAGCCGCTGACGTAAAACAAGATGGTTGCCGTTGATCCAAGCAGTAGCAGTACAACCAGCAGGAGAATTTTGACGCGCAACGAGTTAAACATGGCTGTTGCTCCCCCCTGATCGGTGTTGCCATCGCATGACAGCAGTAGTAAGACAAGGCGAAATGGCTAGATCAGCACTGATAACGTTTCTAAACGGTAGTATTGTAGGACACGCCCCCCTTGTCTGTCCAGAGCGGAATCAGCGCCCGG
>CAZRCN010000261.1:0-3053 GCA_964598575.1 uncultured Victivallales bacterium | reverse complement strand
TGGCATGCACAGGGGGGCAAGATCTTGTGTTGCAATCTTGTGGATCTGCTTGTACCGTCTACACATGGTTGTTATCTGCCTCAACAGGCAGGCGGATAGAGTGCCCCCCTGCGTAGGGGACTGGCCGAACAGGTTTGGGATGGAGACCTATTGTGCAGCGATCAGAGATCCGAAAAGCGTTGCTGGTGTTGTTGGGCATAAGTGCTGTCGGCCTCGGGACCATCGGTGTCTTTCTGCCCCTGCTGCCGACCACGCCCTTTCTCCTGCTGGCAGCAGCCTGCTTTCTGCGCAGCTCGGATCGGCTCTATCAATGGCTGATGCATCACCGCGTGTTCGGAACCTACATCCGCAACTATCGTGAGCATCATGCGATTCCCTTGTCGACCAAGATCGTGGCACTGGTGCTGCTGTGGATCTCCATCTCTTATTCGGCGGTATGTGTCGTTACCCAGTGGTGGCTACGGGGCTTGCTCGGAGCCATTGCGGTGGGTGTGACGATCCACTTGCTACGTCTGAAGACCTTGCCAGGGAATGACTACAAGAAAAAAAACAATGCGGATCAGCCCGGGGTTCCGATTGTTTGAGAACGAATCCGGGCAACACAAAGGGGAGATGCATCATGAGCAGCGAAGCAAGATGTCCGGTAACAGGTAAAACGGCTATGCATGAGCACCCCGCTGGCGCAGGTACGTCCAATCAGGATTGGTGGCCGAATCAGCTACATCTCAAAATGCTGCACCAGCACTCTGGTTTGAGTAATCCGATGGGGGAAGATTTTGATTATGCCGAAGCGTTTCGCGCACTGGATCTGGCCGCAGTGAAGAAGGATCTGTATGCCCTCATGACCGAATCGCAGGATTGGTGGCCTGCGGATTACGGGCACTATGGACCGTTCTTTATCCGCATGGCTTGGCATAGTGCCGGTACCTATCGCATGGGCGATGGACGCGGCGGCGCCGGAACAGGCAACCAGCGGCTGGCTCCGCTCAATAGCTGGCCCGATAATGCAAACCTCGATAAGGCGCGTCGGCTACTTTGGCCTATTAAGCAGAAATATGGTCGCAGCCTTTCCTGGGCCGATCTTATGATTCTTGCCGGAAACTGCGCCTTGGAGTCCATGGGGTTCAAGACCTTCGGCTTTGCTGGTGGACGGGAAGATATCTGGGAGCCGGAAGAAGATGTATACTGGGGTAATGAGAAGGAATGGCTTGGCGATGCACGCTATTCGGGGGAACGGGATCTGGATGACCCGCTCGCTGCGGTGCAGATGGGCTTGATTTACGTGAACCCGGAAGGCCCCAATGGTGAGCCCGATCCCGTGAAGTCGGCGTACGATGTTCGCGATACCTTTGCCAGGATGGCCATGAACGACGAGGAGACCGTCGCATTGGTTGCCGGCGGACATACGTTCGGAAAATGTCATGGTGCAGGTGATGCCGCCCATGTAGGCCCGGAACCTGAGGCGGCACCGCTGGAGGAGCAGGGCCTCGGCTGGAAAAGTAGCTTCGGCAGCGGTAAGGCAGGCGATACGATCACCAGTGGGATTGAGGGGGCTTGGAAACCGAACCCAACCCAGTGGGATTCCGGGTACCTCAAGGTGATGTTCAAGTACGACTGGGAGTTGGTTAAGAGTCCGGCAGGTGCGAACCAGTGGCTGGCCAAGGATGTGGAGGATGAGGACATGGTCGTTGACGCCCACGACCCTTCCAAGCGGCATCGCCCCATGATGACAACGGCCGACCTTTCCTTGAAGTACGATCCGGTGTATGCCCCGATCGCCCGATACTTCCTCGAGCATCCAGATGCATTTGCCGATGCATTTGCACGGGCTTGGTTCAAACTGACGCATCGCGACATGGGCCCCCGCAGTCGCTATCTGGGATCCGAGGTGCCGGATGAGGATTTGATCTGGCAAGATCCCTTGCCGGAAGCAGATTATGAACAGATTGATGCACAGGATATTGCGGCCCTCAAGGAAAAGATTCGCGCAGCAGGTCTTGGGGTTTCGGCACTGGTTACAACGGCTTGGGCTTCGGCATCGACATTCCGTGGCTCGGATAAGCGCGGTGGCGCCAATGGTGCCAGGATCCGTCTGGCGCCGCAGAAGGACTGGCCCGTTAACGAGCCCGAAAAGCTATCGGCCGTACTGGAGACGTTCCATGCCATCCAGAAGGCATTCAACGATGCGCAAACGGGACGTAAGCAGGTATCGCTGGCCGATCTGATTGTGTTGGGAGGGTGCGTCGGTGTCGAGCAGGCTGCCGCAAAGGCCGGGCATGATGTGAACGTGCCTTTTACCCCCGGGCGCACCGACGCCTTGGCGGAGCAGACCGATGCAGATTCTTTCTCCGTACTGGAGCCCGTGGCCGATGGCTTTCGCAATTATGCCAAGGCACGCTTGTCGGTCCCTACAGAAAAACTGCTTTTGGATAAGGCCCAGCTCCTGACACTGACAGCTCCCGAAATGACAGTTCTTGTGGGCGGTATGCGTATGCTCGGCACAAATGTCGGACAGTCTGCGCACGGGGTGTGGACGGAACGGCCAGAGACACTGACAAACGACTTTTTCGTACACTTGCTTGATATGCGGACCGAGTGGAAACCAGTGTCAGAAAAAGCCGATCTATTCGAAGGGTTCGATCGAGCCACCGGTGAGAAAAAATGGACGGGGAGCCGGGTAGATCTGATCTTTGGCTCAAACTCGCAGTTGCGTGCATTGGCGGAGGTCTATGCCTGCGAAGATGGCCAGGAAAAGTTTGTGCAGGATTTTGTGGCTGCATGGGACAAAGTCATGTCTTTGGACCGGTTCGATCTGGCTTGAGGCGGACAATCGGTTCCTGCAAAACATACCATGCGCGGGTCGGGCTGCTGCTTGACCCTTCTGGCGTGGCATGTGCCCCGGCTGCAGCGAACCCGGTTATGTCTCCGAAATGGTGAGAGAATCGGGCTCATGAAGCGGTGGGTTCTCGAGCGCTTCGATTTGCTGGACATAGCGTTGGATGGCAAATTTGCGTTCCAGGCCGGATGCGGCCATGTACCGCACGGTCCCGAAG
>CAZRCN010000260.1:0-3075 GCA_964598575.1 uncultured Victivallales bacterium | reverse complement strand
CAACCAACGTGATCATCGAGTTGTCGGGCGAGGGCTTCGGCTATGCGCTTGGATCAACGAACCTGGTCGGCCAGACAGGCGGCATGACCAACCAGCTTGCGCTCGCGCTCGTGCGCAATGCGCCCTACGAGCCGTTTGATCCGCCCGCTTTCCGGCCATTCTGGCAGGTGTACAAGCCGGTGTCCGGTTCCCCGAACTGGAAATACACCTCCACGCGAGGGGGAGCAGCCGAATTCGAGAGTGCGTTCAAGAGCAGCGATTCGGACAATCGCAGTGTACTGTATGCGCAGAATACGATACCGACAGATGGATCGACGGGGGTCACGGTCCTGCTGGCAGTCCGGAACCGCCAGATCTTCGTCTCCGAGAGTGCCCGCTTCGTGGTATCCACGAACGGGGCCTTCGATCCGGCCTCGATCCATAGAGAGTTCCCGGCCATCGCGCACTGGCGGTCGGACTATGCAAACGACGAGTGGGTGACGAACCGGTTCTTCTGGCATGCGTCCGGTTTGGAGGATGTGAGCGAGTTCTGGGCCGGGATCAAGGGGTATCCTTCGGGGAGTGGGCAGAATATCATGATCGACGACTTGCTGGTGGTGCCGGGGGCAGCGGCTGTGCCGGTTTCGGTGCGAACGTTGCCGGCAGCGGTACGTGCGGGGGATACGCCGGTGGATGTGGAGACTGTGATCGAGCCCTGGGGGGGTACTGCCTCGAATGTGCTGGCGATCCTGCATTATCAGATCGACGGAGGCCCGGTGGTGCACACGAATATGCATGCCGGGGTGGCATCCCTGACCAACGCGCTGACGGTGCGCCTGGCGGATGCGTTCCCGGTGCTGGCCGAGGGGCAGCAGGTGTCGTACTGGGTCGAAACCCGCTACGAGAGTCTTTCCGAGCAGACTGCCTACCGCTATTATCCTGACAATACGGTTGCCTATCCGGCCTTGGGGATACAGGAGGCGGAGGGAACCTACGAGCCGGTCCCGGAAACCTTTACGGTGCAGGGGGTCGGGGATGTGTGGTTCAATGAGATCAACCCCAATCCGGCGGCAACAGGTGATGTGCATTTTATCGAGTTGGCCGGGGTCGAGGGAACCGACTTGACGGGCTGGCAGGTGCAGGTCGAGGATTTGACCAATGCGCTGGCTGCACAAGCGTATAGCTTGTCCGGTGGCTTGACCGATGGCGCCACGAATGGGTTTGCCTTCTATGTGCTGGGTGGCACGAATGTGCTGGAGCGGCAGCAGGATCTGACCAATGCGCTACCACGGCATGGCGGCTTGAAGCTCTATGATGGACAGACGAATCTGCGTTATGCTGTCAGTTATGATGCAGATCTTGCCGGATGGGCAACCAATGCGGCAGCGTATGCATATCTGGGCGCAGCGGATGGCCAAAGTCTGATTGCCTACAGTAATGGTAATCCTGCCAATGTACAGTTTGCCTGGACGAACCATGCGACCGAAACGCCGGGTGCTGTAAATCCTGACCAGAATATGCGCAACACGGGACCGAGTCCCAATCCTGCTACCTTTGAAGCAGTGGGAACCTGGTCATTCACGTCTACTTCCATCCTGGCGCGTGCAACCCAGGCCACCACGCTGGATCCGCCGGCCCAATACCGGATCTGGATCGATGGCGGCGGGCAGTCCGGTTGGGGCACCAACCGCCTGCACGATTTTGGCGGGTTGTCGGAGAATACGTTGTATACCTTCTATACCCAAGCACGCGACAATGAACAGGTATCCAACACGGTCTCGGCTGCCAGGTCTTATTTCACGTTGCTGGAAACACCGGATGCACCGGTGCTGACGGCTTCCGTGCCTGGGGTACTGTCGGCAGCTCGTTCCTTGCCAAATCTCGGCGCGGGAGATACGGCCGTTCGGTTTTCCGGTACGGCTGGTGATAGTGGCTGGATAACGAATGCAATGTGGACGGCTACCAACCTCTTGGCCAATACTGCATATGGCGTGTATGTGCGCGGCCGGAATGGTGATGGTATCGTGACTGCGATGAGTACAACGAACACGCTGTATTCCTTATCCCTTCCTCCCGTTACGGCACCGTTGGTAACGGACGATGTGGGCGAGCTGCTGCTTTCGGTGACAAATGCCTATGAAGTGGGGACCGGGTTCCCCGTGGATGGCAATCCCAGCGGCACCCGGTATGCGATCGGTACCTACGGCGAAGATGGCGTGACCAATTATCTTGATGGTACTGGATCGGTTACGAATGCCGCGGTCTGGCAGCCTCTGCCATCCTGGCACGCACCAACAGAACCGTTAACCGTACAGGTTGACATTACCGAGACCAATTGGTTTTTCCTGATCGCACAAAACGGGGATGGTGTACGAACCGATTCCGGGCCTATCACGAATATCACATTTGATCTAGGCATCAATCCGGTGTCTGTAACGCATTTGCAGGATGGCAATGGTACGGTTGAGGCCGTATTGAATGTCTTTAATCCGTGGACAAATAACGTATTGGTGGGATTCACCTACTCGGTAGGCAGCGCATCGGGGCCGTGGAGTACTGCTTCGGTCTATGCGGCAACGGCGGCATACGGTACGCCCGCAATCGACAATGGATTTGTCACCAATGATGTTGCCTATCAGGTGCACAATGTGCCAACGTTCCAGGATGGAACGAATCAAGTGGGTGTGCGCTGGGATGCGCGTGCCATTCTGGGACCGGTCGAGGTATCGAATGTCTGGTTTCAGTGGCAGGCCTTCGATCCGGATGGTGGCGATCCCGCTACACCGGCGACCATTATGCTGGCAACGCTGGATCTGGAGCCGCCCACCCCTGTTCTGGCAACGATCGCTACGGACCTGACCAATCTTCGTCCGATCCCGTACAGTGTGGATTTCGGTGAGGCGGTGACCAACTTTGTGGCGGGTGGCATCACGGTGGACAACGGTGTAATCACGAACTTTGTGGGTACGGGCGGCACGAACTACACGTTCGGTGTGCTGCCACAGTCCGACGGTACGGTGACGGTTTCAGTGGCATCTGACGTGTGCGTGGACCTGGCGGGCAACACGAACACCGCCTCGAATGCAATCAACCTGA
>CAZRCN010000259.1:1885-3083 GCA_964598575.1 uncultured Victivallales bacterium | reverse complement strand
CCGTTGCCACCTGCCATCGGAGCATCGGTGGGCGCGCTGACGGTTGTGCTGCTGTCTACAAGCAGCCCGTTGCGAAGCTGTTCGATCTCGATGCGCGCGATCGAGTAGTTCAACAGCTCGTCGATATAGGCGCTTTCTGTAGCAATTTCCCTTTGTTTGGCCTGCAGGAGCTGGAAGACGCCGAGCTGCATGGCATTGTACTGGAGTTGCGTCCGATGGGTGATGTCCTTGCGCAGTGGCAGTAGCGTTTCGCGGTAACGCCGGACCCGGGCAGAGGCCACATCGACGCGCGTAGCAGCCCGGCGTGCTGTCGCTGCAATATCAATCGCCTGGGCGGCATACGCATGCCGCAGCTGGCGCAACCTGGCTTCCGCGGCGGGACGGCGGGCCTGGCCGAAATCAAACAATGGCAGTTCGACGGCGATCATCGGCCCCACCATCCAGACACCATCGGGTTCGCGCTCCGCCTCGACCCCCACCTGCAGTGCCGGAATCACGGATTCGGCCCTGGCGATGCCGAGGGTTTGCGCAGCCGCCTCGATATCCCAGCGGGTCATTTCAAGCTGTATGCTGTTCTGCAGGGCGTTGTCCACGACCTCCCCCAGTAACAACGCGTTGTCGTCCGGCGGCGGCAGCTCGCCAGTCATCCGCCACCGGGTGTCATCGCCGGACAGTCCCATTAGCATGTTCAGGTTCTCGCGTTCCTCCGCCACGGTGAGTTCCGCGGCGGATACGCCCAGGGCGGCCTGCTCGTAGAGAGCCTCCTGATTCAGCTTGTCAAGTTCCTTGATGTTCCCGGCATCCCGCAGGCGTTGCGCCATGTCCCGAGCCGCCTCAGCCGCTTGCAGGACCGATTCGCGCATGGTCAGCCGTTGCTGTGCAGCCAGTAGACGGTAGCAGACCACGCGGGTGTCGTAGGCCAGTTGCTGCACGGCCCGCGCCACATCGAGCTTGACAGACTGATACGTCGCCGTCCCGATCTTGCTACGCTTCGGCAGCAGGATCATGTGCAGCAGATCGATTTCCGCGCCCAGTTCGATGACTTCCTCGCTTGAGTCCGCTTCCGAGAAGATGACGGCCCCGTGCACCTGTGGGTTCTTGAGCAAGCGTGCGGCCAACCGCCCGGCCGCGGCCGCATCGAGACGTGCGTATTGTGACTGGATGCGCGGGTTGTTCCATAAGGCGATACGCACCGCCG
>CAZRCN010000259.1:0-1785 GCA_964598575.1 uncultured Victivallales bacterium | reverse complement strand
CCGCAACCTCGGCTGTCCGCCATCAGGCAAAAGCAGAGATTGGGGTTCGATAATGCTGATATAAGGGGTAAGGCTTTTCGAGCCGTGAAACCGTCGTTTCCCCGATAGGTTTCAGATTCCGCAGAGGGCAGACTGCTACGCAACGGCATAGATCCATACAAAACGACAGATGACGGTTGTTGGGTTGGTTCGCAGCGTGCTGGTGCCACCATATGGTAGTGGTGGGCACAAGGTATTGCGAAGGGAACAATACGGTTTTACCCGATGGCATTGCGTAAACCCTCTGCTTACCGTTGTGGCGAACTGAAAGGAGAAGGAAGATGCTACGAAGTGTGAATGAAATGTTGGGCTACCGGCTGGATGCCGCTGATGATGTGGTTGGAACGGTCAGTAATTTCCTGTTTGACGAGGATAATTGGACGATCCGCTGGATGGTCGTAGATACGGGTACCTGGTTGCCGGGGCGGAAGGTGCTGATCTCCCCGATTATGCTGGGAACACCGGATTGGAATGCCAAACTCTTTCCGGTGAACATGACCAAGGAAGAGGTAGAGAATGCCCCGGGGCTAGGTTTTGATGAACCGGTATCGCGGCAGTACGAGCGCAAATATTTCGACCAGTATGGGTGGCCTTATTATTGGGCAGGAGCCGGTGTGTGGGGTACGGCACCGACGCCCATGGCGATGATCTCCCGCGAAGATAAATCGGATACGGTGCCGGAATCGCCTGAGGTTGGCGATCACGTATTGCGCTCTGTCCAGGAGGTGCTCGGATACCGGATTCAAGCCACGGATGATGGCGTCGGCCACGTCGAGGACTTTGTGGTGGATGACGAAAGTTGGACCATACGGTATATGGTTGTGGATACGCGCAACTGGCTTCCCGGCCGTAAAGTTCTGGTTGCGCCGGATTGGATCGAGGACATGCATTGGACAGACGCCAAGGTGTCTGTGGGGCTGACACGTGCTGCCATCAAGGAGAGTCCGCGATATGATCCGGCTACGCCGATTAACCGCGGTTATGAGCAGCGCCTCTACGACTATTATGGCCGACCGTTTTACTGGTAAGGAGGCGAGCCCGAACGTATGAAAACACTTGTATGTAGCACAAAAAACTACGAACGGCCTTTATTTGTCAGGGCAGCGAAAGAGATGCGGAATATGGTGAGATAATCAGATGGTGATATCGGAGATAGCGTAAGGAAAAACGAGAAATGGAGGAGGAAAAACATGATGTGGATTGATTTTGTGTTTGTGTTGGTGTTGGCGCTATTGTTCAGCGCGGTTCTGGGGTGGGGATTCGGTTGGCGGCATCCGGCGCGCAGTGATGCGCTCGGTGCGTCGATGCTGTTTCTGTTTGTGATCCTGCTATTTGGGATGTGGGCGGCAGGTGCCTGGTTCCCGGTTTGGGGTCCTGTCTGGTATGGCACACCATGGCTCACCTTCCTGCTGGTAGGGTTGGTCGTGTCCTTGCTGATCCTGGCTGTTGTGGCACCGCCGCCAAGACCACCCCGTACGCGGAGTGAAGCCATCAAGGCAGAGGATGACACCCTGGTGGTTGGTACCGTGTTCGGGCTCTTCTTCTGGCTCCTGTTGCTCGGATTCCTGGCTAGCATTGCCGCAAGGTATCTCCTATAGGCTGGATCTTCATTAGCTGAAAGAGATCCAGGTAATCCTGCATGGCGGCTTGAATGATCTGGAGGGCGCTTTCCCGCCCTTCTTCGGCCATGACAGACATTTGATTCACTTCGCCCGGCATATGTTTGTAGGTATTGAAGTAGTGATG
>CAZRCN010000258.1:0-3102 GCA_964598575.1 uncultured Victivallales bacterium | reverse complement strand
TTCCGGATTATATTATTAATGACGCCAACCCGCGAACCTTCCCGTCCGAGGCGGGTACTACAAATGCGTCGGCGCGGGAATTGCGCCGTTTGTCGTTCCGCCTTGAGGGCGGCAGCTTCCATCATGCGACTGCCTGTGCGCGCTTGCGTCGGAATTGACATACAGGGCAGCCATGCGATAATATCTGCTTTTTACCGCATACGTAGCAGGAGGCCGTTTTTTGACCGCACGCAAGAAAGCCAGGAAGGTTCAGGAGAAGAAGCCGCGCAAGAATATGTTTCCGAGTGATGAGGAAAGTATTGAGCTGCGCCGCCAAGGTGCTGAGGCGCAGGCGGCGAAGGTAACGTCGCAGAAGGATGGCGACGGTTTGTTTGGTACCTATGCGGTGGGCTCCATGCAGTGGGAAACGCCGTATATGGTCGAAATCCGTGATCTGGCGGCAAATCGCAATTCCTGCTCGTGTGGCGATTACCAGATGAATCGGCTGGGTACGTGTAAGCACATTGAACGTACGCTGCAATACCTTGCCAAGCGATCCTCGAAACGTGCGTTCGTGGCTGCCAGTCAGTCCGGGTCGCCCTTTTACGAGCTATTCATGGATGTTGCCTGTTACCCGCCCCAATTGCGTCTGATGCGTCCGCAAAAGTCAAACAATCTAATCGAGAAGCGAATCGGTGTGTTTTTCGGTTCGGACGGGCTGGCCCTGGGGGGAGCCGTCGAAGCCTACCACAGTGTGATCGGTCGCCTGGCCAAATGTACCGCCGCGCAAAAGAAGCGTGTACGCGTATCGCGCCATATTCAATTGTGGATTGATATGTTCGAGCGCGAAGCCAGTCTTCAAAAAGCCAAGGCCAGTTATCTGTCTGATGTACAGAAGCAGAAACGATCATCAAATCCGCTGACGGTTCCATTATATCCCTACCAATATGACGGTATGTTGCACTTGGCGTTTACAGGGCGTGCCATTCTGGCCGATGAAATGGGGTTAGGCAAAACCGTGCAGGCGATTGCGGCAGCCGAGTTGTTACAACAGCTCGGGCGTGTCAAACGGGTGCTGGTGATCTGCCCCGCCTCACTCAAGAGCGAATGGGAGGAGCAGTATCACTTCTTTACCTCACGCACAGCCGCGCTGCTGTATGGTTCGCGGCGGATACGGCTCGATCGCTACGCCGAGCAACCAGCGTTTCTTGTGGTCAACTATGAACAGGTTCGCGTAGACATCGACGACATCAATCGCTTATACATGCCCGATCTCACGATTCTTGACGAAGCCCAGCGTATCAAGAACTGGCCCACCAAGACAGCCAAGACGATTAAGCGTATCCAGAGCCCGTATGCGTTTGTGCTGACTGGCACCCCGATGGAAAACCGCATTGATGAACTCTATTCATTGGCAGAGTTTGTCAACCCGCATATTTTTGGTTCGCTTTTCCGTTTTCAGCGTGAATTCATGGAGCCGACCGACGCCAGGGCGGTCATTCCAAAGAATCTGGATGAACTGCACCGCCGGATTTCCAGCGTGATGTTGCGAAGGCGCAAGCACGACGTTGAGGATAATCTGCCGGAACGTACCGACAAGAACTTCTTTGTTCCGATGAGCAAGGAACAACGCAAGCGTTACAAGGACTACGAGTATCAAGTAACGATATTGCTGAACATCATGAAACAACGGTCGCTTCGAAAAGAAGAGAAGGACCGGTTACAGATCTTGCTCGGGTGTATGCGCATGACCTGTGATACCCCATACATTCTCGACGAAAAATGCCGTGTTTGCCCGAAGCTCGACGAGCTGGAGAACATTCTGGATGAACTGCTGTCGGATGCCGACGTCAAGATGATTATCTTTTCCGAATGGGTCAGGATGCTATCCCTCGTGCAAGACTTGCTGGAGGCAAAACAGATCGACTATGCCCTGCACATCGGAAAAATTCCGCAGAAAAAGCGTCGGGCCGAGATCAACCGCTTCAAGCAGGACCCGGAGTGCCGTATTTTTCTGTCATCCGAATCCGGCGGTTCCGGGCTCAACCTGCAAGCTGCCAGTGTCGTTATCAATCTCGATTTGCCTTGGAACCCGGCCAAACTTGAACAACGCATCGCCCGCGCCTGGCGCAAGAACCAGCAGCGGCACGTGCAGGTGATCAACCTCGTGTCCGAGAACACCATCGAGCATGCCATGCTCGCCAAGCTGGCCTACAAGCAGAACCTTTCCAATGCCGTGCTTGATGGGGTGGCGTTGCCCGATAAGGATCGTGACTACCAGACCTTTGTGCAGCGGCTCACCGAGCTTATGGGGCAGGGGGCAGAGAGCGGGGGCGTGGACCGCGTTGCGCCGACAGCGCAAAAAAATACGGTTACGTCCGATTCGACAACGCGCGGCAGTTCCAAGAAAAAAGACGGCGCCAGCGACGCGCTCATCCAGGCGCGCTGGCCCGATCGTCTGGTAAAGGTTATGCGCGAGCGCAAGCGCGGCGCGGTCCTGGCGGTCGCCAAAAACAGGGAGGACGCCGCAGTCATCCGTGAAAGCATGCAGACCGAATTGTCGGCAACGGATCCGGCAACCGTCATCGACGTCGAAACGGCTGACTTGCTCAAACAGCTGCAGGAAAAGGGCCTGATCCAGATGTCGCCGGATATCGAAACCCTCTTTGGCGAACCGGCAACTACGGCACCGTCGAAAACGGTCATCAACCTCGACCGTGCCCGCGCCCACTTGAAAACCGCCGCCCGCGTCCGCAAGGCGGCCGAGGCCTTGATGAACGCCGACCTACCCGACCTGGCGCAACCGCATATGCAAGAGGCATTACAGATCGCGCTAGTCAGCCTGCAGATCCTGCACGGGGTTGAATTCGATGATCCCGCCAATGCCGGGTTCGATGCTGAGTCCTTCGGTGATAACGCAGCTTTGGCGATGGCGTTATACGAGCAGCTTTTAGATGAGAAGAACGAGACGTCACTGTCCACCGACGGCATGCAGGATCTGTTCAGCCGGGTTGATCGGCTGATCCGGCTGGATTGACATTCGCGGGAGCGGTGCGATCATGCAGAAACCTCACGAAACAAGATAGGTTGTATTTTTGTTGCGTTAAAAATGGTATTTGGTAG
>CAZRCN010000257.1:0-3109 GCA_964598575.1 uncultured Victivallales bacterium | reverse complement strand
GAAGGAGGGCTAACCCGCGGCATATTGCGCTTAGCGCTTCCGATGTTGGTAAGTTCGCTGCTGCAGAATGCGCAAAGCCTGATTGATTTGTACTGGATCGGCCGGTTGGGGGCGGATGCGGTGGCAGCCTTGGCGATAGGTGGTACGGTGCTGATGATGCTGTTTCCGCTCGTCATGGGTATGGCGGTTGGTACGGTGGCGATCGTGTCGCGCCGCATGGGCGAGCGAGATGCCCAAGGTGCGTCGCATGCGGCAGGACAGGCGTTGAGTGTGGCGATGGTACTCGGCGTATTTGCCGGGGTGGTTGGGTGGCTGTTTGCCGGAACGTTCCCTGTGCTGCTTGGTGCCTCGCCGACAGTGGCCGCTCTGGCGACGGACTACCTGCAAATTCTGTTCCTGGGGAGTTTTACGGTCTTTGTGTTGTTTGTTGGAGGGCACTCGATTTTCCAGGCAGCTGGGAATACGGTCGTGCCAATGCTACTGATGGTCGCCGCCAATGGAATCAACCTTGTTTTGGATCCCATTTTGATTTTTGGGCTAGGGGGCCTGCCGGCAATGGGCATCCAAGGTGCGGCCATGGCCACGGTTTTGTCCCAAGCAATGGCTGCGATCGGAGCACTGGTACTATTGCAGCGGGGGACGGGGGGCATCAGGCTGCATATTAGCCACATGTTGCCCCACCCGGCGGTTGCCCTGCACATTCTTCGGGTCGGGTTGCCGGGAACTGGACAAATGCTGGCACGCAGTCTCATGGCATTGGTGCTGATGCGGATTGCTGCCTCGGCCGGAACGGATGCCATTGCAGCCTTTGGGGCGGGAAATCGGCTGCAGATGCTGATCTTGATGCCTGCGTTTGCACTGGGCAATGCTGCGGCAACGCTGGTGGGGCAGAATCTTGGCGCTGGGCATGCGGCCCGTGCAGAACACGGCGCGTGGTTGGCGGCAGCGATGGATATTGGGTTGATGGTTCTGCTGGGGGGGGTGCTGGTATGGTTTGCACCCAGCTTGATGGGCTTTTTTACGGAGAATGCCGGCGTCATTGCCATTGGAACGGATTTTCTGCGGATCACCTGCGGGTTTTATGTGTTTGTTGCGCCTTCTATTGTGCTGGGGCGTGCCCTGCAGGGAGCGGGGGATACGCTGACACCGATGATTTTGACCGTTGTGAGTCTTTGGGGCATTCAAGTGCCATTGGCACTGGTTTTGAGTCACATCTTCACACCGCCCACACACGGGATCTGGTGGGCCATTTCGATTGCCGTGACGATCCATGGATTGCTGGTGATCTGTTGCTTCCAGCGGGGACGCTGGAAGCAACGCGTGGTGTGAAAGCCGCTGCTTCGGCAAATATCACCCCCAACCCAAGGCCGTTTCATGCCCGAAGTAAGGTGCCGATTTCATCTACCCCCCCCCGCCCGGATGCTTGTTTCTATGTCAGGGGTGTGTCTGCAGGGGTTGAGCTGTTTGTTGATGAACGCGATATTCTTGCAAACAGATGGTAAGAATGGCAAAAGGATCGCCTTTGGCTTGTGGGTACGCTATGTTTAGGCAGATCTGCCAACCATGCGTGGGTAACCTGCAGGAATGGCGATTTCGAAAGACAGTCCGATCCAGAAAGAGAGCACAATCATGTCGAAACTACTATCCATCTTGTTTTGCTTTACTATTGTACGCACCCTTTTCGCCACCCCCGTCAAAGATAAACCAAATTTTATTTTTGTGATCACCGATGACCAACGTTGGGATGCGATAGGCGTGGTGCAGAAGGAGCAGGGAGAAAAGGCCCGTTTCCCTTGGTTTGAGTCCCCGGCAATGGATCGTCTTGCCTCGGAAGGTGTGCGCTTTCGCAATGCCTTTGTGCCGCTCTCGCTATGCTCGCCGAGTCGTGCGGCATTTTTAACGGGGCAATATGCGCACAAAAACGGAATACGCAAAAATAGGGCTGGTATTTCTCCGGAGCATGTTACACATGCTACGTTATTACGCTCTGCTGGCTACCAGACCGCATACTTTGGGAAATGGCATATGCGGTATCAGCGTGAGCGCCCCGGATTTGACTATACCGCAAGTTTTATTGGGCAAGGGAAGTATCAAAATTGGGATTTTGAAGTAAATGAGAAGACCGTATCTACAACGGGCTGGATTGATGACGTGACGACTACCATGGCAATCGATTGGTTGCGAGAGGCCAAAGAAAAGCCCTTTTCCATGGTGATCGGCTTTAAAAGTCCACACAACCGTCGGGGAGGTGAAAACCTTCCGCCTCGGCTGCGAAGCCTGTACGAAGGAGAAACGAGTCGGCCCGTTCCGAGCATCACGTCTCCTGCCGTGTTTCATCAGCATATTCCGGAAGAGCAGCGTCAACCGCATCGGTTTGTACGCAATGCATTTCATCTAGACTATTTTCGCCATGTGAAAGGAATTGACGAAAACCTGGGGCGCCTACTGGATGCCCTCGACACATGGGATCTTTCCGAAAATACTGTGGTCGTCTTCACCAGTGATAACGGCTATTTTCTGGGAGAACACAACCTGGGAGACAAGCGTGCGCTCTATGAAGAGTCGATACGCATTCCTATGCTGGTTCGTTATCCCCCGCTATTTCCTGCAGGCCGTGTTGTAGATGAGATGGTACTGAATATCGATCTGGCTCCAACGTTTCTGGATATAGCAGGACTTCCTGTGCCGGAAACTATGCAGGGACGGAGTTGGAAGGACCTGGCAATGGGTGAGAAGCCGGATGATTGGCGTACTGCTTTTGTGGCACATTATTATAAAGAACTTGGCGATACCCCGACTTGTGTTGCACTGCGCACATCCGAAAAGAAACTCGTGTTGTATCCCCGCCGTCCCGAATGGACAGAAGTCTTTGATCTGGAGCAGGATCCCTACGAAATGCACAACCTTGCTTCGGATATGGCATTGCGCGATTCGCTTCGGAGTGAGCTGGAAGTGAGAATGCAGGCTCTTGATCTCGCTATGCCGAAGTAAGCCGTTTGGTTTATGGCACTTTCAGAACGGCCGTGACAACATAGTTTGGTCGCATACATTTTCAAGCATGTGGAGGTTACGTTCAAGTGAATAAGCAGACAAAATGGCCCGTAACCAC
>CAZRCN010000256.1:0-3127 GCA_964598575.1 uncultured Victivallales bacterium | reverse complement strand
TGGCTATGCGCAATCTACGCGCGAGGCTGCTTACGGCGAAAGCAGCCTACAAACAATGAAGTTACAACTTAGCCTTGGCCCCGAGCGATGCTCGGATAATGCGTTTTAGAAACTTTGAAATGCGGAGAGATTAGGGCGAACCCTCCTTCGCCAAAGGCTACGGCGGGCAGGCGATTAGGGCAAAAGATTAAGGTTGGTTCTCGGCCCCTCCTAATCTTTCCTCTTAATGCCTTAATCTCTTGTGGTAAATGGTCATGAAAACAGGGAAGTTACAGGTAAGGAGCGAGGGAGCAATTATGGGACATACGTCGTTATTTGATATCGATACCGTGCCGTTCAGTACGTATGGATCGTGGATGTCGCTAAGGGTGCCGCCCGGGGAATCCGGGATTTTTGTGCGTAATCACCACATGCGTCCGAACAACTTGTTTGTGATACGATTGCATAAAAAACATCAACGGCAGCCGGTTGAGGCGGACGCGACACCTGCACGGCTGGTACTGCGGGCAGATGCCGGGATGGTGGAGATCTGTTTTGAGACGCCCGACTCCCTTCGTATGCGTGGTAAAGGGGTGGGAATCTCTTTTGCGGGTGAGCATATCGTTGCCTATGAAAACGGAGAGAACAGAGCTGTTTTTAATATTCGACGTGCCTTTCGTCGCTATCAGTTCGATGTGTTGCGCGGATCGCTCGCATTACGCGGAGCGTATGCTTCCCAGCAGGAAGACCTGGAAAACCTATCTGAAATACATGGGGATGGTGTTTTCGAGGCGGCAGAGGCCCCGGATGCCGGCAAGCAGGTGCTGGAGGTTCTGCCCGATGCGGATGGACAATGGGAACTGGCAATAGATGAGTTCTGGAGTAGCTGGCAGGAGCCCGCTACGCGTCCATCTTTTGATGAGTGCCTGCAACAGGCCCGGCAGCATTTCGAGGCTTTTCGCGATAGTATGCCGAAGGCTGCAGAGAGCCTTTCCGAAGCGCGTGATTTGGCGTCCTACATCAACTGGTCCTGTACGATGAATCCCTGTGGGTTGGTAAAGCGCCCGACGTTGTTCATGTCCAAGAACTGGATGAACAATGTGTGGAGTTGGGATCAATGCTTCAATGCAATGGCCCTGGCACAGGGGCAGCCACAGCTGGCCTTGGACCAGATGCTGACACTCGTGGATCACCAGGATGCCTACGGTGCCTACACGGATGCCTTCAATGACATGGAGATGCACTATAACTACTCGAAGCCGCCGGTTCATGGGTTTGCCTACCGGGAGCTGCTGCAGCAATTGCCTGGCAAGCTGGAGTCGGACATTCGGGAAACCATGTACGTATCGCTTGCCCGCCAGGCAAATTGGTGGATGACCTATCGGTGCTTTGGAACCCCCGGGCTTGGTTCCTTGCCCTATTACTTGCATGGAAATGACAGTGGCTGGGATAATAGTACCATGTTTGCCAAGGGGGTTCCTCTGGTAGCACCTGATCTGGCAGCGCTTCTCGTGATACAGATGGATGTGCTTTCAGATCTCGCACAGAAGTTGGACCGCACGGCGGAAGCTGCCGACTGGCGGCAGCGGGCCGACGCACTGTTTGCGTTGCTGATACAGGAACTGTGGCAGGAGGATCGCTTTGTGGCGCGTCTGGCGCATGCGGGTACCCCCGTAGATTCCGCCAGTTTGATCCCCTGCCTGCCGCTTATGCTCGGCACACGTTTGCCTGCCAACATTCGTGCCGCGTTACGGGACAACCTGCAGCAGCACCTGACCGAATGGGGGCTGGCCACGGAGCGCATCGACAGTCCGCAGTACCTTCCGGATGGCTATTGGCGCGGCCCGATTTGGGCCCCTTCCACGTATCTGGCCGTTGTCGGCCTGGACCGCTCGGGCTTTCCGGAGCTGGCCAACGAGATTGCGCACCGCTTCTGCCGCCTCTGCGATAAGAGTGGGTTTGCCGAGAATTTTGATGCCACAACAGGCGCACCACTGCGCGATCCGGCCTATACCTGGACGGCAAGCGTGTTTTTGTTGCTGTCTGAACGTATCGTGCGAGACCTCTGATCGACAAACAGGAACAAAGCTTGCTTCGCATGTGCCGATGCTCTGGTGCCGTGGAACGCGCAGCGTTGGTCAGGGCTTGGTGGAGCAAACTTGCTTCCGGAAGGTGGTTGGGCTCATGCCCACAAGCTGCTCGAAATTCCTGTACAAGTTCACGGGTTCGCCAAAGCCGCAGGCTTCAGCAATCGTATATACGGGTTGGTTTGATTCCCGGAGCAACTTCTTGGCATGCTGGAGGCGGAGGGTCGTGAGTATGGCATACGGGGTTTTCCCCAGATCATCCTTGAATGCTGCATACAAACTCGATTTGCTCATCCCGGTCGCTCGCGCAATCTGGTCGGAATCAAGCGGCGCGGCAAACTGCTGCATCATAAAACGAATGGCTTTTGCTACTGCCGGCGTTTGTGCCGCGATGGTTTCGGTGCTGCGGCGAACGGCCACGCCGGTGGGGGGAAACAGAATGGGCTCTTCCGGAGCTGGGGCTCCATTCATCATGTCGGCGAGGAGATTACAGGCGGCCTTTGTGATCGTGTCAAAGTCCACTTGGATGCTGGAAAGCGGAACTGTGGTACAGTGGCGAAATATGGGCATGTCCAGCACTCCCAGCACGGCCACCTCATCTGGAATCTGTATATTGGCATACAGGCAGCATTCGATGATATCGACGGCGGCCTGGTCATTTGTCGCAAACACGGCCAACGGGCGTCGCAGGTCTTTCAGCTCTGCAAGAAGCCATGCTTGCCGCGCTTCCCAGTCATCATCGTCCCGTTCCGGTGATTGTCGTTTCCAGCACATTTCTCGCAGCGTGGTGCGTTCCTGGGGCAGGGCTTTGCGAAAGGCATGCAGTCGCACCCTGGAAGTATCCACCGATAGCCCATGGCAATAAAACGCATAGGATTGGAAGCCAAGCGCAAGAAAATGTTGGGCGGCCAGTTGTCCGACGAGCGCATCATCCTGGGATACGCGCGGAATGGGGATTTGTGGGTGATTTTGCATTGATGTCTGCTATCAGGCAAGGCACCGAGCACTGCTCGGATCATACGGGGTGAAACGTTGAGAGGTGGAACGCGACCTCCGGGCGC
>CAZRCN010000255.1:0-3172 GCA_964598575.1 uncultured Victivallales bacterium | reverse complement strand
CGCTCAACTACACCAATGTAGCCGGGAGCGTGGATGTCACGGTGCTGCCGCTGCCTCTGCTGCCGGCTGCCCCCACCGGGTTAAGTGCTACAGCTGCTACCGGACAGGTGGCGCTGGTCTGGTCCCCGGTCACCAACGCGACAAGCTACAAGGTCAAGCGTTCTATTGTCTCCGGCGGAGAGTATACGGTTATCGGAACCCCCACGGGGGCGAGTTACAGCGATCCTGTGGCCAATGGGGTCAAGTATTATTACGTGGTTTCAGCCGTGGGAACAGGTGGTGAGAGCGCCGACTCAAGCGAAGTCAGTGCGACCTACTTTAGTCAGCAGCCGACCTGGTCGGATGAATTCAACGGCAGCGGCCCACCGGATCCGGCAAACTGGTGGCTGGAAGAGGGGTACCAGCGTAACAACGAGCTGCAGTACTATATGACCTCAGGCAACGCCTGGCAGACAAACGGCAATCTGGTCATTGAGGCACGTGAAGAGCCCATGGGCGGCTATGACTACACATCCGCCAGCTTGAAGTCCGAGGGCAACTTCTCATGGCTGTATGGACGTGCCCAGATTCGCGCGCAGATCCCATGTTTGGCCGGAATGTGGCCTGCCATCTGGACGGTCGGTGATGTCGGCGAATGGCCGGGCAACGGCGAGTGCGATATTATGGAGTATTACCAGTACAAGATCCTGGCGAACTGTGCGGTCGCGTCTGATACGCGCTGGGTTGCCAAATGGGATACTGCCTCCAGGTCGACCGCGTCACTAACCGACATCGATCCCGACTGGAAAACCAAGTATCACATCTGGACTATGCAGTGGGATCAGGACTACGTCAGACTGTATTGTGATGGCATCCTGCTCAACAGCACGCCTCAGTCCTGGCTCGTCAATGATGCGCAACGCGGTGGAGCGCCTCTTTATCCCTTCAAACAGCCACATAGCGCCTGGCTGAATCTGGCAGTTGGCGGGAATGGCGGCGGAGACCCGGGAAGTACGCCCTTCCCGCAGCGCTACTATGTCGACTATTGGCGGGTCTGGGAAGGGGCGACCAATAATGTGGCCCCGAGCGATATCATGCTTTCCGCCAGTAACGTGACCGAAAGACTGTCTGCAGGCACGGTCGTTGGATACCTGGAGGCAATCGATCCGGATCCTGCCGAGGTCCTTCGCTACGCCCTGGTTGCCGGGGCTGGGGATGATGACAACAGCCAGTTCACGATACCGGAATTTCTTTCGGATAGCACCGTTGCCGGCGTTCTTAAGACGGCGACAGTGCTTGACTACGATGATGGGCCGACGCGTAATGTGCGCGTTCGCGTTACGGATATCGTGGGCGCGACCTTTGAGAAGGCTTTTGTAGTCAATGTCTTCGGGATGCCGGATATCGAGATCTCGACGAATATGGTGACTGTGGGTGAGGGCAGCACCAATACCTTTGCAGTTAAACTTCGTATCCCGCCCGCCAATACGGTCACGGTAAATGTCGCGCGCGCATCGGGAGATACCGATATATCGGTTCAGACTGGTGCCAGCCTGTATTTCACGGCGGCCAATGCCACAAACTGGCAGACGGTGACACTGGCTGCAGCGGAGGATGTGGACAAGACCAACGGCATGGCCACAATCATATGTACGGATCCGGCGGCCGTCTATGCAAGTGCCACGGTCACCGTGCATGAGGCCGAGAATGACAACACGCCGCCGGATGTTGATGCTGGGCCAAACCAGGCCGTCGTTCTGGCCGGGTCCACGCCATGGACCCCTGTGGTCATTCCAACCGATGCCTGGTACGATGCCGCGGACGCTGCTACTATTCTTACAAACGATGCGGCTGGAAAGGTCAGTCAGTGGAGTGACAAGAGTGGAAACAATCGCCATGCCACTCAAACGAATCTGACCTCTCAGCCGGCGTATCTTGCCAGCGATTCCATGGTGAGCAATCTTCCCAGTATGGGTTCACTCAGCCTTAACGGCAGTATCGGTCTCAATATCCCGTCCTTCTCTGCCGGGAACGTCTATGTCGTTACCTACTACATTGACGGTGTCGATTCCGCATTCGATGGCTATTCGACGCTCCTCTCCGGCCCGGAATCGTATGGAGAGTACCGGATTATGGGCAACCAGAACAGCGCCGATCTGCTCGGGACATACGCCTTTAACGATGCGGGCACCTACAAGAACGGATCAACAAACAGCGCGCTCAATGGCGTGCTGCCGCTACCCGCATCGCTCTTGAAGTTCAAGGCAGGCGCGCCACGCGACCAGGCCTGGGCCCTCGGCTACAACCAGGATAATGCGGGTAGAGGCTGGCAGGGACATTATTGCGAGTGGATCTTTACGGATGGTACGGAGGATCTTGATACCGAACAGAAGATTGAAGGCTATCTGGCCCACAAATGGGGGCTGACCAACAGCTTGCCGGTGACCCACCCCTACAAGACCGCTGCGCCCACGGTATCAAAGGCAGACGTCACACTCGACGGCACCGTCAATGATCCTGACAGTGATCCGTTAACGACCACCTGGAGCGTAGACAGCGGACCAGGCTTCGTCAATATTGACGATGCAAATGCTGTAGACACAGCCGCGACGTTCGTGTTCGAAGGTACCTACGTGCTTCGTCTGGCTGCGTATGATGGAGTCAATCAGGTGTTCGACACGACAACGATCACGGTCACTACAAATGCGTTGAGCGGCAACCTGACGGCACCCTCGGACCTGACCGCTACACCCATTGCGACCAACCAGATTGATCTTGCATGGACCGATAACAGCACCAATGAAACCGGTTTTGCGATCGAGCGCTCACTGATTAGCGGATCGAATTTCGTCACGATAGGCTCGGCTGCGGTGGATGCGACAAACTATACGGATACCAGCTGCAGCCCCGGGGGCACGTATTACTACCACATAACGGCCACCAATGACCTGGCCGCCGGTGTGGCTTCCGATGAGGTATCAGCCACGACACCGAAAATGCCAGCTACGGTTTTGCTCAGTAATTTGTCGCAGGCCTATGACGGGATGGCGCGCACGGTCAGTGCCGCGACGGTCCCGGGCGGTCTCAGCGTTGTCGTCACCTACAACGGCAGTGCGAATGCGCCAACCAATGCCGGCAGCTACGCGGTGACCGGAACGGTCAACGAGACCAGCTATGAAGGGTGGACCAACGG
>CAZRCN010000254.1:0-3196 GCA_964598575.1 uncultured Victivallales bacterium | reverse complement strand
CCCAGGCGAATGTAGTAGCCTTGGAAATGTGCAGCATCAATTTCGCCGGTTATGGCGGTATCCGACATCAGGATCACGCCAAAGTGGTTAAGGCCCGACGGATTAAAATCGGGACTTCCCAGCGAAAACCGCCACTCGGAAACTTCTGTCGATGGGGTTGTCAGGATCACGTAGTTGGTATTTGCGATGGATCCAAGATAGCTGCCATCTGTAGAGGCATCGCCATTAGGCAGGGTTGCATCAGCAAGAATGTCATACCCATCCGTATCGCCACTCCAAACGGGTGATGCCGAGAAGTTGCCATCGGTAAAGTCCTCTTCTGTCGCATAACTTCCGAATGTGGCATTGGTGGAAACATCCAGCTCATATCCGGTTGCGCCGGAGACGGTGGTCCAGGCAGCCGTAAAATCGGTGACATTTGTGGCCGAAGCCTCGCTGGCTGTTGGTGCAGGCAGGTTGTCGGTGGTGGCAGTTGCCGTGATGCCAGCCGAGTAGTTTGTGTCTGCATCCACGGACCATGCTTTATAGTAATAGGTGACGTTGGCATCGAGGTCGGCATGGGTATGGGATGTGCCGCTTCCATTATAGATCACCGTCGCTCCACCAATACTGTCACTCGTGCTGTAGCTGGTGCCGTCAACAGGCGTGCCGAAGGAATCCGTTGTGTTCCTGGTAACAAGAACGTCGTCACTATCCCCGTTTTGGGTCCAGGATAGATCAACCTGCGAGTCGCTGCCTGCCGTGGCACTGAAGGCAACCGGATCGTCGGGGCCGGCAGGGGTACCCGTTAATTCAACGTTATCAAGGTATGCCTTGCTTGACTGGAATGTAGCTTGAATTTCAGCCTTGATCGATAGCGTAGAACCTGAACCAATATTCGTTGTTGTTGTTCCGCTATCAGTTTCGACAGTTATATTTGTCCACGATTCGAAACCGGATCCATCTATATTTAGATAAAGCTTTATATATTCGGTGCTTGCTCCAAGAGAATCACTTTCCCAATCAATATTCACAGAAACGTCCGTGTAACCCGATATATCTATGCCTTCAGTTAACCATATAGCATCCTTGCCGCTACCACCGGTATCAGAGACCATAAACCGGTCATTCTGAACCGATACGATAGCGGCACCATCGCTCAGACTTCGATCTATGGTCCACTTGTTCGATGTGCCGTTTGTCGTTCCATCGCTGTATGAAAAAGCCTCCGTCCAGATCGTGTCAGCATGTGTTCGTATCGTCACACTCATGCCAGCCATGATTACGGAGGCAAGCGAAGCAAATCTGATCACCTTCATCCATGTACGCATCTACTCTATCCTTTCCCTTCCGTGCTGTTCGTGGAGGTTTGCCGCCGTGGTTGGAGTGTCCGTTGGAGTGTCCGGTGGTATACGTTCCGTTATTCTGTCCTGTGTGGGCGTGCATAAGTTACGCAGCCCGCCTTCTAAATGATTTTCACACTTGCATCGTACACACAAAGCGGTCCGTTTTTGATAAGGATTGTGTGAGATGTTCATTAAAAGTGCTACCCGCCAAGGGTCATTTGCTGCAAGATTCGTTTCGGCAGCATACGTCAAAATCGAAGGTTTCATCACCCATCCCTATGCTGGTCTTTTTGGGGTTCCCATTTCAAATGCGGCAACAAATTTGTTATAGAATGCTCGGTAATGCGCGCCACACGCAGCAAATCCTGCGGTTTTGCAAACGGACGCCCCGCCTGGATGTTACGCGCTGTAACCGGTCCCACCCCCGGTAGCATTTCCAGCTCCCACAGCTCGGCGCTGTTTATATCGATCGGTTCGGCAGGATGACGCAACTTCTCATGAATTTGCCGTAGTTCAGCAAGTTCCTGGCGCGATGCCGCCCGCGCCGCAATCAGTCGTTTTCCGTTGGATACCTGCCAAATGCCTTTACGCTCTAACATCGCCGCACTCTCCAGGTCCGCAAAACCAGCGGCAGCATCCACAGCGGCTGTACCATCGGGCAAGGCCCGCCTTACGCCATAGGCTCTAGCCAATCCACGCCCTACCAATAAGGCCGCCAGATCCTTCCCCTCGGATGTTTCGACAAATGCATAGATCCGACGAGATACGGAACGGCCAGGTGCGGTCGCCCGCGCTGTATATACCGTGAAAGGTCGCGCTAGTTGTGCGCGGGTGACCTCTGCCGCCACCGAACCGAAGTGCACCGTATCGCGATGATGTGAGAGGCCGAAATAGCGCGTCTGATCACGCACACGGCGGGCATCCGTTTCGGATTGCACGCCGGTTTCCGGAACATCCACATAGTAGAGACGCAAGAGAAATTCGGTTCCATCATGGCGAACATGAAAACTGTCTCCATCATTTGAAGGATGATCCACCCACTCTACATGTTCCCAGTGCTCCAAGCCGTCGGCAGCAACCCTGGGCAGCGCAACATCCCCAAAGCATAGTACAAGCAGCAATACAAATGGCGTGAACTGTACAATGTTATCCCTCATGGGTGACTCCTAAAATAGAATGACAACCGTGGGATCGGCCGACTTGGTGGTGACGCTGCGCGTATCCGACCAGGCGCTCTTGACTCCATTGGCGGTGGCCCGAACCCGATAGTAATACGTGGTGCCCTGTTCCAGTCCTGTCACGGGTGTTCCTGAGTCACCAACCGCTGCGTTTTGAAAACCGGGAACCATTTGCGAGGGGAAGGCCGTCCACTGAATGTCGTCGATTACGACTTGGTTTTCGGTTATGTTATTGATTCGAATGTTAACATCGCCCTCTATGTTCATATCTGCGACAGTGAACGTGCGAATGTTGGTGTCGTCGAACGCTACGGATACGGCTTGCGTCTCATCATTGATGAAAAGCTCAACTTGGCGTGCCCCCGACGCGGTAAAGCCCTTTCGCAGTTTGCAGGAAAAAGACCCAATGCCTCCTGGTATCGGATCCGAGTAGACGCGACTGTTGTAGTTGGACCCCCGCATCATGATACCTTTTCCTTCAATCGAATAATCGCCTTCATCGCGCGATGCCACATAATGCCAGACCACTTGTTGGTCGCCTGTATAGCTACCGTCGCCATAGGTTCCACCAGCAGTGTGCAATTCGAAAGATTCGCTTCCGTCATTATCAAAATCGGCAGCTATGGCAACATCCAATAGGTAAGCGGTCGCCCCCGACACCTGCCCCCAGTTGGCGGAAAACGTCCGGGACTT
>CAZRCN010000253.1:625-3206 GCA_964598575.1 uncultured Victivallales bacterium | reverse complement strand
TCCTATTTCAGGAAGTTCAATAAAACTTCCTGAAAAGGATTAGGCACACGTTGGCAATGATGATGAAAAGGAAATCAAGGCAGGGCTTCGCCCACAACCACGCTCTACCGTGGCTATTCGTGATCACGCTAGTCTCGGCAATTGCGGTGCCTGTCTGTGGGAACATGCACTGGCGCACCCCGGCGCTGGCTCTGCTTGTTTTCATGGGAATTGCAGCCATCGCGACACTCGTCGGGGAGATCAGCCTGTTCCTGATGACCAAGCGGAAGCAACACCTATTGCTTCCCATCATGGCATTCGTCGGGACGGTCACAGTAGTGGTCATCAGAGTGATGAAATGAAAACAGGAGTTGCCAACACCAGCCTGCACTCTAGGATTGCTCGTCGCAATCCAGAGTGAGGCACACGTTGTGCAAGAGAAGATGAAGAAGGATTCACAAGTCACCGGTAATGTCGGTTTGTACTGGGCGTGCTACCACCTGTCTCGCATGGGGTGGAACGCGATGCCCACATCACGGAACGCGCGCGGCGTAGACATCATCGCGTACAATCGTGATTGCTCCCGCACGATTGCCGTGCAGGTCAAAACGCTCAGCAAGAAGAACCCCGTTCCCCTCGGAAAGACACTGGACAATATTATAGGAGATTTCTGGATCATCGTGAACAACGTCATATCCAATCCCCAGACGTACATACTCCTCCCGGAAGAAGTCAAATCCCTTGCCCACCGTGGGGAGAAAGATGGTAGAGTTTCGCACTGGCTCCAGCCCTCATCATACTGCACAGAGCAGTTTCATGAACGCTGGGACCGAATAGGAGAACCAGACTGAAATTGCACAACAAGGTTGCTCCACCGTATTTGCCAAAGGCCGCGCTTCGCTTGCCTTTGTCAAAACGGTGAGCACCACGTTGGACTTAGAAATACAAGAGATGTGACATGAACCCAAACTCAAGAGGCAATCCTATGATTCAACTAATCGGTATTTTGATCGTCGTGAATACACTAATCGCATCGGCGTGGTGGCTTAGCCAAGGAAAGCCTTGGGGGCTCGCATTCACAAGCGTCGCTGTATTGGCATCGCTTGTCGGTCTGGCCCTAGTGTTCAACGAGAGAGCTATCGAGCTGAGTTTTGGTAAATTTGGCAAAATCAAGGCAGCAGCTCAGCAAGCAGAGACCGACGCAAAGGAAATCGCAGATATTAGAAAGCGTGTTGAGGCACAGGCGGCAACAATGGATTTGGTTGCCAAGGAATCAGCAGAAGCCAAGAAGCTCCTGTCCGATCTTACGGAGCAGAACAAAGTGGCGGGTGAGAAACTGAAGGAATTAGGCGAACGCACATCGGAAGTGGTTCGCTTGCCAGATGGCCGAACGAAGTTCGGAAACATCATTACGGGGAAGCCGTCCGCGTTACAGGATAAGCTTGACGCAGGACTGGCCGCCTATCGGCAAAAGAATTACTCTGCGGCCCACGACGAATTTGTCGCGTGCGTAAGTCTCTACGAGACATCGAAAGACCAACAGGGCGATGTCGCCATGATTTCCGGAGGCGTCAATGTCGATGCGATCGCCACAGCTTGCGCGCTGGCAGCTGAAACTGCTCAGCGCACGGGGAAGAACGACGTTGCCCTAGAGTATGCCCGTAAGTCGGTTGACCTAGCTCCAACGCCCGAGAGACAAGCCATGCTCGCACTATGCCTATTCAAAAGTGGTGAAGCTGAGGAAGCAAACAAAATGCTCGAGGATCGGAAAGCCAAAGACGATGATGACAGCAAGAAGTTCATTCAAACACTTACAGACTGGGGTGCTCTCGGAAAGCAGTCCAACAAATGAATGGACACATACAAATCAAATCGCGCGCGATTTGATTTGATGGTCATTCAGGACGTTCGACAAGAAAGAGGAACGCTATGAATTCGGGAAAGCCACGGATTATACTCTGCCTCCTATGCTCTTTCGCTTTGATGCTGATCCTGAATTCAATCGCCCACGCCGACACTATGGACTTCGGCGACGCGCCCGCGCCGTATCCGACGCTTCTGTCCGATGACGGTGCGCGGCATCTGGTCGGTCCGCTCTATTATCTTGGCGAGTACGTGGATGCCGAACCGGACGGACAGCCGTCCGAGATGGCCGACGGCGACGACTTGAACGGGTACGAGGACGATGAAGACGGCGTGTTTATTTGGGAAGGCGGGGATGGCGGATGGTGGGAGCCGCTAAACCATCATTACGGTTTGCAGGCGAATGGTCGCTATACGCTGAAGATCATTGCCTCGACCAATGGGTACCTGAACGCGTGGATGGACTACAACCGCAACGGGGACTGGTCCGATCCGGGCGAGCAGATTTTCACGGACACGCCGCTTGAGCCGGGCGAGAACCTGCTGGAGCTGCACGTTCCGGCCACGGCCAGCAACGGGGTCAGTTTCGCCCGGTTCCGCTTCAGCAGCCAGACCGGGCTGTCCTACACCGGCTGGGCCGAGGACGGCGAGGTCGAGGACTACCGGGTCGTATTGCATCGCTGGATGGACTTCGGCGACGCGCCCGCGCCGTATCCGACGCTTCTGTCCGATGACGGTG
>CAZRCN010000253.1:0-525 GCA_964598575.1 uncultured Victivallales bacterium | reverse complement strand
GTCCTACACCGGCTGGGCCGAGGACGGCGAGGTCGAGGACTACCGGGTCGTATTGAAATCTGCCATTCAACTTGCCTCGATCACAATAACCGGAAATGACGTGACATTGAATTGGAACTGCAACGGCTCGCGCTACACCGTCGAAGTATCAACAAATTTGGTTTCGGGCGATTGGACTCCGTGTGGTTCTGGAGGAAACACATGGCCAATTGACGCGAACTTCTGGACAGGCAGCATGCCTGTTGATAGCAAGTCAGCATTCTACAGAATTCAAGTGTCTCAATGACATGGACATGCGAATAGGGCAAAAAAGAGTCGAACAATACGCTGCTCGCATATTTCAGAAACCGCGCGCGGTTTCTGAAAATGGAGAGCGTTGACGTTGAACATAAGATAAATCTGGAATTTTGCAGCAAGCGTATGGGTAAGGGCAAACGGATAAAGAATAGTCGGCGCATGGGTGGATCGGGTTTCCGAAGCGATGCGAATGACTTGCTGACCCGCAATTTTCAAAGGGAGATCCGC
>CAZRCN010000252.1:0-3244 GCA_964598575.1 uncultured Victivallales bacterium | reverse complement strand
AAAATAGAGTACGTCAGAATGCGCAGGCCGCTGAATTCAGCCAGATTACGCATCAGCGTGGCAAAATGCTCTTTTTCCCGCTCGCCCATAATAAATCGTTTTTCAATAATCCGCGACATGCAGTGATAATAGCCCGTGCCCTCTACCTTCAATCGACTCGTTCGCATAACTCATTCTCCTGTATTCAAGCAGCTGTCACTATGACCGCCTCTATTAACTAGAAGAAGCGAACACCCGTGATTTCCAATTATTATTGTCATTTACTTCATTTTTTGTCTGTCCCCGTTCTGTCCTTGTTTTACGATTCCTTGCTGAGGATATTGGGAAAAGACTGAACGATGTTCTCGATACAATATTGAGAGCCATAACGCATTGTGCTGGCCGATCTACGAGTCAGCAACCGAGGTAGCGACAGATTCAAGAAAATTTCCCCTTGCGCACAATGTTTTCCTTTTTTTCAAAAAGTCTTGGAAATGCCGGCACGCCATTTCTTCTTGTAGAGAGATGGAAAGTGCCTATTGCAAACAGTAGGTTGTCAAACGCAAAGGAGTATGTGCATTATGGAAATCATGCAGGAAAAGATAAATAATGAACCAACAACATATGAGGCGGAGCGTGCAAGGGTAACACTGCAGGAAGTGTTCGGCTTCGCGACGTTCCGTCCGAATCAGGAAGAAATCGTGCAAGCGCTACTTACGGGCCGGGACCTTTTCGCGGTCATGCCGACGGGTGCCGGCAAGTCACTATGCTATCAATTGCCTGCCTTCCTGTTATCAGGAACTTGCCTGGTGATTAGCCCATTAATTTCCCTAATGAAGGATCAGGTAGATGCCGCCAGGGCAACCGGCCTGCAAGCCGCATACCTGAACAGCTCGCAGTCGCCTGAGAAACAGCAGAACGTGGAAGCTGCGCTACTTACAGGCAAACTTGACCTTCTCTATATCTCACCAGAGCGCTTTGCCATGTCATCCTTCACGAAAACACTTGCGGCGGCGTCACTCTCTTTTGTTGCTATTGATGAGGCCCACTGTATTTCAGAATGGGGGCATGATTTCCGACCAGACTATCTACAACTTTCCCGAATTTCAAAAGAGTTTCCTTCTTGTCCGATCGCAGCCTTCACAGCCACGGCAACCCATAAAGTGGCACAAGATATCATAACGAAACTTGGGTTACGAAATCCCTATCAGCTGCGAGCCTCCTTTGATCGTTCCAATCTATTCTATGAGGTATTACCGAAATCTGACACAGATCAGCAGCTATTTCGGTTTGTTCGTTCCCGACCAGGAGAACAGGGAATCATTTATCGCATGACACGGAAAAGCGTGGAAGCTACCGCAGAGATGCTTTGCGCCAATGGCATCAGGGCCCTGCCCTATCATGCAGGACTGGATGATGACGTTCGCGCTGCACACCAGGAGGCATTCAGTCGTGACGAAACCGATGTCATTGTTGCTACCATTGCCTTTGGCATGGGAATTGATAAATCCAATGTGCGATTTGTCGTCCATGGTGATTTACCCAAAAATATCGAAAGCTATTATCAGGAAACCGGACGAGCGGGACGCGATGGAGAGCCAGCGCACTGCCTGCTACTTTTCGGACATGGAGACATTCCACGCATATCCTATTTTATCGATAAGATTGAGGACACCGCGGCAAGAAACCATGCGTATAACTGCCTTCGCCAAATGACCCAATTTGGATCAAGCCACAGGTGTCGACGCCGGCAAATCCTGGCATATTTCAATGAGCATTACCCAGAGCAGAACTGTGGCATGTGCGACGTATGCACCGACCCGGACGATGAAGCAAAAAAAGTAGATGCAAGCAAAGAAGCACAGATGCTCATGTCTGCCATAATCCGAACGGGAAATCGTTTTGGAGCGCGTCATATTGTCGACATTGTAAAAGGCGCAAATACGCAAAAGATACGACAATTCGGGCATGACCGCATCAAGACATATGCAACAGGCAAAGGCTTCAGCAAGCAACATTTAGACGATGTTCTACGTAATCTAGTGTCTACAGGCCTGGTAAAACGGGATGATGGGCAATACCCGACCTTGCAGGTCACACCGAAAGCAACTCCGATTCTGCATGGAGAGCCTTTTTACATTTCACAACCCAAATATGTCCAAACAAGCCGCTCTTCAATCAAGTCACAAAGTCTGGATATGGATTATCATATCCCACTATTCGAAAAACTCAGAAACCTGCGCAAACACATCGCCAATCAGCAGGAAGTGCCTCCATTCGTGGTATTATCAGACCGAAGTTTACGAGAAATGGCGGCAAAACTGCCATCGTCTCCTACAGAAATGCTACAAGTCAGTGGTGTAGGGAAACATAAAATGGAGCAATATGGGAAAGCATTTCTGGATGCTATACATGCATTTCAAGCTGAAAATCCAGATGCAAAACCCTTATCGCCTATTCAATTGACAATAGACCCGTCTACCAAAAAGCGCGGCAAACACCTATCAGAGACATTGTCCCTGTTGCAACAAGGGAAAAACATTGAGGAGATTTCCGAGGCAAGAGGACTCAAAGCGGGCACCATTATATCGCATATCGAAAAACTGATTGAGCAGGAAACTCTGATAGCAGTCGAACCACTTATTCATAAAGAAAATCTTGATGCGATCCTGGAAATCTTCCAGAAGCAGGAATCGCAAGCACTGAAACCGGTATTTGCACATTTTGATGGTCAAATCAGCTATGATGAGATTCGTTTGGCGCGAGCATATCTACTGTCAAAGTAAATCCGTACTCAACATGTTTGCAGCCCGGATGTTTCCGTGCTCTCCATGTCCTTACAGAAGGGGGAAGGAGGGCAAGGACATTGGGAAATGTCCGCAGCAAATCCAACCCCGCTACCAGCCTACGTAACGCTGAACCAATATGGTTGGGCCCAGACTTCGGCCACTACGGCAAAAACCTCTACTGCCATTCGAATGCAAAGCAGAACAATGTGCTTCTGCTATTCGTGCCGCTAGCGCCAGACGACATTCACGTTACTGTTTGACTTCCAAGAGGCGCCTTAGAGTCTCTGCCGAAGGTCGATTGGTATAGACCTCACCTCGTGGTCCGCCATAGCGATAATCGTATGTAGCGCTGCTGGGGCGGTTGAACCAGCCGTGCTCGCGACTATATCCGATAAGAACGCCTGTTACAGCCAAGGCTGCAACGGCCTCCTGTGTGTCTATATGACCAGACTGACTGAGCAGGGCTCCAAGCGCCT
>CAZRCN010000251.1:0-3246 GCA_964598575.1 uncultured Victivallales bacterium | reverse complement strand
CGATGCAGGCGCTATATCCGGTGGCAGCTGCTGGGATGTGTCTCGGCGGCAGCAGTCACGATGGACCGTATCGGCGTTTTTATGGCTACCAGAAGCGCAGGTTGAAACCGCCATAGAAGGAGGTTTCGCCGATGTACTCGGCATTCAGGTCCAGTGAAAGCGTATCGTAAAGGAAGATTTCCAGCCCACCCGTGAGCCCTAGCTCATCTTTGGAGCTGATATCACTACTCTGGATCCATGACACAATCGGTCCGGCATACAGGGCAATGGCCTCAGGGCGGTAGCGCTTGTCGCCGGTCGGGAAATTCACGAGCGAGAACCGTAGGGACGCGGAGTACTCCTGCCAAGTGACCGAATCTGCAAATAACCCAAAATCGGCCTTTGTGGAGATGGCTCGGATGTCGGCGGTGATGCGGATGGCATCCTCGTAGGGAACGGGTTCCCGCACGAAGCGGTTCAGGAGGTTGAATGCCATACCTGCACCGAAGAGCATTTCGCTGTCTGCCGCAGGGCTGCCGGTGAGCTCGGATTCATTCACGCCAAGAAGGCCATACACATTCATCCAGGACGTCAGGTCGTAGGCGAGGTACCCATAGCCACGGCTAGAGGTCATAATGGTATCCTGAAGCGGGCCGGAGCGAGAAATCTCCCGTTCGGTTTGCCCGACATAGGCACCTGCCGAGATGCGGCTCAGTCCCGGATTCTTATACAAGTAATCCATCGGAACATTGCTGCGCGAAGCAGCAGGCAGCGTGGTGGTTGATGCAAGCAGTACAAGCGCAGAGGCTCCGGCAGCGAGGATGTGACATGTCTTTTTCATAATGCAGCAATACTAAGGGTTGCTCCCCGTGAAGATCAAGCATATATTGGTGCAATCGAAAACCCCATGCAAGCGAGGAGAAAGATGGTAGGTAGAAACATAATTTTGATGCTGGCTGCACTGGCCGCAGGTGGCTGTTTTCCGATGGCGGCCCCGGAGACATTGCCGGTATTCCGCTCGGTGGAGTCGGCGGTCGAGGCGAATGAACCCTTGTTCCTGCATTTGTCCGAGCAGGGCATAACCGCCTTGCCGGAGGAACTGGCTGCGGTAGAAATGCTGGAAAAATGCAGCTTGCGAGGAAATGACCTCGGGAACGTGGGGTCTGAGATTCGGCATTTGGCACGTGCTGCGTGGCTGGACATGGGCCGGGCCGGCATCCAGAGCCTGCCGGAGGAAGTAGCCGCGCTGCAACGGCTCCATAGCTGGTGGTTGAGTGATAATGCCTTGTCCGAGCTGCCTGCTGCCATCACGCAGTTGCCCGCTTTGCGATATTTGAACCTCGACCGGAATGACATTACCCGGTTGCCAGAGGATATCGGCAATCTCGAGGCGTTACGCTGGTTACGTTTGAGTCAAAACAAGCTGACAGAGCTTCCTGCATCCATTGCAGAACTACAGAACCTTGAGCGCTTGTATCTGCGACATAATCGCCTGGAGGCCTTACCCGGGAATATCGACCGGCTGGAAAACCTTGCCTTTCTCTTGCTAGAAGGCAATCCGATTCCCAACGAAGAGCGGGAACGCATTCGGGCTGCCTTACCCGCATGCGAGATTCAGTTCGAGTAGTAAAGTCGGTTGCGCCTATGGCTTTATTCGGCTATATTGCTGCTTGTCGGATCTATGCAGGAGGCGTGGTCGCGTTCGGCCTGAAGGCCGTCACGCGAAAAACCGATTAGGATATAAGCGCAAAAACAAGATAAACGGAGGGATGGCTGAGTGGTTGAAAGCACCGGTCTTGAAAACCGGCGACGCGAAAGCGTTCGGGGGTTCGAATCCCTCTCCCTCCGCCAAACTTGACATGTGTTACGAGAGGGCACGAGGTGAGCGTTTTGCCGTGGAGGTGCATGCCTTCGTGCTGATGGGCAACCACTACGATTCTTCGAACCCCCGCGGCGAATGCGAGCCGGGCGATGCAGTGGCTCAATGTAAGCTTCAGTGCTTGGTCGAATGCCAGGCGTCAGCGCGTGGGGCACGTATTTCAAGGTCGTTTCCGCTCGACACTCATTGATGGAGACGGAGCTTGGTTATTGAACGCCAGTGCCTATCTTCATTTGAATCCCGTACGCGTATCTTCTCGGGGGCTTTGGTTCTCTGTCTGGCACGGCGCCGTAGCGGGCTGACGTTATCGGAACTGGGGGAATTGGTTGGCGGCATAGCTCACAAGACCGTCTTTGCCCGGGTTAAATACATGGAGAAACGACTGGGTAAGGATACAAAGCTGCGCAGTTTATATGAACAATGCAAGGGCAGATTGTCGATTGTCGAAATTTGACCCCCATTGCCCATTACCTACCCCCATTGTCTAGAATAGCGCATCATGTATACAGCCAATGACGCTAGCTTTCGTTTTGCTGTGACCCTGATGTTAGGCACGGGTTAACCGGGAGGATAGGGTGTCTAGTACAGAGTAGACCACGGGCACCACGATCATGGTGAGGAAGGTGCCGAGCAGCAGTCCGCTGCCGGCAACAATTCCAAGCGGGCTGAGACGCTCCAGCCCCACCGACATTTCAAAGATCAGCGGTGCGAGCCCGATGATGGTCGAGAGGGTTGTCATGAGGATCGGACGCGTCCGTAACTTTACGGATTGCAGGATGGCTTCGTCCTTGGCCATGCCCTTTTTGCGGGCTTCGATGATGAAATCGAGCAGCAAGACGCTGTTGTTGATGATAATGCCGGCGAGGAAGATCATACCCATATTGGCGGGCATGCACATCGGTTTGTCGAACACCAGCATGCCCCAGAACGAGCCGGCAATGGCCAGCGGGATGGCCGCCATGACGGTGATGGGGTGGATGAAGGAATGGAACAGACTGACCAGCAGCAGGTAAAGCACAGCAAGACCAATGATAAGCGCCTGCCGCAGTTTTGCCTGGGTCGCCTTCATGTCGGCAGCCGTTCCGGCAATCTCGAGCGAATAGCCGCGCGGCAGCGTGATGTCTGCCAGGGCTTTTTGCGCTCGTGCGGCAACGTGCGCGATGGTCAGTTCATGATTTACGGCGGTAATGTCGATCGTCGGCTGCAGCTTCTCGCGCGTTACGAAGGGGGCCTGCCGCACAACAGTTGTTTGAGCGAGTGCGCGGAGTGGTAGCATCCCCGCCGCCGTCCGGATGGCGGTATTCTCGAGCGCGGCCAGGCTGTCGCGGTCGGCGGCGGTGTATTGCACCCGGATCGGGATATCCAGAAAGTCATGTAGGCGCATGGAG
>CAZRCN010000250.1:0-3248 GCA_964598575.1 uncultured Victivallales bacterium | reverse complement strand
CGTACTCGTACACGCCGATCTCCCCGCTCCCAACGCTCCCGAAGTTTCTCCATGCATCATCTTGGACGCCCAAGTGCCCTCACTGCCCCTCCTCTAGCTTCGCGTAATCTGCAGCCCATCCGCAGCCAACGCCCACTCCACAAACCGCGCCCGCCCATTCGGGGGGTTGCGCACAAGCTCCTGGCGAATCCAGTCGGCCGCATGTGCATCGTGGGCCAGCAACATCAAGTACCCGCCCCCACCGGCACCGGCCAGCTTGCAGGCTGCCAGGGCCGACCCACAACGCGCAACAATCTCCTGTACCCCCGGTACGTTCGTACCCGCATCCAGTTGCTGGTTCAAGATCCAGCTTCGCTGTACCCCGCGCACAAATCCTTCCACATCCTGTTGCAGGATCTGCTCATACAGGCTGGTTGCATGTAATCCGATCTGGCGCATCACATCCAGGCGCGTACGCTCATTCAGGAAAAGGCCGCGTACAATATCCGCCAGGATATGATGCGCCACGCGCGTAATGCCCGTATAATACAACAACATCCGTCCCTGCATCTCCGTCCCCGCAAAAAATGCATTGGGAGCCCAACGCACCTGCGGCACCTGCAAAATCCCGGGGCGCGTCTCGATCAGCTTGACCCCCCCATACAAGGCCCCCATCTGATCCTGCCAACCGCCACCACTTGTCAGCATCTGCTCCAGAGCCAGCACCCGCCTGCCAATGGCGGCACGATCCCAGCCCAGTCCCGTCAGATCGGCCAGCACCCCCAGCAGCGTAGCCGCCAGGATACTACTTGTTCCCAACCCCGAGCCCTTCGGAATTGCTGCCAGCATGTTGACTTCTATGCCGCCACCAAATGCCGCCAGTTGTGCCTGCAAAGAAGGATACGACGTCTCACAGAAAGTCGGCAGGAAGCCCGCCAGCGCAAAAGCTGCCCGGGCAATGGCAAATCCGCTACCAAGCTGCGCATACTGCTCCACATCCGCATAGGTTTCCAGACGGGCCGACTGCCCGAGATCAATCGAGCGGATCAGCAAACAGGGCTCGCGGGTGACCCGCCCGAACACCTGCACCGGGGGTTGCCCGTTCAAGGTTACGGCCATATTCAGCACCGCACCACCATGCTCGATGCAGTACGGCGGCGTATCCGTCCAGCCACCCGCCAGATCCAGTCGGGCCGGCGAGCGTCCCCACACAATCTGATCCTCCAGCACTTGACACCGCGGCAAAACAGGCTCAGCCAGCACCGGCGCCAGAATGGCATCCCGCAACACATGAAATGCCGCCTGCTCTTCGCAATCCGCTTGTCCCGGCACCGCCTCCGCGGCACCCGCCAGACGGGATGCCAGCAAATGCGCATGCATCCGCATCAGCGGCGACTGCTGCGGCTCTGGTACCGGAACCACTTCGGGACCATATCCCGCCTCCGCCAGCAACCGCCCGGTATGTGCCAGATCCAACTGCAGAAACATATTGTGCCGGTAGCGCGCCGCCATCTCCGGCAAGACGGCCAGCAAACGGCTGCGCCGCTCCGCATAGACCCGCCGCACATCCACCCGCTCCAGCAGATCCCGGGCCGAAAGCCGCTCCACATCCCGCCAGCGAGCCACCTGCCGGGCATCATCCCCGCCGCACAAGAACCACTGTAGGAATGTGTCATCAATCTCATCTTCCGGCAACACCGGGAACAAACCGGCATCCTGGATATCCGTATCGGGCTCACAGCCCACATCCGCCAGCGACAGCCCGCGGGCCGCCAACCAGGCCGTCACCGCATCGCCCTGCAAGCAGGTAGCCGGATCCGACACCGATCCGCGAAACGCATCCTCCATACCATACACCCGGATCACACGGCCGCCCCCCACCACCGGCGGCATGTCCAAACAGCTCCCAGCCGGTAACGACAAGTGCCAGTCATTCTGCGGCACATTCGTAATCATATGTCGCTCTTGCAACTGCCAATGCTTGCCGACCACCGCATTCTCCACCCACAGGCACTGCTGCGCATCCCGCCCCAGCTCCGGCACACATACCGCATTCTGCACAAATTGGCGCGGATGCGGCGCACGCAGCGGCTGCTGACCACGGGTCGCATCCACAGGTGGATTTTGCAGTTCATAGACCGAATCCAGGATATCCCGACTCCGCCCAAAATGGAAAAAGCGACCATTGTTGACCACCGCAACCGCGACCTGCAATCCGGCGAGGGTATCGTCTTGCACCACAGGCTGTGTTCCGAACCGGGGCCCCCACGCACTGTATAAATCGTAGGGTTGCACCGCACCCCCGGCAAAATCCCCCTGCTCGGCCTGCCAACCACACTGTGCCAGCAAGGCATATACCGCTCGCTCCCGCAGCAACCATAGGCCGCAATCCACAAAATACTGCGTATCCTGCGAATGTTTGCGAATGGTATCCGGATGTGGTTTCTGCAGGAAAAACCGCAAGCAGGAAGCATCATCGCGCTCACAAAACATGACACCGAAATGGCAGGCATCCTCCGGCCGGGCATGCATTCCGAGCATAACAACATCCGCATCCGGCAGCGCGGGCAGGGCAGCATCTGCCTGCAACAACACATCCCCACTGGCAATCGCCAGAGCCGTATCGTGGGATGCCTGCTGCAAACATTCCGTAATAAAGCCCCGTTGCATATCAAACAAGGTCTGATCCAATCGTTGCCCGGCACTCCAGCGAAACACGGGCATGGGCATAAAAGGCTTACCGGCTGCGGCATATGCGGGCACTCTACGGCTCTGCCCGCCCCCATGCAGCACGACGCTGCCATATTGCGAAAGCAAAGCCGGGATGCTGCACCCCATGGATGCAGCCGCTTCTGCCAGCATGTGGGCCGTGCCGCCACCCGAGCCGAGCGGACAACCGACCGGATCCGCACCATACACGATCTCGCCCGATGCCGGGTGCAACCCCTCATCGCGAACCGCGCGCAGCATCCCTGGCGGTAACGATACCATCCAGGCCAGCTCCCGCATCTGCCCGCCATCTTGCTCCTGTTTTTCCACAGCCCCCCCTCTCATGCATGCCATGCCCCGAATGCATACCATAACCATGCCCCCCTACGCAACGCTCTACCGCATCCCCCACAGGGCAAACGCATCTTACTTGCGGTATGATTCCGTACCTACGGTGATTGGAGAGCGAATAAGTAGGTCGACTAAGGGTATCCGAGTAAGAGTTGCGAGTAAGTGTAAAAAGTTTCACTCATGCATCATCCGAGCAACGCTCGGGGCCG
>CAZRCN010000249.1:0-3272 GCA_964598575.1 uncultured Victivallales bacterium | reverse complement strand
GGAATAGTGATGGTCACTGTTCCGTGTTGGTGTACAGTAGGCAAAAGGAGGAGTTGTCATGAAAAAGGTGTTATTGGCGCTTGTGGTGGTTTTTTCGGTATCGGTGGTTGCGTCTTCGCACGCGCAGGTCAGTCAAAAGAGTGATCTGACGGCATTGGTGCTTTCGAGCATGATGCCGGGCACGGGTGAATGGTACAACAGTGATTTCCAAGGCGCGTTCCCGATTGCTGAGTGTATCGTAGGTGTGATTTGCCCTTGCATTCAATTATCGTCCATCATTGATGCGGTGGCAGGTGATCGGTCACAGGACAATATCCGGATTGATTTCTGGAGCCGTCCGGCGAACCGGTAAGCTACCCATGCAATTCAGGCTGGCCGCGGCGCGCAAGCGCCGTGGCGTCTTGATGTACGGTCTGCTGGCTTGTGCTATGTTGCGCGCAAGCTATTCGGTATATGCCAACGAGCCTTGGTCCGTTTCGGTGCAGTCCCCGGTTGTAGGGGGTGACCGTGTCGCTACTGTGGCGCCGATGTCGGAATTGACACATCCAGGCACGATCATGGCCCGTCTCTGGCTGGGGTTTTATCAGACTGGTTTGCGTCCTGTCATGCATTCCTCTTGCATGATGGTGCCCACTTGTTCCCGTTACGCCATTGATGCAGTGCAAAAGCACGGTCCGTTTATCGGGGTTGTGCTGACGGCGGATCGGTTGTTGCACGAGGCGGATGAACAACGGCTGTATGGGCAGATGGATCAGCACGGGCACGGCTATACCCCTGATCCGGTTTCAAATAACGATTTCTGGTGGTACCAACCATGAGCGGAAAAACGGGTTATTTTGGCGGGCTATTCCTTTTGGTACTGTGTGTAGGTGTCTGCCCGCTTTACGGTCAGGCTGAATTGCCTGCCTCGATGGCCTTTGCGGATGCGCTATTCGGCGAGCGCGATTATTACCGTGCGATCACGGAATATAAGCGGATCGAACACAGTACGACAAATCAAGCGTCAGCAATCCGCGCACGGTTTATGATCGGGTTATCCTATTTTCAGGGCAGTAAGTGGGATGTGTCGTCGGAGGTTTTCTCGGATGTGCTGTTTGCGGGGCCTGGGGAGCAGATGGCCCCGGTTGCACAAATGTTGATTGGCGAGAGTGCCTATCGGCGCAAGGACTATACTGCCGCCATCGATGCGTTTGAGACTTTTGTGCAGCGGTATCCGGCGGATACATTGGCGATGGATGCACGGATGCGGATTGCACAGAGCTATTTGCAGCTTGGGCAAGCGGACTACGCGGGGCAGCAAGCCGAACAGTTGCAGTCCGAGCATGCGGACGACGACCGTGCCGCTCGATTTGCGGCCAGGGTGCGTGGTGGTGCCTATGAGCGTAAGTCGCCCCTGACGGCGGGGCTGCTGGCAGGCGCGTTGCCGGGGGCTGGCTATATCTATACTGGCCGACCCCGGGATGGTGCACTGGCGTTTCTACTCAACGTCGGCATGTTTACCGCAGCGGCAGTTGCCTACTACAATGATGAGCCCGTTGCGGGAACCTTTGCTTCGGCGTTGGGGGTCTCGTGGTATGCTGGCAATATTTATGGTTCTGTGAATGCGGCGCATAAGTACAATCGGGATCGGAGAAACCGGTTTATTGACCGTATGGACTTCCAGTATGGGGTGCTGGGTACTCTAGATCTTCGGCTGTCGGGCGTGGGCGCCCTGTCCGTGACGTTTTAGATTGTTGTTTGGGGCCGTGCATGATGCTTTCCTTGTTTCACTGGGTGGGCGCGATGGTAATATGCAACGCGGGTGCATCTGGCGCTTCGACGGCCCACGCCTGGGCGGGGCGCCCACCCGGGAACCAGATGATGTCCCCATCGGTGGTTGCAAGGATCGGGATGGTATCACGTTTGTGACGCGGTATTTTTGCATCGGTCAAGATGTCCTGCAGTTTCCGGTTTCCGGGGGCACCCAACATATGGATGCGGTCTCCGGGTTGGCGGGTGCGTAGGATGAGCCCTGTCTTCGGTCGACGGATATAGGCAGATGCCGGCAAGTGTCCTATGGGCAGAGCAGGTGCTTTGCGATAACCGGTACACGGCTGGATCACGACCTGGCAGGCTAGGTTCTCGATGCGTGTGGTGCCGGGCATGCGCAGGGGCTGGGGGCAGACCTGCACTCGCTCTGAGGCCGTGCACAGGGTCAGATGATCGTAGCAATGGCATACTTGGTGCGTTTCCCCGAGTGTGATACGTGCGCCTGCCTGGCCGGATACGGCCATTGCATCAATCCTGGCGAGAATGTCTGCCCGGATGCTGGCGTAGGGCAGCACACCAGGCGCGGTTAACCATGCAAAGAGAATCCGGCGCCGCAATGCTGCCGGTAGCTCGCGATAGGGTGCCAGCAACACCCGGTCCGGCTGTTCGGGGGGGTGTATTCGTGACCGTTCTTCTTCTGCCAGCGCCTGCAGTAGGGCCTGATCCTCTCGTGCCCGATCGGCGGTTGCAGCAATTGCCTGTATACTTTTCGGGTTCAGGCCCTGCAATTGCGGAAGGATGTTGTGTCGGACGGCATTGCGTCGGTAGGTTCGGTCCTGATTGGAGGGATCCTCGCGCCACGGTATATGCAAGCGCTTCAGGTAGGCCAGGATCTGCTGCCGCTCGATATGCAGAAATGGGCGGATGATGTGCATGTGATCGCGCGTTTGGCTTGCAGGTATGCCTGCCAGGGCATCCGGGCCGCAGCCACGGCAGAGATTGAGTAAAACCGTCTCGGCCTGGTCGTTGCGGGTGTGGGCGGTGAGCAGGGCGGCAGCCTGATGTTGGGCGTACACCTTGCGGAAGAAGGCATAGCGCATATCGCGGGCCTGCATTTCGAGCGAAAGACCAGCATTTTGTGCCGCCTCTGGCACATTGATGGTATCGCATATTACGGGAATGCCCCATTGTTTGCCGTGCTGTTGCACGAAGGCGGCATCTGCTGCAGATGTATCCCGGATGCCGTGGTTGAGGTGTGCAACGATAAGATCAAACTTCGGGAGGTAGGTTGCCAGCACATGCAGGAGGGCCATGGAATCGGCACCGCCGGACACAGCAACAACGATACGCGTGCCTGTCTGGCAAAGGTCAGCAGCCGTCAGGACGCGTTGGGCCTCCCGGACGAGCGGGGCAATGGATCGGTCTTGCGGGGCTTTCATACAACGACCTATCCGTGGCAGTTTGGGTTGCCACGCCTGGCGGATGAAAATGGTGGCGAGAAAGGGAATCGAACCCCTGACACA
>CAZRCN010000248.1:0-3343 GCA_964598575.1 uncultured Victivallales bacterium | reverse complement strand
AGAAAATGGCAATAATCAATTTTGACCGAAGGCGACATGTGATCACATGAAATGAGCCAGAACTACTTAGGGAGAGAGTCTACCATGACACCAAGAGAAATCTTATTTGCCAACCTGAACCATACGGGCGCCCCGGTATTGGCGTAAACCCCGAGTGGGACATGTGGGCATATAACGTCATCAAGGAGCGTGCAAAAGATTCTCAAAGTCCCATTAACTAACGATCAAAAGGAGTTACACACAGTGCTTGGATTACACATCGTAGATATTATCGTGATGGTGGCCTATTTCGCGGTCGTCCTCTATATCGGCTACCGCGCCATGAAGAAGATTAATGGGCAGGAGGACTTCTTCCTGGGCGGCCGCTCTTTTGGCAAGTTCCTGCAGACCTTTTCCATGTTTGGCCAGGCGACGAGTGCCGAATCCGCAGTGAGCATGTCGTCAACGGTGGGACAGAAAGGACTGGCCGGAGTCTTTTTCTCATGCTTCTCTGGTCTGTTTACGTTGCCGGTGACCTGGTTTACGCCACTGTGGATGCGACGCTCACGGCTGATGACGTTGGCAGACCTTTTCGTGGAACGGTTCCAGAGCAAAAAACTGGCTGGCCTCTATTCGGTCGCACAGGTCTGTATGTTCATTCTGGTGGGCGCCATGGGCCTGCAGGCCATGAGCAAGACCATTATGGCGGTAACCCCCAAACCCGTGGAAGCGCTTTCCATTGAGCAGAAAGCAGAGTACGACCAAGCGATGGAACTGAAAACGCTTGAGGCCAAACCGGTGGAGTTGCTGAGCGAGAAAGAAACCGTCCGGATGGAGACCTTGCGGCGGCTGGACCCCAAGAGCCATTTCAGCTATTTCAATAAGACATGGCTGATCATTTGCATGGCTGTCTTCGTGATGCTCTACGCCGCGGGAGGCGGACTGGAGGCGGCGGTCTGGACCGATGCCATCCAAAGTATATTCATTCTGGTGCTGACCGCACTGCTGATCCCGTTTGCCATGGTCGCATTGAATACGATGTCAGGGAATGCGGGAATTCTCGGGCCGTTTGAAGCGGTACACCGAATGCTGCCGGGCTCCATGCTGGAGCTGTTGGGGTCGCCGAAATTGGCTGGTTTCACCTGGTACTACATGTTGCTTTTGGCCTTGGTTGGTACAGCAGGCGGGTTCGCCTACTCCAACAACCTGGTGGTCTGCGCGGCTGCCAAGAACGAGGACGCTGCCCGCTACGGCGCGATGAACGGCATCGTCCTCAAACGCGCTAGCACCGTCTTCTGGGCTGTCCTGGCTCTGTTTATCCTGGCCTTGTACGGTACGAGCGTAAAAGACCCCGACCTGCTATGGGGCATGGCGAGCAAGGACCTGCTTCCTGTTGGCCTGCTCGGATTGATGTTGGCCTGCCTGCTGGCGGCGCTGATGAGCACGACTGACACGCATATGGTGGTCATCTCCGGACTGATCACCAACAACATCTATAAACCGTTGGTTGGGAAAAAATCCGAGAAGCACTATCTGAATGCCGGCCGGATTTTCGGCTTGGTCCACATAACCGGTGGCATCCTGGTGGCGTTGTTTGGCAAGTCCAACCTCTTTGAGATGTTGATCTTCATGATGATGATCAACGTTACCATGGGGCCCTCGGTTCTGATGGCCTTCCTTTGGCGGCGCACCAACACCAGCGGCGTGTGGTGTTCAATGGGTGTTTCCCTCTTGCTGACCCTGTTTATCCCGCTCGTCATGTCGTGGTCGCCAGGCATGCGGGAGAATACCGATCTTCATCTCCAGATCACGCCACCACCAATTGTGCGGTCGTATACGGCCCGGGAGTGGGACGTGAGCGCACGGAGCAAGCAGATCGAGGAATGGACGGCGCTGAACGCAGTGGGCAAGGCGACGGGCGAGTGCCCGACGGTGCTCAGCGTAGGCGAACGCTTTGAGCAGAGCTATGCGCCGCCAGCCAAAGCCGTTTTCTGGGCCAAAGGAATCAAGCTGGACGATGATGGCAAGGTGTATGGCGATGGCTTCTTCAGGGCGGAGCTGTTCCTGATGCACACGCTGGGTCTGGATATGTCCTCGCGCAGTGTGGCAGCCATCGAAAGCATCAGTATCGCGTTCAAGTTGATCTTTCCATTTGCCGCTCTTATCTTGTTCGGCCTCTTCGGCAAACAGAATGACAACCAGGTGCGCGATGGGTTCTACACTCGCCTGCTGACCCCGGTTCATGAGGACCCGGAGCAGGATGCAAAGGCCGTCGCAGCGGCGGCCGCCAATCCACGGGCGTTGGACGAGAGAAGGACCGATGGGGACAGACAGAATTTCATGGGGCTCGAAGCCGAAATGACGTTGTCTGATTACCTCTGGCACACATCAACCATCCGTCTGTCCCTCCCGGCAGTAAAGTGCAGGGCTTTGTTGTGCAGTTTCTATCCCGTGGGGAACCAGCGCAACAGTTCTCTCGTGACAAGATCGTGCCCTTTACGGTTGGGATGGTTGCTCCACGACAGGATGTCGGATACATCGTTCGCCGAACAGTACTGCATGCAAGCATGCAGACTGTCCGCGAGTCCAGTTTCGTACTCTACGGCGAGCGCGCGGATCTGTTCGGCATGTGCGCCGAGTAGAGCCTTGTCTTCTCCTTCATAGGTTGAAGACTGAGTGACATCAGGGGTCGGCGTTAGCAATAGAATCTTGGCTGCCGATGCGAGCCCGGCCTCAATCATCTGCGACCACGCCGCCTGCGCTTTCTCGAGTCCTATACCCCGGTCATTCAGCCCATAGTCAATGATTATGATGTCCGGCCGGTGGCACAGAACATCGCGTTCAAAGCGGACGGCCCCGGACTCCGAATTCTCGCCTCCTATGGCTGTTACGATCACATTTATGACGGCGAAAGGGAACCGATGCTTCATCCCAAGGTGAAGCAAGTGTGGATAGGCATTCATAGTATCCACCATTGGGGTCGCGAAATACCCGGCAGGCACGCTATGCCCATGACAAACAATGTTGACAGTTCGGTTCTCTGGCCAGTGAGTCCTGAGAACTTCACACAACTCCGATAGATACGACTGTCGGTTGGCAACGCTCATGTCTATTCTTCCTCCTGCTCAACTCTTGGTATTGTAATCGAGCGTAATTATAAGATTGATTAGCGAGCAAAATATTCAAGAGGGACACCCTGGCTTCTTAAATACGATGTTTTCACAAACATAGGGGCAGACTATTTTCATTTATGTGAACGGTCAATCCATTTGGGCATCTTCATGGTGGTTGTGTTATGACCGTATTGACCTTGTTGCCCCGCCTTCGCGCACAGCGACTGCGGCGGGGCATGCCTGATTGACGA
>CAZRCN010000247.1:0-3361 GCA_964598575.1 uncultured Victivallales bacterium | reverse complement strand
CGTTGGGATTGAAGAAGAAATGAAACAAGCGTGCAAATCAACAGCCACACTATTGGCCATGGTACTCGTTGCCTCATTAGTGCTAGCCGATCAGATCGAAAAACTCAGCGAACACTACTCGAAAGACGACCAGCATGTCTACATGCAGAACCAGATCATCCCGGAAGCCGACCCTTCGTCTTTTGAAGTTATCACCCCCTTTTCTGCGAAGGACAAAGCTCACGTCTTCCTCGGACAGCAGGTGATTTCCGGTGCCGACCCCAAGACATTCCGCTTCATCGGTCCAGAGGTGAACATGTGGGGCGTTCCGATGCATCCATACGCTCAAGATTCATCAAGCGTCTTCTTCATGGGGCAGCAGCTCAAAGGCGCCGACCCAAAGACGTTCCGCATTATCGGCGATGGCTACTCAGCCGACGCCACCCACGTCTGGAAGGATGCAAAGCAAGTCGATGCAGACCAAGGCTCGTTTGAGACTCTTGGCGCATTCTACACCAGAGATAAGCAGCATGTCTACTTCCACCAGCAACCACTCGAAGGCGTAGATGTTCAGACTTTCAGGCTCCTTTCGGACTATCGCTACACCATCGACAAGGACACCGTCTGGCTCTACCGCCAAGTGATCGAGGACGCTGACGCCGCCACATTTGAGTTCCTGGCGCATGACTTCGCTAAGGATGCCAACCACGTCTACATCGGTCGGAAGGTCCTCACCGGCGCAGACCCAGCAACCTTTCGTGTAATCGACCGTGAGTACGCCTCCGACAAGACCAGAGTGTACTTCCGGGGCAACCCGCTTCCCGGTGCTGATCCCTCCTCATTTACGCCCCTGGAAAGAGGCTACTCCAAAGACAGTCGGCGGGTGTTCAATCAAGGCGAGCTCATGCCTTCCGCTGACCCTGAGACATTCGAGATCATGCCTTGGGGAGTCCGCGACGCAAAACAGGTCTTCTACCGCAACGAGGGTATTGAAGGCGGCGACCCCAAAAGCATGAAACTGATCGGCTTTGGCTTCTTGCACGACGACAAGCATGTCTATCGCCGAGGCAAGATCGTCCCGCAAGCAAACCCCGAGACGTTCCGGCCAATCGGGGATCACAAAGCCGATAGAGATAACGGCTATTTCACAGATGGCGAACGCATTTACTGCCGTAGCAGGCTCATGAGCGGCTGCGATGTCGCCACCTTTCAGCACATCAAGGGAGCGTACGCCAGAGACAAGAATCACTTCTACTTTCAGGGCAACACCTTTGAGCGTCAGAACGAGATCGCACACAGAGGCAAGAAGTTTAAACCAGTAGACGCGGCCACATTCGAGGTACTCATGAGCTTCGAAGCCAGAGACAAGAACTACGTCTATCGCTCCGGTCAAATAGCCATTGGAGAAGACCCGAAGAAGTTTAGATGAACGAACGAAGAATCCCAACAAGACGCATGGAGGACTACAAAATGACCCGCGCAAACGCGGGCCATTCTGAGCCTCATGCGCGACGTTCTGCCAGAGAAGATGAAATGAAGAAACGGATCAACATCCTGCGACTCTGTTCCGGACTACTGGCAGCAGTCACTCTATTCGAGTGGACAATTCTCGGCTTCGCGACACCTGTCGTTCGTGCAATGCTCGCCGATTTCGACGTACATCCCGATGCGATGGCCTGGCCCTATCCTCATGTCCTGAGTTTGCACTGGTCTTGGACCCCAATTGTCGGGCTGATCTTGGCGGCGGGGTTGATTCTGAAAGACAGGTTGACACCAAGAGCGAAGCCCATCGTGCTCAACTGCATAGCCGCAGTTGTCATCATCGGGGTGTACGCACTGTGGATCTGGGGAACAGTCCCACATCGGATGATTCAGACAGTGAACTAGAAGAGGCAGAACAAGCCGTCGCACCATACCGCTGAAAGCCGCGCCGGAGCGCGTCTTCCATCGGCTGGTGAACGGTGACGTTCGATTGATGAGATGAAGAAGAGAATCGGAATTATCGTAGCTGGCCTTGCGGTAGTCTATGTGCTCACGTATGTCACGCTGTCAGCATGCGGAACGTATCGAGACGAGGGTCTCGTCACCGGCCAGCGCTATGCTGTCTGGAAACCTGCCATGTGTTGCTGGACCAAGTCCCTGCGACACGGCAAGGTAGCCCACGGCCTGACGACCGTTGGGCAGATCTTTATGCCCCTCGTCTTGGTTGACCGATACCTGATCCACAAGACTCAGTTGCTCTTCTCAGTCAAGGGAGATGGACAAGTTCTGGCACGAATCACAGAAGATGGAAAGAGAATCGAACAAATTGCTGAACCGTACAAATGACAGCCGCGCTGCGGCTGACATTTGCCGGTTAGCATGACGTTCTGCGAAAGGATAATGAATGACGAAACGTGATCTCATCTCCGCCGGCGTAAAGCTCATCGCCTTCATGTCACTGCTTCGCGGCGCAACCGAACTTCCTTGCTCCATAATGAATTCCGTGGGTAATTTTCAAATGTATGGGACGTTCGGCATGCCTGTCATGCGAGGCCTCCTTACCCTAGCGGCTCCTGTAGGCTCAATCACAACCGTCATCGCCGCACTACTAATCCTCTGGAAAATCAAAGATGTCACTCAGTGGCTGAGCGACATCGGCAGCACAAAAGAAGACGCAGAACACCAGCCTGGACCCTAGCACGGCTCGCCGCCGTGCAGGGTCAGGCAAACGTTGGGACAGAGAAGATGAAATGAAACAGTGTCCCGAATGCAACCGATTTTATCCGCATTATGCCTCTTCGTGCCAATGCGGTTTTGAGTTTCCTCGATACCAAATCAAGGATGAAGCGGATACTGAGGAGGGTAGCTTTATCCTTTTCGTATGCACCTTAATCGCATTCGCTGGAGTCATCGCCTCGATTGGGGGTGGAATACACATGATAAGCCAGAAACGCCCAGTGATAGGTGTGATAATTGGCTTGTTCGGTGCTATATATGGCTATATCCGGATTTCCCAACAACAAAAACCATTGATTGTGTTGACTTTACGCTGTTATCTGTCTTTTAGGCAGGTACGAGACCTGCCTTTATTTTGTACAAGAAAGAATGCCAGTTGATCGGAAGCCAAGGCCGGCCCTGTTCGGTCGCCGCACCTCGCCTCCGACGAGCTATAGGTTGCCCATTCTCGTCGAGGCGCGGCAACCGAACAGGGCCTTGTCCACGAAAATGCCTGATATTATTGAAGTTTAACATTTGGGAAATCCGGATTGAGCCCTATATATCACATAGGACTGAGCATCGTATTTATTGAAGTGAACAAAATCATTGGGACAAGAAAGACTGCACAACAAAATAAGGATTAGTCCTGACCCGTAGCGCAGCGGAGCGGTCGGGACTAAGC
>CAZRCN010000246.1:0-3372 GCA_964598575.1 uncultured Victivallales bacterium | reverse complement strand
TTACGCCGCCTTTGGCGGGGACATAACCTCCCGCCGCAGGTCGCGCATCGTGCAGATGCCACCCACCTCCGCCTTGCTTTGGGTTCGATCTGATAAACTTCTTTTAGAAAACTCGACAATGTGATCATATGGATGATTATGCAAGACATTAGCGACATCATCAAACTAGGCGAGAGTGAGACGCAGGAATTCAAGCCTGCTTTCAATACCGATGTCATCGAAACCGCCGTTGCATTCGCCAATACGCGCGGTGGGCGGATCCTGATTGGCGTTTCGGACACTGGGCAGCCCTTGAAGCAGATTTTCGGGAAGGAAGTTCTCCGGGACTATGTGAATCGAATCGCCACGGCAACCGAGCCCACAATTATCCCGGATGCCCAGCGAATAGAGACTGGCAACGGGGATTTTGTCATCCTCTCTATTCCTGAATTTCCTCTTAAACCGACGGCTACCCATACATCCAAGCCACGCAACAAGCTGATCGCACAGATATTTTTTGATATGGGCATTATTGAGCGCTATGGTGGGGGAATCCAGCGTATCTTAGATTACTGCCATGCGGAAAATCTCCCCGCCCCTATTTTAGAGAACAGCCAGGGCGGCTTCAGAATCATCTTTCAATCCGCAGCGCCATCTGAAATTGAAGGATCAAATAACGCTGAGAATGTCCCGACAAATGTCCCGACAAATGTCCCGACAAAAGCAAAAATCATAACACTTGTAAGAGAACATCCAGGCATTCAGCGAAAAGCGATTGCGCAAGCGCTCAATGTTGTTGAAAAAACTGTCAGCCGACATCTTGCCAGCTTGGCGAAAGAAGGACAAATTGAGCATCGGGGCAGTAACAAAACCGGAGGCTACTATTGCACCCATCCCTAAATACGGCGGCTGTAGTATCGCGTGCCATGCAGAAGCGCGAAGAACTTGTTGAAGTCATTTCGAATCCCTGTTTGCATTTTGTTCAGGGCCTGATCCCGATGTCGCCGGATCTGGAGACACTTTTCGGCGCCCGGGCAACCACACCGCCGCCGAAAACGGTTGTCAATTTAGATCGTGCCCGCGCCCACTGGAAAACCGCTGCCTGCGTCCGCAAGGCGGCCGAGGCCTCGATGAACGCCGACCTACCCGACCTGGCGCAACCGCATATGCAAGAGGCATTACAGATCGCGCTAGTCAGCCTGCAGATCCTGCACGGGGTTGAATTCGATGATCCCGCCAATGCCGGGTTCGATGCTGAGTCCTTCGGTGATAACGCAGCTTTGGCGATGGCGTTATACGAGCAGCTTTTAGATGAGAAGAACGAGGCGCCACTGTCCACCGACGGCATGCAGGATCTGTTCAACCGGATTGATCGGCTGATCTGCCTGCATTGACATTCGGGAGAGCCGTGCGATAATGTTGGTTTCACGATATTTAGTAGTGGGAGGTCGTGGTTTGAACGCACGCAAGAAAGCCAGGAAGGTTCAGGAAAAGAAGCCGCGCAAGAACCTGTTTCCGAGTGATGCGGAAAACATTGCGGTGCGGCGTAAGCGTACAGTAAACGTTCATTTGGGCTGCCGGGGGGGGTGATGGATAACCAAGAGCTTTATGGGCCGTGCCCCTGCGGCAGCGGTAAGAAATATAAATTCTGTTGTCGCACGAGGCAGCGTGCATCTGCTGGCAGTCGTCCGACGTTACGTGTGCTCCCGCAGATAGAGGACATGCCGGACGAAGCATGGGGCGAGCTGGATGAGAAGGTGGTTGCGGCGTCACGTCAACATTGTGATAAAGGCCTGCAGCTGCTGGAAAAAGGCCGGTATAAGCAAGCCATTTCGAGGTTTCGTACAGCCTTGAAACAGTTGCCTGTTGTGTATACCCCGGCCAATAACCTTGCGTTGTGTCTATATGTCACAGGGAAACTGGATGAAGCGATTCATGTGCAGGAGCAGAGTCTGGTGGAATCCCCATTACCAAATCCGTTTGGTTTCGCGAATCTGGCGACGTTTGCCTGGTTGCGCGGGGATGAGGATCGGGCGGTGCGTTACATCGATCAGGCGATAGGACTTCTGATTCACAGTGCTGACACCTGTGTCAAGGTCTGTGAAGTTCTGGCTCGGATGAAACGGCATAAGGCGATCCTGAGGCTGGTCGATGATAGTGCGTATCGCGAAGATTCCGAGGTTTGTTTCTTCTCTGGTGTTGCTGCTGCCAACCTCGACAAACGTGCCCGGGCCCAGAGGGATTTGCGCCGTGTAGGCATTGGGAGCCATAAGGCAAAAGAGGCCCAGCGCTATCTCCGGCACCTAGAGGAAGGTTCTGCTCCGCATACAGTCATGGGGGGTTGGCCCTACCTGTTTGCGGCAGAGGTATGTCCGGCGGCCTTGCTGGAGGCGGAACTCAAAATCGATGAAGAGGGGTGTCGGCAGCGGCGCATTCTGGTGCAGTTCACCGAGGCATTATTGGATGAGGATGGGACAAAACCATTGGAAAAGCTGGAATTCCTGGCGTATACCGAGCACCCGGATGCCAACGATCTCTTGTGGGCGATTGTCAGAGGGTCATTCGGTCCAGATGCGCTGCGATCGAAGGCGTTGGCCATGCTGCAGGAGCGTGGCGCGGTGCAGCCCGATGAGCCGGTTGAGATGTTGTTGAACCAGAAGCGTTCAACCGTGGCGTCGGTAGGGCTAGCGCTCAACCCCGAGTATCGTTTTGGCGGCAAATTGCGGCGCGCCTTGGATAAGCTGTACACAAAGGCCGTACGAGACAGCCAGAAGCCCAATCCGGACTGGAAGAAGCTAGGCCGGGCCTATGCGGATATCATGCGGGCCGCGCCGGATTTCTACCCGGCCCGGTATAATTATGCCATTTCGTTATTGCATCAGAATCACCACGCGGAAGCGGAACCGATCCTGCGTGACCTGAATGAAAAGCACCCGGACTATCTGTTTGCAGCAGCCACACTTCTGCAACTTTATATGATGCGTCATCGCGACGAGGAGGCCAAAGCGCTACTCGAAGCGGTAAAGCTGCCTGATGAAACGCATCCGTCGGCGATGGTCAGCTGGATGGTCGCCCAGCATATGTATTGGGAAGAGCAGGGCGAATCCGACGCCTCCGAACAGTGCCTTCAGATGGTCCGTGATCTAGCTCCCGGCCATCCGATTCTACAGAACCGCTACTAAGATTCTGCGTCTGCCCTGGGGGCGTATCTGCGATTTAACTTCCACAATTAAATAGCCTCTCACAAACGCAACTACAAAAGATAATTATTGGTGTGTCCTCCTTTTTTACCGAAGGCTATAAAGTATGTATAATGTCTAGATTTGACCCCCTATACCCCTCACGAAACAAGATAGGTTGTATTTTTGTTGCGTTAAAAATGGTATTTGGTAG
>CAZRCN010000245.1:0-3377 GCA_964598575.1 uncultured Victivallales bacterium | reverse complement strand
TTGCCCTTGCAGTTGCAATCATGGCCCACAACCAGGGCATGGTAAGGCAAACTCGCGCCTTGGTCTTTTTTCCATTCTATTAAAAAGTCTTTAAAGCTTTTTATAACTTTGGACCCGCCGCTTTCGCAAAAGATGTCCCCCTTCACAACGATGCGATCACCGTACTTTTGTTTTAACACCCTTTTCACAAAAACCGTTATAAAGGTCCGATGGGCAAGGTCCTCTAAAAAGTACCCTATTTTTATCTCCGTTGTCACCTTGTTCTCACCATTCCGGGGATATCGGACAGTCTTTCTTTGATCAGGCTCTTCCGGAACAACGGCTTTACTTCTCCCAAAGGCTCTATAGCTGTAACCCCGCCTTCCTTTCTACAGGAGAACAGGTCGTCGTCATCGAAAAGCTCCACGAACTCCGGCGAGTGGGTATTTACGATAACCTGGCACCCCTGGTAGCGGGCAAGGTTCTTAAAGGTCTCCGCTATAAGATGAAGTCTTTCCGGATGAACCCCGTTCTCCGGCTCCTCGTATCCTATGAGAGCAGGCGGACTGAGGGAATGGAAGATAGCCAGCATACCCAGTATCTTAAGGGTCCCTTCCGAAATCAGCGATGAAGGGAAATCCCCCTCGCTCTCCTTTATAACCAGCTCTACCATGGCGTCTCTCTTGTCAACCTCCACATCGAAATCCTCGATGCCGGGTATAAGCTTTCTCGCAGTCTGCCGGGCGCTTCGGAAATTCTTCTCCGACCTGTTCTTCAAAAAGCCTGTTTAAAAAGGGTTCAGCCCGGAAAAAGGCTGTTTCATATGCCAGTGTTTTTGATAATGTAGATGTCTATAAATATTCAACGTATCAGAAAACATCATCATGAAAACCTTTTTCGGAGCTATTTTAACTCTTTGAATCTATTGCCATTTTATGGTTTTGGCACGCTTCAAATGTTGCTTTTCATGTGGAACATATTGAAATTAAACCTATTTTCAGACATTTTTAAACAGGCTTATAAAAAATCCAGCAGTTCCTTCTTGGAAATACATGTTACATTATCAGCATTACTCCCTGTATAAAGCTCATTCGACTGAAAAAGAAATACTTTTTTATCTCTATCTCTGTAGTTACCTCTGTCAAGTTCTACTTGGCCTGTCTTTACCTGAGTTAAAGCCTTTTCGCCTGTTTCCGGATTAACAAGCAAATACTCAAATCTCATCGTGTCTCTCTTGCGAGAATTCGGAACCACATACCATCCCTCACTCTGCAGGTACAAAAAAAGCAAATCTTCTGTTTCCTCATCATCAAGCATCATAAAAATATCCGGGAACTCCGAGTTATTAACATGATATACGTAACTTGAGAGTACCGAGTTCTAAGCCTATCAAGGAGCCTTTTCCTTTTCAATCTCCATTTTGATTTTTGAACGTTCGATTTCCAGGTTGATCCATTTATCAATAAGTTTTTTAAAGCGCCGGTAGTTTGCGATCTGTTTTTTGATTTGGGGGGCGAACTCCGGTCGGATATACTCGGTGCGCCCTTTCCCCATGTGGGTGTAGCTCAGCTGGTAGTATGTTCCGGAGGCCCCGCGATTCTGGCGGCTCAAGGATCCTGGTCTCATCTCTCCGATCTCGGAAAGCTCCGCTTTGATCTGTTCGATCCTTTTATCCAGACTTTTCAGCTTCTTTTCCATGGTCTCCTCCAGTTGTCCCTATTTTATCATGGTCACCTTGCCTGTCCGATTTTTTTCCGGCGGGCGTTTTTTTTTGCTTGATTTTGTATCATTTCTATGATACAATAGGCCGGCAACGAACGCAAGCTGAAAATCAAGCCCAAGGAGAGAAAATGGAAATCTGGATAAAGTGGTGGAAAATGGTGGAGCGGCTCCGGCCGGCCTGTTCACGGACCCGGACCTTTCTGTGGCTTTCGGCCTGCCTGGCGGGGATGACGGTGAGGGGCGACCTGTTGGGAGTGACCAGCATCGTCAGGGGACTGGGCCTTACGGAAAAATATTATGATCGCATCCTGGACTTCTTTCACAGCCCCGCTCTCGATCTCGACAAACTGGTCCGGTCCTGGGTCAAGGCCGTGTTCAACGTCCATCCCGGCCTTCTGCGGATCAACGGACGGCCGGTGCTGGCGGCAGACGGGATCAAGGTTGCCAAGTCGGGAAAGAAGATGCCGGGGGTGAAGCTTTTGCACCAGGAGTCCGAGTCCAACACCAAGCCCGAATACATCATGGGCCATTCCTGCCAGGCAATCGCCGTCCTGGGCCGGGCCATGCAAAGCTTCTTCGCCATCCCCCTGGCCTGCCGCATTCACGAGGGTGTGGTCTTCTCAAACCGCGACCAAAGGACCCTGCTCGATAAAATGATCGCACTCCTCGATTCACTCGGGATAAAAGAGCAATGCTACTTCGTGGCCGACGCTTATTACGCGAGCGGAAAGGTAGTAAATGGGCTATTGCGGCAGGGCCATCACCTGGTCACTCTGGTCCGCAAAAACGCGGTGGCTTACGAGCCGGCGCCGCCTCCCCAAGGACCCCGGAGACGGGGAAGACCCAAAAAATACGGCGCCAAGGTCTATCTTCGATCATTGCTTTCCGACACCGACTCCATGCAGTCCGCGCCTTCTCCGGTCTATGGAGAAAAGAATGTAACCATCCGCTTCCGAACTCTCGACCTCTTGTGGCGGCCGGTTGGAATCATAGTCCGGTTCGTGCTGGTGGTCCATCCCAGCAGGGGGACCATGATCCTCATGTGCACCGACCTCACCCTGAGCGCGCTGGAAATCATCCGCATCTACGGACTCCGTTTTAAAATAGAAGTGGCCTTCAAACAGGCCTTGCGGACCCTGGGCGCCTACGCTTATCACTTCTGGATGAGGGCCATGTCCCCTATCAAGAAAAATTCCGGCGATCAATATCTGCACCGGAAAAGCACAGCCTATCGCACAGCGGTCAAAAGAAAAATCGCGGCCTATCACCGCCACATCCAGATCGGACTCATCGCCCAAGGACTGCTCCAGTGCCTCGCTTCGACTCATCCGCGAATGGTCTGGAGAAACTTCGGCTCCTGGATCCGAACCATCAGGCCGGGAATACCGCCCTCCGAACAAGTCACCGCCATAGCCATGAGAAACACCCTCCCGGAATTTATCGCGGATTCATCAAAATCAAATATCCTGGCGAAATTCCTGCGCGAGAGAATAGACGTATCAAGAGCGGAGGGATTACGAATGCTTGCAGTCAACGAATGAATTGATCGGGAAGGGGGAAAGCGGTACTCTCAAGTTCCTCTGCTTGAACCGAGAAAAGAAAAAAGTTCGGAAACTGCCTTAGGGTGGCAACTTCTCCCGCATTTCTGATTCCATCAATGACCAGCTTAACCTTGC
>CAZRCN010000244.1:0-3394 GCA_964598575.1 uncultured Victivallales bacterium | reverse complement strand
AAACATGCAGCAAGTAAGTAAGAACTTTAAAAGAAGTGAGTTTGCCTGTAAATGTGGATGTGGATTTGATTGTGTAGATATAAAGCTTGTACATATATTGCAGGAAATAAGAGATAAGGTAGGCATGCCGTTGATAATAACAAGCGGTAATAGATGTAAAGAGCACAATACATCTGTAAAAGGAGCACCTAAATCATATCATACAAGAGGAAGAGCAGCAGACTTTTATATAAAAAAGAGAGTATGTATAGATAGTATTGTAGATAAAATAAATGGATACGGTGTAATTAAATACAATAACTTCAGATATCATATAGATACAAGAGAAGGCACATATAAGGATAACAAAAGAACTTAAGCTTTTATTTTTATTGATAATAAGTAATAAACGATTACGGTCAAGTAACGGATAGTGACGGATAGTAACGGATAGAGATGGATTAATTATTGCTTGTATTAATAGCTGCTGTAACTACGTGAATATTCTCAGAGTTGGGCATATTACCACACTGCCAAACCATATTCCTGACATCAGTAAAAAGGTATTTGAGCCGATATTTAAAGATATTTCCCCAATTCTCTGTGTTTTATGTAACACAAATAGATAAATAATAAGGAAATGTGTTACATATAGAAAAAAATATATAGAAAATAGATAGAAAAAGAATACATATTGTTAAGTATATAAAACAAAAGTAACACAAATTGCAGTAAATAGTAAGTAAAAACAATTAGTTAAAAAAATACCCAGTTATATCAAGTATGTAGAGCAGTGTTACAAATTAGAATGGGGAAAGGTATATGAGTGGTATATATATTAATACAATCAGCGTTACCCATGGGGGTCAGTGAGTTAAGGGACATACTATGTCCTTATAAAAACAATTGAAGAGAATCCTCAATGATTTCAATAGTACTGATTTACGAATAGATATAAGTACTTGTTTTCATTATATATATAGAAATGGTAAATAAAATCCTCAATGATTTCAATAGTACTGATTTACGAATCGCGTAACTACTTATAATCATTAAATATATAAATATAATAGCTACGGTAAATAAAATCCTTAATAAATTCATAAACTTGAGACGAATACATACATTATCCTATAAACCACCCCCTCTCTACCGCTCTCTATCCCCCCAATATTCATTTTGTTATTTTTTTATATACAATATGACCCCTTTTCAGAAAAACCCCTCTATTCATCTCAACTCTATGATATCATTACCTATTTTATTTACCGTAGCTTTTCACCTATTTCACAAGTTATTGATATTGCTTGTTATTTTTTTAACTGTTATTTCTTCCATATTTCTATATTGGTTATTTACCTATTTTTTTTATAAAAATATTACTGTTTTTATTAATATTTAAAGGCACTTATCTATTTTAGATACTCTGTACTTATAGTACCGAGATTAAAATCAACACTTTTAAACGAAACTAAGCGTAACCACCTCATTCCGGGAATCTTTAAAGTCCTCTGCATACTCTACATACTCTATATTGCTTTATATTGCTCTTGTAGCTTACAATATCGCCCTGTATTGATTGAAACATACATACCCTTACTCTGCTATTCCCTTTATATTAATATTTGCTCACATCTAACTTAATTATATATATGTATTGTCCTATTGTATCTCAGCTGTATAGTTGTTGAAGATAAATCCTTTTTTTCCAAATAAATAACATCTTTAAAATATAATAATGCAATTAATCCTCAACAATTACACTATGTTTGCATATTTGTACATACCTGCTCTTGCATTTATGTATGTATTCGTGTACAATTTTAAGAGTTGTTTTTATTAACTTTGGAGAGAGTTATGATTCTATATCATGGTTCTAAAATAGAAGGGCTTAAAGAAATTAAAGCCCTGAACGACCTCCCTGTTTCTGAACAGAAGGTTGTAGGAACCACTACCACTGATGCAGATCGGAAATTTTTCAGAGACGTGGTATTCTTGACCACGTCAAAGGAATTGGCCTCACAGTATGCTTCAAAAGATGGCGTTATATACGTCGTTGAAGCATACAACGTAAGGCTATATTGCGAAGAGTTTAAAAAGAGGGTCAAAGAAGGCCTGGTGACTCGAAGCAAGAAAAAAAACCTTCAGAAAAAACTTGAAAAACTTGAAAAAAACCAGACGGTGTACGTTGCTAAAAAAGCCGTCGTCATAGCTGAGGAGAGAGTGTTATGAAGAAAGAAGAAAAAAAAACTTCCACTAACGGAAGGTGGGGAATTACAGTGGTAATCCCCGTGGAGCTTACCCTCCCTATAGAAGGGAAGCTTATAAAATATGGGGAAGTCGAAGGACATACCGCCTTCGAGATAATCCCCGAAAAAACGGGGATATTCTTCAACCTCTTAGGCGAGGTTGAGATTCACGGAGGAGCAGAAATAATCTGCTCAAAAAATTTGCAAAGTTCAACCGTTGTCACATTGGTGGCTATGTCTGAAGTTGCAATCATAGAGAGTTTCGGCTATAAAGGCCGTAGCTCTTCCGTTTTCTTATACCAAAACGGTATAAGGAAGGAAATCCCTGCTGGCGTTCTTGCCAGTATGGGACTAATAAAAGGAGTTAGCGGCGAAACCGTCGCTATCGAAATACAACCTGTAAAAAGTGCTATGCAGATAGCACTTGAAAAATCAGGACTGTTAAAATAATTAAAGGAGGATATCATGAAGAAAATATTTAAAAACCTAACACCACACCAGATAGTGCTTAACGACGGCACTATCTACGAAACAGAGGGCGTAGCACGTGTAAGTGCTACGTTTTCAGAGTTTTCGTCTGAGGGCGTATGCTCTCAAGAGTTCGGGGAGATAACAGGGCTCCCAGAGAGCCGCCCTAATTCTAGGGACTCCCACTGTTGCTTACACAACAAGTATTGCACCGCTTGCGGGGAGTGTGGATACGGTACATACTACATTGTTTCTGGGCTTGTCCTAGCAGCTGCACAAGCTGCGGGTAGGACTGACTGTGTCGCTCCAGCAACGGGGCATCCCGAGACAATCAGGAATGAATCCGGGCACATTGTATCCGTGCCAGGATTCGTTAGATAACACCCAGCCCCGCCGGAGGCTTAGTATCCGGCATTTTCTTGAGCATCCTTTTCGGAGGGTGCTGAAGAAACGGCACTGATACATTCAATGCCGGCGTTATTAACTTTTCGTGGCGGACACCACATAAAAAACGGTAAGGAGTGAATTATGAGAATTAGAAAAGCAGATTTTATTGACGTCCTGAACGGGACCACAAGAAGCGACAACCCCAAGCTGTTCAAGCGGCTCGGGAATGCCGTACGTCACTCCGGAGGGAGGTGGGTGTTCACCCAGAAAGCGCAGGCTGCAATCCACCGGCAGCTTTCGCTGAAAACACG
>CAZRCN010000243.1:0-3403 GCA_964598575.1 uncultured Victivallales bacterium | reverse complement strand
AAACGGGGAATCGGTTAACGAGAACGGCGACGAGAACGGATTACGAGTAGAGATTTTCTCAATCGTCCACCAATCTCGTCGCCGCTATCGTCAACCGACATGGACTACACATGAGCGAACAAACGCATCAGAAGCTACCGCATGAGCGACTCGACATCTACGGGGTCTATCTAGAAACGGCAAATCTGTGCGCCGCTATCGTGGCAAACGCCCCATGCCCAATCGTGGTATTTGACCATCTTGATCGGGCGATGGAGAGCATAGGCGTGAATTTGATGCGCGGGAACGGGCAGCCTGCAGGTTCGGCGGCGCGTGCGAACCATCTGACTGTTGCCATCGGTTCGACGCACGAATGTGCGGCCTCCCTCGATGTTTGCCTGGCCAGATGCGTGACGAATGAATCCGCGCACACGGCCGGCACACAGAACCTCTGGCGGATACGCGGGATGCTATTGGGCATGAAAAGGGCCAGTATTTCCCGGGCTGTCAGGGAGGAGCAAGCACAGTACGGCGCGTCGAAGTTTCCTTTTGCAGCCCTCGACATGTACCAGGTTTCGCTTGATGGCGTCCGGTGGATTCAGCAGTTCGTTGAGGAACTGGCGCCAAAGAGTCGTACGCAGCGCAAACTGGACACGAGCACCACCGGGACGGTGCTGAATATAGCTGAAGGACATGGGCGCGAAACCGTGGCCGATCAGAATCGCTTTATGAAGACAGCGCAGGAGCACGCGTATCAGACCCTTCTGATGCTGGACCTGATGGCCGCGAGACATGAAACCACGGAGCACCGAATTGCGGCGGGCAAGGCAAGGCAAGTGAGAATCATCACGATGCTCCATACCTGGTGTGAACGCAACGAGCAGAGGGATAACCAGCACCCATGAGGTCGGTTAACGAGAACGGCGACGAGAACGGATTACGATCCCCCTTCGCTAAAGCTACGGCGGGACATGGTAGAGAGTATCCCAATCGTTTGCCGTTCTCGTTAACCGAAATAGAGGAAAAAATAGGGGAGAAGGTTTGGATCGATCTTAACCCATTTGAATATAGGCATTTATAGAAAACATGTCCTGTCAGCTTTTGACAGAAACAGGTAGAGACAAGGGGGAATACATGGAAGAGCATGCGGAGATAGCAAAATACGTTGCGGGATTATACGACCGATTTCCTGATATTACAGCTTATGCATTGGATGACTGGGATTGGACCTGGGCGGACGAAGGGTACCAGTTTCTGGAAGCCTGCGATTTCGGAATGGCTGAACTGACCTTCCAACGGTTGATTGCGGCTCGTCCGCAGGATGCAGAGGGATATGAGGGGCTGGCCATGGTCTATCATGCGATAGGATTAAAGCAGTGGGCTGTCCTCATGATCGACGAAGCCGTACGGTTGGCACGTGCGCAAATCCGGGCGGAGCGGATGGATGTTGAGGTGTTGTCGGAGCTGCAAGAGGAGCAGGCACGCATACATGCCATGCCTGCCCAACCGCCGGGACCAGCGGCAGATGCCGTGAACCTGCCAGAAGAGGAGTAAGCCATGCGGGTACTGTTTATGGGGTCGGCTGATATTGCCTGCAGCGCGCTGGAGATGCTGATGCGTTGGTCAGCCGTACGCGTCGTAGGCGTGGTCTCGCAGCCGGATCGTCCGGGGGGGCGCAAGCTGCGGGTGGCAGCTTGTCCCGCCAAGGCCTATGCGACCACACTGGGTGTCGAGATTTTTACCCCGCCGAATGTAAATGATGCCGCATCCGTGGACAAAATCCGCTCCTGGGCACCGGATGTAGGTGTTGTGCTGGCGTATGGGCAAATTTTGCGGCAACCGCTGCTGGACGTCCCGGCCTTGGGCTGTATCAATGTGCATACGTCGCTGTTGCCGGCCTATCGTGGTGCCGCCCCCATTCAGCGGGCCATTGCAAACGGGGATATGGAGACGGGCGTCACCATCATGCAGATGGATGCCGGTATGGATACCGGGCCGATTCTGGCGCAGGCCCGGGTTCCCATTGGCGAAACCCAGACAGCCGCGTCTTTGCAGGCCAAGCTGGGCGCGGTGGGTGCCGCCGCCCTGCGGGATGTATTGGCAGATCTTGCAGCCGGGCGATTGCAGCCGCGTCCGCAGCCGATGCGGGGTGTGACCTTTGCACCCCGTTTACAGAAACGGGAAGGGCGGCTGGATTGGTCGCAGCCGGCCCGGATGCTGTACAACCGGGTGCGCGGCTTCACGCCTTGGCCGGGCACATATTGTTGCTGCAGCGCCGGGCGAAAGCAGCACACCGTGCGGATACTGGAAGCAGAACCCCGTCTGGGGGCTATGGCGGTGCCTGGCCAGATTCTTGCGACAAAGCCGGAGCTCACGGTTGCATGCGGCGAGGGAGCCCTGGTGCTGCGAACCGTCCAGCCTGAAGGTGGCAGAGCCATGCCGGGGGCGGATTATGCCCGGGGTCGCAGATTGCAAGCCGGGGATCGGTTGCTGTAACGGCCAAGGGATGCTAGGGTACCGGTGCGTAACTTGCATAGCAAGCGAAGCAAGGTTGGTATCATGAGGCTGCGTGCCATTACCCTGAAGGAAGCACTTGTCATGGAAGATTTACTGGATGTCATTGCCCACTTACGGAGCGAAGCGGGCTGTCCGTGGGATCGTAAACAAACCCTGGATAGCTTGAAACGCTATCTGGTAGAGGAGACCTGCGAGCTACTGGAGGCGGTTGACCGTGATGAGCCCGCTGCCCATTGCGATGAGTTGGGGGATGTGTTGCTGCAAGTGTTGTTGCAGGCTCGTATCCGACAAGAACAAGGCCACTTTTCGTTTCAAGAGGTGGCACAACACCTGCACGACAAGCTGATTCGCAGGCACCCGCATGTTTTCGGGGATGCCGAGGCGCATACCCCCGCGGATGTGGTGCGTACCTGGAATGCGGTCAAGGAACAGGAGCGGGGCAAGGCGGGGGGCGCTCGTAAGCGGCTTGATGATCTCCCGCATATGTTGCCGGCACTTCTGCGGGCACAACGGGTGCAGGAACGGGCGGCACGGCAGGGGTTCGACTGGGAGGCGGATCAGCAAGTCCTCGAAAAGGTGGAAGAAGAGCTGCAGGAGGTGCGTACCGCTATGGCGGCAGGACATACCGCGGAAGTCGCCGAAGAGCTGGGCGATCTGCTGTTTGCCTTGGTCAACCTTTGCCGCTGCTCCACATTTGATGCGGAAAGTCTCCTGCGGCAGGCCACCACAAAATTTGTCCGGAGATTTCATGCCATGGAGGACTTGCTGCCGGAAGGCAAGGCATTCCACGAGCACAATCTGCTTGAAATGGATCAGCTATGGGAGGCGGTTAAAGCCTGTGAGAGAGAGCATATACAGCAAGCAGACGATACGCCTGGAAAGCCGGAAGTCTGCCGGAACCCCGTTG
>CAZRCN010000242.1:0-3434 GCA_964598575.1 uncultured Victivallales bacterium | reverse complement strand
AAAAGATGGCGGAGGGTGAGGGATTCGAACCCCCGGAACGCTTGCGCGTTCACATGATTTCGAGTCATGCGCATTCAACCGGACTCTGCCAACCCTCCCGATGCGTGAGCCAAGACACTACGCAGCCTGCTGCGCATTGTCAAGCGCAGAGGGGGGCATTTCCGCTGTGAGATCTCGGTCACAGCCTGCTCTCCATTATGCATAATCGCCCTGCTGTGCGGTTCGTGCTATAATCTCATCTTGTAGTTCGCGGCTTAAATCACAAAAATAGTCACTATAGCCTGCCACTCTGACGATTAAGTCACGATGTTGTTCGGGGTGAGCCTGCGCTGCACGCAACGTTTGCTCATCCACGACATTGAACTGGAGATGATGCCCATCCAGGCGGAAATACGTCCGGACCAATTGGGCCAGCTTGCCAAGACCTTCAGACGTTGCAAACATTGCTGGCAGGAACTTCATATTCAATAGCGTCCCGCCAGTGCGCAACTGGTCCATCTTGGCTGCAGATGCAATGACAGCAGTTGGCCCATTGCGATCTGCGCCCTGAACCGGACTAATGCCCTCAGAAACCGGCATGCCGGCCTTGCGACCATCGGCAGAGGCCCCCAGGACATTCCCGAAATATATATGGCAGGTGGTTGGCAGCATATCGACATGATAGTGCCCCCCACGCGAATTCGGACGTCCATCGATGCAGTCGATTAAAGCATGAAATACACGCTGCATGATGGTATCGGCCTGATCGTCATCGTTGCCATAACGCGGCGTTTCGTTTATCAGTTTTTCACGCAAGGCATCATGTCCCACAAAATCATCGGTCAGCGCTTTGCACAAATCGCCCAGCGGCATGCCGCCATCTTCATACACAAACTGGCGAATAGCCGAAAGGCTGTCAGTAATCGTCCCAATGCCCACGCACTGTATATACGTCGTGTTGTAGCGTGCTCCGCCTGCGTTATAATCCATTCCCCGCTTGATACAGTCGTCAATCAGCACCGAAAGAAACACGGCTGGCATCTGTTGTGCATAGAGTTGTTCGATATACTGGTTGCCTGCGATCTTAATATGCACAAAGTGTTCCAATTGGCGTTCAAACGACGAAAAGAGCGCGTCAAAGGTCTTCAGGTCAGAGGGTTTTCCGCTGCGGATGCCGACCTGTCTTCCCGTCCGGGGGTCAATACCATCGTTCAGGGTAATCTCAAGAATTTTGGGGGTGTTGAGATAACCGGTCAAAATATAGGCTTCTTTACCGAAGGCTCCGGTTTCGACACAACCGCTTGTACCGCCCTCGCGGGCATCCTCTATTCGCTTGCCGCAACGTACCATCTGTTCAACGGCTCCATCGGCATTGAATACGGATGGATAGCCATAGCCACGGGCAATCACCTTGCAGGCCGCCTTGAGAAAACGGTCCGGATTTTTGCGACTAAGCTGAATGTTTCCCTGTGGTTGCAATAGATGAATGTCGTCCATAACCTCAAGCATCAGGTAGGAAAGGTCATTTACGCCATCGCTGCCATCCGGCAATATTCCGCCAAGATTAATATTTGTGAAATCGTTATATGTCCCGCTCTCTTCTGCGGTCACGCCCACTTTCGGCGGGGCGGGATGATTATTAAACTTGATCCAGAAGCACTGCAAGAGTTCCCGCGCCATTTCACGATCCAGATTTCCCTGGTCGCAATCGTTCTGGTAGAAGGGGAAAAAGTAGCGGTCAAGGTGTCCCGGGTTCATGGAATCCCAGCCATTTAGTTCGGTGATGGTAGCTAGATGCATAAACCAATACATTTGCAGAGCCTCACGAAAATCACGCGGCGCATGCGCCGGCACATGCCGGCACGTGTTGGCAATGACCAGCAACTCCTGCCGTCGCAATGCATCCCGGCACTGTTCGGCCTGTTTCTCGGCTAGGTCAGCATGCCGCCTGGCAAAGGTAATGACCGCATCACAGGCAATCAGCATGGCCTTTAGTTCTTCTCGTTTGGCCGCTGCAGCCGTGTCTGTCTTAAAATCCAGTTTAGCCAGCTCAGCGTCAATATCCGCTTTGAAGCCGAGCAGCCCTTTACGGTAGAATTTGCCGTCTAACGTCGTGTGTCCCGGCGCACGCTGCTCCATGAACTCCGTGAAAACACCGGCCTCGTACGCGGCCTTCCATTCATCCGAGAGCCCCTCGAATATCCGTTCACGCATCGTCCGTCCCTGCCAGAACGGAATCACGGTTTCGCGATAAATGTTCAAATCCTCATCGCTGACCCCGTACTGCGTCATGGGACGACTATTCAGGACCCGCAGATCCTCTTCCGTATGACAGGTCAACTCCGGATAGGTGGATACCGCCCGTGGACGGGGCCCGCGTTCGCCTACAACGAGTTCGCCCTCGCCAATATACACCGTCTGAAAAGTATACAAATGCTCCAACGCCTTGGCTCGCATCATCGGTATCGAATACTTGCCAATGTTGTCACGATAAAACGCTGTAATCAATTTTGCCCGTTCAGCAGAAAGGGTTACAGGTGTCTCAAAGCTTTCCTGTCGCAGTCGCTTTACACGATCATTCATATTGACCTCTTTTGCCTTCCATCATCATGAACCTGCTTTTTGGTGAGCCCCGAAATCGTCAAACGAATGGCATCCATATCAACTGCCGTCGGTTCCGGTACTTTTGGCAATGGGGGCTCCATCCCGAACCGTGGGTATTTATCCATCGCTGCCGCATGGTACGGCAGCACATCAATCGGTACTCTTCGCGGGAGCGAACGAAGCAATGCACCCACCGCGCGCACATTGCGGGGATCATCCGTAATTCCGGGTACAACCGGAAAGCGCAGACGAATGGAGACCGGTGTCCGACACAGCGCATGCAGGTTGTCAATGATCTGTCCCACCCCTACTCCCGTGTGCTCGCGATGCCGATCATCATCAAGCAATTTAATATCATACAAAAAGAGGTCCGTCTGCTCCGCTACGCGCAACAACACCTCCTGGGGGGCATATCCCGAGGTGTCCACCGTTCGGTGGATTGCTACATCACCACAGCGCTCAAGTAAAGCCATGAGGAAATCCGGTTGTGCTAATGGTTCGCCCCCGGAGAAGGTCACCCCTCCCCCAGACTCATCAAAAAAAAGCGTATCCCGCTCAATGTGGCCAACAATTGCATCAGCAGTCTCTTGCCGCCCAACCTCCCAAGGTCCACCGACGCCCATGAATCGTGAGCAACCGGGTGGCTGGCTCTCAGGATTATGGCACCACGAGCACCGCAACGGACATCCTTTCAGAAAAACCGTTGTTCGGATGCCCGGGCCATCATGCACGGCAAACCGCTTAATATCAAAAATAGTACCACTCATCCGCATCCACACCATCTATATCATTTCCGTGTCAGATTGACAGGAGATTTTCGCTTTTCTCGCATGCGCCAGGGCAAACGCCTA
>CAZRCN010000241.1:0-3436 GCA_964598575.1 uncultured Victivallales bacterium | reverse complement strand
GGCAGAACTTGTAAGAAAGCTGGTGGAAGCTGATGAGCAAAAGGCATGAACTCTACAAAAATCTCCTTATAAAGAAGAAGAAGAAGGGTCTTGAAGACCTTTTCTATTTTAATAAGTATATTGTGGAATCCAATCCCAGAAGACAGAAATTCCTCGTGGACCATGTTCATGGGGAATGGGCTGATTGGTATCAGGATACCCATAATAGAATGAAGATGATTCTTGTCCCCCGAGCCACATTCAAGTCTACTTTTTTTACCGTAGGAAGAACCTTACAAGCCCTCGCACAGGACAGGGACCATAGGATTTTAATAGCAAACGCAACATTAAACAATGCCCAAAGATTTTTAGGAGAGATTAGAGACCATCTAAGAAAGAATAAACTCTACAACGAGCTTTACGGAGGGGATAAGGGCTTTTATGATAAAAACCTTAAATGGAACGAGGATGAGATTGTAATTCCTGGAAGGTCTCTAGGAATCAAGGAGCCCTCGGTTTCAGCCATCGGTGTTGGAGGAAACCTTGTTTCAAACCACTACTCTATCATCATTGCTGACGACCTTATGAATGAATTAAATTCCTCTACAAGATATCAGACGGATAAGGTTATTGATTGGTGGAGGAGGGCCTTTAGCCTTTTAGACTACGATGGGGAGATGATTGTTATTGGTACGAGGTGGTCATACTATGACCTATATTCACATATTCTAGATAAATTTTCCGACCAAACTGACATTTATATTAGAGGGGCGTACAAGGAGAATGGGGATTTATATTTTCCCGAGATTTTAAATGAGGAGAAACTAAAAGAATTGAGGGGGCTTCAAGGCTCGTACATATTCTCAAGCTTTTACTTAAACGACCCCGTAGATGAGGAGTCGGCTTTAATTAAAAAGAGCCACATTCTCTATTATGGGGAGGGGGAGGACAAGCAATTGCCCAAGAATCTGACAATCTTTGCAGTCTGCGACCCCGCCGTATCTCAAAATGCCCAATCGGATTACTCGGGAATCCTTGTAATAGGTATAGATTCATTCAATAATTGGTATGTTTTAGAGACCAGATGGGGGAAATGGACCGTAGGAAGGCTTATTGAGGAGTTATTTGCTGTTAAAAAGATGTGGAATCCCATTACAATCTCCATTGAGACAATAGGACAAGCTCAAGGGCTTATGAAACCTATCCACGATGAGGAGAACAGGAGAAACACCTATCTCCCCCTACATGAAATCAAGGCCAGAAACGATGTTAAAAAGGAAATGAGGATAAGAAGCGTCCTACAACCAAGGTTTGAGAGGGGAAAGATATTTATAAGAAGGGATATGGTGGAGCTTGAGGAGGAATTGTTAAAATTTCCCAAATGTAAGCGAGATGATTTAATAGATGCTATGGCGGATGTAGATGAAATCAGCTTTTCACCTGAGGAACCAGAAAAAGAGGCTTTTGGTGAGGGCTCATACTTCGAGCAGGCTTTAAAAAAGAAGAAGGATAGGGAGTATAAAGGAGATTTCTACATGGGGGAACACTGGTAAGGTATAATTTAGGTATGGAATATATTGTCATAGGACTTTTAATTGCATATGCGGTTGTAAAGGATATACTTTTTTATAAAGAAAGAGAAAAACTGACCCGAAAATTGATGAGTAAAGATTTAAAGGATTACACAACTTCAATAGCACCCCCTCCTGAAGACGGAAAGTCTGTTGAAGACCCCTTTATCCCCATAGAAGAGGCTACATTCGAACAAATTTTAAAGGCAGAGGATAAATTATGATTCAGGTAGATGGTAAAGACTGGGAAAAACTGGAAAATAGAGAAAAGATTGCCTATTGTAACGGTCTTTTAGAGGATGTTAAGAAGGCCAGGCGTTCAAAAGACTTAGAGTGGTATCTCAACCATATGTTTATTGAGGGAAATCACTATCTATCCCTAAACACAACTACAAACGAGTTAGTTCCCGCCCCCGCCAGAAGACGGGGGGAGGTTAGGATGATGGTAAACAAGGTGAGAAGCTCTAAACGTGCTGTTAAAAACTACGTTACAAGGGAAGAGCCAAAATGGGATGTAATTCCAGGGGATACTGATGAGCAAACCGTTGTCAATGCCAGAAGAACTGGTAAGGTAATGGATTATCTTTTTAGAAAACTTCATTTAGAGCAGATGGTGTCTGGGGTTGTAGACTCTGGACTTGAAACTTCTGTTGGCTGGGTAGAGGTAGATTGGGATGAGGAGGCTGAAGGAGGGCTTGGTCAGGTACGGATTAGACATCACGACCCCTTCGATGTATGGGTAGATAAAAGAGCCTATCTCTATGGGGGGAAGCTTGTTTCAAGCTTTGTAGCCAAAACCCCAATCAAATCAATATCAGAGGTAAAGTCGGATGAGAAGTATGACAAGAAAGCTAGAAAGAAGGTAGAGGCTGATGAGGAACTTGCCGCCTCCCGAATGAAGGCCAAGATTATAAGAAAAGAGCAATCAGGAAATACCAGCGGGGACGAAATCCCAAGAGTAATGGTAAAAGAGTTTATGCTTTGGTGTGATGAAAAGAATGACAAAGGAGGACGAATTAAGCTATTTACATATGCAGGAGACCAGGTACTTAGGGAAGAGGATTTAAAGGACAGCGAATATCCCCTCTATCTATACCAGATTTCCATGAACCCCCTAAAGATATATCAAAGGGCTTGGGTTTCGGATGCAATCCCCTTAAATAAGGCCTTAGACAGGGCATTATCCCAACAGATAATGTATATAAATCAAGCCTTAGTATATAGAATAATTGCAGAAAAGGGACATGGAGTAAATGTAATTTCAAATGAAATGGGAGAGGTAATTGAATTAAACCCCAATAGGAATTTCCAGCAAATGGATATGCATCCCCTACCAACGGGATTTGAAAGACTCACTAATCAGTTAGGTCTAAATATAGAAGATGTACTTGGAGCTCACGATGCCGCTTTAGGAAGACTACCCGCAGGAGCAAGGTCAGGGAATATGATAGAGGCACTTCAAGCCGCAGATTCAAACAACCTTGTAGGATTGATTGCCTCCCTTGAATCCTTTTTAGCTGTAGTAGGAGAGAAGATTTTAGAAATTATTGCTGATAAATATACGGTATCAAGGGTTGTTAAGATTGCCGAGCCCGAAGAGGGTCAGGATTATATGAAGGTCATAGGAGACGGTGCCCCCAACAAACCAGAGGACGCAACAATTATCACTGAAGACAACGAACTGATAGTCCAGATAGGAAGCTGGCTAGGACACAGTAAAGAGGCACAAAGAGAAACAATGCTACAACTGGCAGAGATGGGAGTATTACCCGCAGAAGAGATTTTAAGACAGTTTGAATTCCCCAATATAGAGGAATTATCACGAAAGGCTAGAGAAGAAAGACTGGAGAAAGACCAAATGCAAATGGCAATAGCAGGTCATGCAG
>CAZRCN010000240.1:0-3438 GCA_964598575.1 uncultured Victivallales bacterium | reverse complement strand
AAATTCGCGTTTGATGGCACTGCTGCCGAAGCCGGAAACCAGAAAATAGCAGACGATCAGAACGGCAAGGACTGCGATGCTGAAGTGTAAGCGGGTGACGCGGCGCATGCGGTGCCAGCCATGGAACAGGCCGTAGAGGGCAATAAACAGGGCCAGGGACCAGGCGAGGATGAGACCGGCCCGGCTCAAGGAGAGGTTGGCCGCGACGAGGCACAGGAGCGTGGCCGCACCGCAGAGCCAAGCGCGCAGGCGGTTTTGGGCGGCATGTTTGGCGAATAGTTCGCGATACAGGATAGCGGCGGCAATGGCCGCCATCATGACGAAGTAGGCCGCAGCATGGTTTGGATACCCGAAGGAGGCAAAGCCGATACGTCGACCCTGCCAGGTGTATGGCAGGATGGATGCCCCGGTGGAAAACTGCAAAATGCCTACGGCGGCGAGCACCGTGGCCTGGAGGACAAGAAAGAGCCAGAGCGCACCGATCCGTCGGGTGTTCCTGTGGTGGGTTTGGAACCGCAGATAGATCCCCAGTACCCAGGCCGGAAAAAACCAGTACAGGATCTGGGCTGCTTCCGGGCGGGAAAAGGCGTGGGGGAGGGCGGGATTGCGGGGAGGCGCGTAGACCCAGCGTTGGTAGGCAACATCAAAGTAGGAGACACGGCCGGCATTCCACCACTGCAGGAGCAGGTAGGCCAGGAAGAGGCCACCAAAGAGGACAAACGGATCGAGCCGGGGTAGGCGTCGGCCCTGCTGGCGGGCATCGAGAAGGGTTTGATACACGGTCAGGCCCAGCAGCAACAGTGCTACCACGCTGTAGTACGGTAGGGTGGCGGTGCGCAGCCCGCCTTTATCCCACGCGGCGGCGGCTGTGATGCAGGCTGCCAGGATCAGGCCGAGTCGGGATATGCGCGCAGAAGCATCCATTCTCTCTATGTTTCGTAGGCAGCCGCTTCGTGAGAACAACGAATCTAGCCAATGTACTCGTCGTTTTCTAGTTCGATTGTCCCGCATACGGGCTGGCAACCGGGGGAGCAGCCGGTGTATCCTCCAGCGCTAAAATTGCCTGGGACGCAGCGTCGCTCGCAGCGCCAGCCGTGGACGATTTTGCTGTTCCGAAAGACGTCCCGAAAACCTGGGCCAGGTTCACGCCGCTGTCTGGCACGCTGAAGCTTGCCGTTGCAGCCTGTACGGTTGAAACAAGGCCTTTTGTGAGAGAGAGGACGGGGTCGTTGCCTAGGCTTGTCCCGAGAGCATTGGCAAAAGAGCCGTGACTTTCAGCCGATACGGTCGTAAAGGCAACTTGTATGACAGATTGTACGCGTGTTTTTTGCAATTCCGGCGTGAGGTTTTGTCCGGCAATGGCAACCAGGACGTCTTTGACGACGTTGGCCGCCTGCTGCGGCGATGCATCAGCAAGGAGGCTGGCCAGTTGCGATGGCGTTGCCGCGGCTGCCGCAATTTGTTCCGGGGTTGGCTGGGTAAATTCTGCCTGTGCAACACCGGCAAGGCCGATGACGAGCATGAGAACGATGCTGGATTTGATGATGACTTTCTTCATGTGGGGCTCCCTGTTTTCTTGTGTGGTGTGTGTATTAGAATTGCAGGCTCATGCCCACGCCGGCCCGCGTCTGCGCGTACTCCTGTACATTGGAGTCAACATCCGTATAAGAAATGTCGGCATACAACCGCAAGTACTCAGACGGTGTAAGGTAGTCTGCGCGCAAGCTGAGAGATGTTCCTTCATCTTTGCGATTGACGCCGGCACCATTGACCAGAACGGGGTCGATGTAATCGTCTTCGCGGTAGGCGGCTTTTGCTGAAAGCTGCAATTCGGAGGTCAGGTGCAGGGTGGTCGCGACCCAGCCGGTCTGGTATTCCGTGGCGTTGCCACGAAGAATGGAGGAGAGCTGCGTGCCGTTGCGTGCACCGACTTGCAACGAGAGCTTGTCCGTCACGGGCATTCCACCGCTTACCCCGAACAGGAAAGAATCGACGGTGTCTTCATCGGTTGAGCGCTCGTATTGCTGGTACCCGCCGGTTGCCCGTAGGGTGAGCTTATCGGTTCCCTTTGTTTTGATACCCAGGCTGGCGGAGTAGACGTCGGCCTCGTCATCGAAATCGTCGAGTGACTGCTGGCCGCCTGTAAGCAGGACGAGGGCAGAGGTTTTGTCGGTGATTTTGCTGGCGGCCTCCAGTTGCGCGGCGTGGGACTGCTGACTGAAAGCCACATCTTCTTCATAATCGACCGAATCGAAGCGATAGCCTACATCCATTTCCGACTTATCGGTGAGATTCTTGCCCGCGCGGACCGAGGCTTGCAGGATGGTCCGTTCGGTGCTGCTGGCGGCGTCGAGTACGGAGTTGGGGTCGATGTTGCCGACAGCCGTTCCGGTGTCGTAGGTATCGGTGTCCTCGATGCGACGCAGGGCTTGCCGAACCTCGAGTTCAAATTGGTCACGCGCCCCGTAGCGCATCAGGAGGGATTGTCCTGCTGAGGAGAAGTCACGGTCGGTATAGTCATCATAGGAGCGATTGCCAACAAAGCCGGTGGCCAGGAGGCGCAGGGATGATCCTGAGTAGCCCAGGCGCAGGCCGGCGGTGAGATCTGCAAAGATGTCATCCTGCTCGTCTGCTGCTACGCGGCCGACATTATCATCGTACACGAGCTTGAGATCGGCATAGGGGCTCATGCGCCAAGCACCGGGGAGTGCAACCTGTTCGGATTGTGCGACTAGCACTGGAGCGAGCAAGGCTGACACGATGATGGCAGAGGCGGCGTACTGGATGACTTTCATGTTGATTTACTTCAGTTCAGTGTTTTTCTTTGCTCTCATGCTCAAGACTTGTAGCGAAAATCAAATAGCTTTACCACAAAAAAATGCATGAACCGAAATATAAACGTCCGGAAGGGCGATGCCCTTATGATATTCAGAAGAGTAATTCGGGTACGAAAACGACGTCATAAGGTTTGAGGAGTATGTCATTTTCGGTTTTGCCGCGGGTGCCGACAGTTTTGAGGTTGACTTCGGTCGTGCTTGTTTCGCCATCGGGCGTGCGGCGGGTGACACGGATGGCGGTAACGCGGGCACTGGTGTCGAACCCGCCTGCCTGTTGGATGGCGCTACTGACGGTCATATCCTGGGTTGGGGGAATGCCAACGCGTCCCTGTTGCTTGACGCGCCCGAGTACGGTCACATAGCCCCAAGGGAAAGATGCATCATTCGATTCGTCGCGTACTACATCGAGGGTAACCGTTGGGTTTACGAAATACTGCCGATACAGTTCCCTGACCAGATGTTCGACCATCTGGATGGATCGGCCCTGTATCCGGACGGTGCCGATGAGCGGCAGCGTGATGGTTCCGGTTTCGGACACACGGGTGTCGGGCGCATCAACTTCACGTTTGCCCGCTACGAGTACGTGGATGTCAAGCGTTGT
>CAZRCN010000239.1:0-3472 GCA_964598575.1 uncultured Victivallales bacterium | reverse complement strand
CCTTCCGCCCTGATCAAACACCTTCAACCCTTTCAGCATTTTGTTTTGTTCTCCCTTGCACGCGTGCGGCGAAAGGTGCAATATTGTTTAATGTAAAAGGCTTGGGAGCGTATTTATGCCACGTATTTTTGACAATATCGACCAACATTTGTCCGTCGCTTTATCGGGTAGCTTATCAAAGGCCTATCGGGCAGATTTTTGTGTCGGATATTTCAATTTGCGCGGCTGGAAGATCATCGATGCGGAGATCGAAAAATTTACAGGTGAAGCGGGCAAACAGTGCCGCCTGTTGGTCGGTATGGCGCTTTCAGATGAACGGGAACTTCGTAAGGCTCTGAGTGCGGCTCCGCAGGATCGCATCGACAATAAAACAGCAATTGCTTTGCGTAAAAAACTCGCCGAGGCGTTTAAGGCGCAGCTTTGTTTCGGCGTTCCAACGGATGCGGACGAAGCCGGTTTGCGCCGTCTGTTGCGCCAGCTCAAGACCGGCAAGGTGGTCGTAAAGCTGTTTACCAGCTACACACTGCACGCCAAGCTCTATTTGGCCTTTCGGGATGATGCCGACAATCCGGCGATTGGTTATGTCGGCAGCAGCAATCTGACGTTTGCCGGGCTGGGTAAACAGGGAGAGTTGAATGTGGATGTGCTCGACCACGACTCGACCAAAAAACTGTCTGAGTGGTTTGAGGACCGCTGGGATAACCGGTTTGCAGTCGATATTACCGCCGAATTGATTGCTGTTATTGAGGAGAGCTGGGCAAGGGAAATCCCGGTCCCCCCGTATCACATCTACCTGAAAATGGCCTATACGCTTTCGCAGGAGGCGCGAACCGGGATCGCCGAAGAGGTGCTTCCAGAGCTGTTTGAAAAAAAACTGTTCGATTTTCAAAAAGATGCGGTCAAAGTGGCTGCCCGTCATTTGAAAGAGCGTGGCGGCGTGTTGATCGGTGATGTGGTTGGACTCGGCAAAACCATTACGGCCACAGCGGTCGCCAGCCTGTTCGACCATCTTCGCGTTTTGGTGATCTGCCCGAAAAACCTCGTCTCCATGTGGAAAGACTATGCCCACAATTACGGGGTTCAAATGGAGGTTTTGTCTATTACACGTGCTAGCAAGCTGGCCGGGATGCGCCGTTACCAACTGGTGATCATTGATGAATCACATAACCTGCGCAACCGGGAGGGCCAACGCTATCGCCTCGTTCGGCAGTACATCGAAGAGAACGAATCCAAGGTCATTCTTCTGTCAGCTACGCCCTACAACAAAACCTTTGATGATTTGGGAAATCAGTTGCGGCTGTTCCTGGACCCGGAAAAAGACATTGGCGTGGCCCCGGAAGCATTGATTCGGGAAAAGAGCGAGCTGTTTCTCAATCAGAAGGAGTGTCGTCCACGCACCTTGCGAGCGTTTGAATACAGCGAATATCCGGACGACTGGCGTGAGCTGATGCGGCTCTATCTGGTTCGCCGCACCCGCAGTTTCATCAAAGCCAACCATTCCAGAAAAGATGAATCAAACGGGCGCAGCTATCTTCTTTTTGCGGATCAATCCCGTTCCTATTTCCCGGCCCGCATCCCGAAAACCTTAAAGTTTGCTGCTGATGAAAACGATCCCGACGATCAATACGCCCGCCTTTATTCCGACAAGGTTGCAAAGCCGATAGGAAAGCTGGCTCTGCCACGCTACGGCCTCGGGCAGTACGAAAACAAAGAGACCGCCTCGGCCCGTACGCCGGAAGAGGCCGAAATGATGGAAAACCTGTCCCGCGCGGGGAAACGGCTGATGGGTTTCTGTCGAACGGGCCTGTTTAAGCGATTGGAGAGCAGCGGCAATGTATTTATCCAATCATTGGGACGCCATATCCTCAGAAATTTTATCTTCATCCATGCGCTGGACAATGACCTGCCCCTGCCGATTGGTTCGCAGGATGTAGAGCTGCTCGATTCGCGCATGACGGATGAGGACGAGGAGTACGAATTGGGCGACAAGGCTCAGACATCAGCACCTTTGCGCACGGAAAAAGAATTCAGAAAGCGGGCTTCTGAAGTTTATGCCTATTACCGACAGCATGCCGAGGGACGCTTCAAATGGATTGAAGCCCGGCACTTCATTGCCGCGCTCGCATCTGATCTCCTGAAGGATGCCGAAGGGCTGATCAACGTTCTGAAAAAGCATGGCGACTGGACCCCGGCAAATGACCGCAAACTCAACAAACTCCGGGAGCTTCTCGAAACAACCCACGCAAAAGAAAAGGTGCTGGTATTCACTCAGTTTGCCGACACCGCAGTTTATCTGGCCGCCGAACTGAAAAAGGCTGGGGTGACCGGTGTGGCCTCTGTAACAGGAAATGATGAGAACCCAACCGCGTTAGCTTACCGGTTCAGCCCGAAGAGCAATGGAAAACCTGTAAAACCGGAAGATGAGCTGCGCGTACTGATCGCCACCGATGTGCTCAGTGAGGGCCAGAACCTGCAGGATGCACACATCGTTATTAACTATGACCTTCCGTGGGCCATCATTCGTCTCATTCAGCGAGCCGGTCGTGTGGATCGTATCGGGCAGAAGCATGACGAGATCCTCTGCTATTCATTCCTTCCGGCGGACGGGGTGGAAAAAATCATCAAACTGCGTTCCCGCGTCAAAGCCCGGCTCACCGCAAATGCGGAGGTTGTCGGCTCCGACGAAGCCTTCTTTGAAGACCAGACCGACCTTGAAACGCTCGAAAACCTCTATAATGAAAAAGACGGAGTGCTGGACGGCGACGAAGACGACGGCGAAGTCGATCTTGCTTCCGAAGCCTATCAAATCTGGAAAAATGCCGTTGATGACGATCCCCGGTTGGCGAAGCTTATTCCTGAGCTGCCGGATGTGGTTTATTCCGCCCGTCCGTGGGAAGTCGGCGATGGATTGCCTGAAGGAGTTCTTGTGTTTATGAAAACCGGGCAGGGCAACTGTGCGCTGGCCTGGATGGATAAAGAGGGTAACAGCGTTACCGAGTCGCAATACCGCATCATGAAAGCGGCAAAATGCGATCCGGACACTGCGGCAGTGGAAAAAGCCGCCGACCACCACGCGCTGACGGCCAAAGGCGTGGAGCTGATCATCAAAGAAAACCGGAACGTTCACAATACCGCCGGAACGCTGGGAAGCCGCCACGGTATTCGTTTCCGCACCTATGAGCTAATCAAACACCACCTGGACCACATTGAAGGCGAACTGTTCGATACGAGTGAGATCAGGAAGGCCATTCAGGAAATTTATGAAAACCCGCTCAAAGAAAAAGCCAAGGTCGTTCTCGGCCAGCACTTAAAGCTGAAATCATCGGCTCAGGCCGTGGCCGAAGCGGTTCAGGCGCTTTACGAAGAAGACGAGCTGGTTCTCGACAAACATGAGACGACAAACGGAGAGCCGCAGTTAATCTGCTCGCTGGGGTTGCGGGGAAAACAAGCATGAAAAATGATGTCACAACAC
>CAZRCN010000238.1:0-3484 GCA_964598575.1 uncultured Victivallales bacterium | reverse complement strand
TAGGGCGCAAGGCCTCTGCCACCGCTTGCCCGACGAGCTCCTGCAAGGCGGCATCCCAGAAATGGACATCCTTCTGTTGCCGCCATGCATCAAAAGCCGGGGAGGCCTGGATAAACCCATATAGGTCGTTGATGCGGATCTCCGGGTATTGTGCCACAACCTCCCGGGCAGCCTGGTTATACAGCTCGACGGCATCGGACCGACGCCCAAACGTACCGCTTTTCCATTCCCCGTAATTATCCTGCGGCACCGGCGTGGTAGAGCACCAGACCAGTGTCGCTCCCGTTTGCTGCATGATTGCAATCTCCTTGTGGAGATTTGCCTTGTAATCCGCCAGCGGAACCTGATACGCGCCGTACACGCCAGTTTCCTTATCGTACGCCTGTTTCAGATCGTGCAGGCCGTGGTTGAACTGAATGACATCCCACTGCAAGCCGGGCTGGGAGTAATCCCCAAGCCAAAGATCCATACAAGCAACCCCCCGCTCCGTATCCCCGCCATTTCCGTCTATCCGGTAGTAGTTTGCTTCGTCCGCTAGCGCCTCTTTGGCTGCCGTATGATAATTCATACTGATCGAATCCCCCACCACCAATACGCGTGGAAGCGCCGGATTATCGATCTCACGGGGATCTACCCGGGGTGATATCTCCAGTCTAGCCGCCATAAAACGACCGTCAGCCCCCCGATCTCCATGCACGGTTGCCTCCCAGAAACCACGGCTGAAGGCGTCGGCATCCGAAACCCGACGAACCTGCACCTTGGCCCGGTTTCCGCCCCCCAGATGCACCGCCACCGGCTTTCCCGCTATGATGGCCGCTCCACCCCGGTGACGGCTGGACGCCGGATCCGGCCGGAACCGTGCAACGACGTTGTTCGCATCCTGCTTCCGATCGCTGCCATCCTCGTCCTGGGCCAAAACCACAAGATCCTTCACCACAAACTTCCGACCAGCCGCAACCGCTTCCGCCTCCGTATCGTCGAGCCCGCGGAAATGAGCCAGAACCTCATCAGCAATGCCCTGCAAATCACTCTGGTGCTGTACCCGCACAAACCGGGTGGCATTGGTCCAGTGCACCGTATGTCGTGTCTTGCCCTCTTGGGACTTCGGGTCAAATGCCGTTTCCGTCAGAAGCTGGAACGTCTGCTGCTCCGGTTCGACCCGGAACACCTTGCCGGACATGCCGTCCAGCTCGCTGTAGGTCGCCTGCTGCGCACTTCGTTGTACCGGCTCGGCGGCATGATCATGCTGCTCACTCTGCATATCTGTTCTCCCTTGCTGGCAACCCACCAGACAAACGCTAACCACCAAACTTCCACATACTGCAATTTTCAACAAAACGTCTCCTCCTATACAGAATCGCTATCCGAAACACATCAAGTCCCTGCGTCCCGCAAGCGTTTTGTCCGCAGGTCCTGGATGAAGGTGTCGTACTGCTCGCCCGCATGATACGAGGAGCGCACCAACGGACCCGCTTCGCAGTACACAAACCCGCGTGCGAGTGCCTCCTCTTTTAACGCGGCAAATGCCTCCGGCAGCCAGTATTTCTTGACCGGGGCATGCGCCCGGCTGGGCTGCAAATACTGCCCCAGGTTCAGAATGTCCACATCCACTGCACGCAAATCATCCATCGTTGCCAGCACTTCGTCGCGGGTCTCCCCGAGTCCCAGCATCAAACTGGACTTGGTGATCGAGGCGGCATCGTAGGATTTGACCATTTCCAGGTATCGCAGGGAACGGTCATACTCCGAACGTGACCGGATCCGGGGCGTCAATCGGCGCACCGTTTCCAGATTATGACTGTTGATCGTAGGTCCGGATGCCACAATCGCCTGCACCGCATCCGGATCGCCCATCATATCCGAGACCAGCACTTCAATGGAACAGGCTGGTGCCGCCGCCCGGATGGCACGTACGGTGTTCGCCACTTCATGCGCCCCACCATCGGGAAGATCATCGCGCGTCACCATCGTGATTACAGCATGCTTCAGCCCCATCATGCGAATGGACTCCGCAACCCGGCGGGGCTCATCATGATCTACCTCTCCCGGTAGCCCCGTATCGACCGCACAAAACCGGCAGCCCCGGGTACATATCTCTCCCAGAATCATAAAGGTTGCCGTCTTGTGGATCGCCCAGCATTCATGCAGATTCGGACACTGCGCCGATTCGCATACCGTATGTAGCTGCTGCCCGTGCACGATATCACGGACCGGACGACATGCCGCCCCGCTCTGGATCTTTACCCGTAACCATTCCGGCTTCCGAGCTGCACGCGTTTTTCCTGGCCCTACTGCCATACTCTACCTACTCCGCTCCATGATTTCATTCAGACGATCTATCAACCCAAAGGCGAGGACCACATGTTCACACCAACGCTATCCCTCTTCCGCTTCGTCTAACTTGCTGCGTCACAATCCGTGTAAGTATGCGGGATGTCCCATGCCCTGTCCAGCCCCGATTCCCTTTCCGATGCCCTTGCCCCCATATCGACCGCTTCGCTACCTGCTCTGCCTAGACACATTCCTCCGCGAAACTAGGACTGATTCTTTTGTCGATTTAAATGGTTAATACACAACAGCAAAGGCGTATTCTTGTCGTGCTCAATCAACTTCTCGGAGAACGATTAGGGGCGACGATTACGGGTGACGATTGATGGGATTCTCCTCGTAATCCGTAATCGTCGCCCGTAATCGTCGCCCGGTTCCAGTTACAAAAGAATCAGTCATGTCCGGGAAAGTTTGTAAGCTTTTTACGTTGGCATTCGATACCATCATACAGATTTTACAAATAGTAAATAAACAGAAACCGCTGTCCGAGTATCGTAGCATCCGGACGGCAGAACACAAAGGAGGAGACATGACACACACACTACCGGACCTGGGGTACGATGTAGCAGCCTTGGAGCCGCATATTGATGCCCGTACCATGGAAATCCATCATGACAAACACCATGGTGGCTACGTAACCAAGCTCAATGCTGCTCTGGAGAAAGCCCCGCAGCTTGGCGGACTACCCGTCGCAAAGCTCCTGGCAGATCTGACGGCCGTTCCGGAAGAAGTCCGGACCGCGGTGCGGAATAACGGTGGCGGCCACTACAATCACAGCCTCTTCTGGCAAGTGATCGGACCCAATGGGGGCGGTGCGCCACAGGGCGCACTGGCAGAGGCCATCAACCAGAGCTTTGGGACTGTCGCTGCGTTCCAGGAGCAGTTTGCCCAGGCCGCTGCAACGCGCTTCGGCTCCGGCTGGGCCTGGCTGGTCGTGCAGGAAGGCGGCAAGCTGGCCGTTGGGTCGACCCCCAACCAGGATAGCCCCGTCATGCAGGGCGTAAGCGAGCTGACCGGCACCCCGATCCTGGGGCTGGATGTCTGGGAGCACGCCTACTACCTCAACTACCAGAACCGCCGCCCCGACTACATTGCCGCCTTCTGGCACATCGTCCAGTGGGACGAAGTCAGCAAGCGCTATGCCGAGGCAACTTGA
>CAZRCN010000237.1:0-3515 GCA_964598575.1 uncultured Victivallales bacterium | reverse complement strand
GACGATTACGATGGACGATTGGTGCTTCGTTTTCCTCGTAATCCGTAATCGTCGCCCGTAATCGTATACCGTTTACCCTTTTCATAAGTTTTGTCGCCATAAAACTTTTGACAGTTCCCCCTTGCTTGTTCTGTTTGACTATTTGTCTCGCCCATTGTCTCGGGATGCTTGTCAGACGGCATCACAAGCACGCAGCGAATGCAGGTTCCCCGCCCGGGACGGCTCCACACTGAGAATCCAGCACCTATCGATTCGGCCCGGTTTTGCATAATGCATAACCCCATGCCGCCAGCAATGCGATCCCTGTCAAATCCGCCACCGTTGTCGGTCACTGTCATCACGAAATTACCCCGAAAACAACCGAGACGAATGCGAATTTTCGAGGCTTTTCCATGCCGAATCGCATTATTTACGGCCTCACGCGCAATAAAGTACAGTTGCACCGAAGTCGTGATATCGGCCTCTGGAAGGCCCGGCGAAACCTGTTTGAGCCTGCATGAAAGCGGAAACAAACTCGCTGTCTTCTCTGCATAATGCCTCAATGCTTCGGCAAGTCCGCCTTCTCTCAAATCGACAACCATCATCCCGTGCGCCAGCATGCGCAGGTGTTCCATGATCTTCTGCAACATACCGGAAACCTGTCGGGCACGATCGGCATATTCCGGAACATGGGCAACAAGAGAGCGCTCCAACGCCGCAAACAGATAACGCACGCCCACCAGTTCCTGCACAAGCGTGTCGTGCAGGTCTTGGCCCATACGCTGTTGTTCGCGTGTGCTAATATCAATGATAGCATGCTGCGCCTGCTTGCGTTGATCCATCTCTGTGCGTAGCGCTCGATTCGCCTCGGCTAGTGCTTCTGTGCGATGCTGCACTATCGCTTCCAAATGCGCTTTGTGGCGGATCAGTTCATCCGCAACGCGCTGGCGCTCCTGAATCTCGTGATGCAAGGATACGGTTCGCTCCTGAATCCGTGAAGCCATCCTGCGAGCCTCCTTCAGCAGCACCCGCAATTCCTGATGCCGCGCCTCTGGGATCTCTACATCAAACCGGCCATCCGCAACCGTACGCAGGCTGCGAACAACCGCTGAAAGGGGCGTCCGCAGAAAACGGCGGGTCAACCACCAAGTCAGCAGCAACTGAACCGCAATCCCGCAGACCGTGATAGCCAGCAGCGTCGGCCACAAGCTCGACTGCAATGCCTGCAATGGTTGCAACGACCAAGCAATATACACCCGCCCGATGAGCTCATCGCGATAGAAAACCGGCTCCTCGACAGAAATGCGTGCCGCCTCTCCTTCGGGTGCCCAGTCTGCCAGCACATCCCCAAACTGGTTCTCTACCCGGACACCAAGCACGGCAGAATACAGCTTTTGCCTTTGCAGCAATTCTGTTACCGTCGCCGCATCCAGACGCCAAAGCGGCTCCATGACTTGCCCTGCCAGTGCAACAGCAAATGCATGCGCCTCCGCTCGCAGCCGCTCACGAATGGGCTGCAACAAAAAATGATGACTGATCAGTCCGATAGCAAGACAGATCATCGCCAAAGCTAACGAGTGCCACAAAACGAGCTCGCTCGATAGTCGCCACCGGCCCCTATTCATAAAATCACGCTTCCTTGATGCAAACCCATCGACCTATCATCCCCATTGTCTGCTTGCCACGTGTGAAATTCAAGATTACATTTCAAATACGACATGCAGTGCGTAACCACCACCCTACGTCCAGCGCTTGCAGTTGGCTGGATGATGGCAGATACAACCAGGATGATGCACCCAGAAAGGGGGTATGATGCGAAGCCTACTGCTATTCACGGTATCCATCACCATTCTTGCAGGAACCTACTTTGCGGCGGCCGAACCAGTGCGCCCGCTCATCATTGTGGCTGAAGCGTTGCCTCCCTACGAATACAGCGACGATGAAGGTAGGCCCAGCGGCATTAATGTGGAAATAATTGACCGAATTTTCAAGAAAAAGGACATTCCATACGAAATCCGCTTCTATCCCTGGTCACGCGCCTGGCTCATGGTGGCCAATGGTGCCGCCGATGCTATCCTATCGGTCTCTTATCAAAAAGAGCGTGAACCCTTTTTGTATTTCTCGGAAGAGCAAACGCAGTTCTGGCAGACAGGGCAAGTACCTCCTGATTTCTTGTGGTTGACGGAATATGTATTCTTTGTCAACCGAAAGCTGGCAAAAACGGTGCAATTTGAATCATATGAACAGTTAGCGGCCGACAATCTGCGGGTTGCTATTAATGATCAGTATTCCTACGACACCGATCTGCTTGAAGCGGATATTCCAAAAATCACAAAACATTCACCCTTGGAAGCCATGCAAACGCTACTGAGCGGAGAAGCGGATTTATACCCAATGGATCGCAGTGCCGGCTGGGCACTGCTAAAGAAGCACAACCTGCACGACCGTATTACCTGGCTGCCAAAACCTCTGTTTACGAAACCGTACCTACTCGGCTTTTCACGGCAATCCGATTACCCTGATATCGAGGGCCTCAGGCAGTACTTCGATACGACTCTGCGCAACATGCGTATAAATGGAGCGATAGATGCAATCACAGCACGCCATCTGGATCCGGTCCGCCCGTCCCGGCCAAACCGAAAACTGCTTTTCGTGGCAGAGAACTGGCGACCATTCGAATATGTATCCGATGGCCGAATGCAGGGGTTGAATGTGGATATCGTGTCACGTATCATGACGTCCCTGCGAATTCCGTACGAAATCCGCACGTATCCCTGGCCGCGCGCATGGATGATGGCCGAGCAGGGCCAGGCCGATGCCGTACTTTCTGTCTCGTATCACCCAGATCGCGAGGATGTCCTCTTTTATACCGATGGGCAACGTCGGGCCGCGCGGCAAGGGACCCTGCCGCAGGACTACCTCTGGATCAGCAACTACGCTTTCTTTGTAAAAAACAACCATCACACCCCAACGCTCACATACGAACAGATTATGGAAAGAAACCTACGCGTGGGGCGCAACCAGGGGTATTCGTATGCGGAGACGTTTCCGATCGATCAATTTCGCTCACACCTGTATTTCAATACAGAGGATGGCTTTATGGGGCTGATCAAAGACGAAATAGACCTCTATCCCATGGATCTCATAGTAGGAGAATACACGCTGAAAAACATGGGGCTGGAACAGAGCATCAAACCATTGCCCGATGTTCTTTTCTCTAAAGCATACCTTGCACCCTTTGTCCGCAAATCCGACTACCCCTGCTTAGAGAGCATCATGTACGAATTCAATCATCAGTTGCGCCAATTACGCGCAGCCGGTGCAACCAGGGTGCGCACAAGCAACAAGGACACTACCACCAACAAGTAATGCTTCCTGCGAGGGCAAGCGTGCGAACGATGTGGCGGGACGTTGCGAGGGCACGAGGGGACCGTCGCATTTTCTTGCTACAACCCGACAACGCATGAAGCAGCGGATCAGCCTGTAGCGGAGGACAGGGCCGCATGCGCATTGCGCAACTCCTCGGCTATGGCAAT
>CAZRCN010000236.1:0-3543 GCA_964598575.1 uncultured Victivallales bacterium | reverse complement strand
GCGATACTTGACGATTTCGAACTGTAGGGGGCCTATGGCTCCCAGCAGAATGGTTTTCTGGACCGAATCATCGAGTTCGTAGCGTTGGATTACGCCTTCCTGCAGAAGTTGGTCGAGTCCCTTGTAGAAGCGTTTGTATTCCGACGGGGCCGGATTTTCGATCGTGGCAAAGCACTCGGGCGCAAAGCGCGGAATTTCATCGTACTGGATGTCGGGGTCCTCGGTGAGGGTGTCACCGATGGCAAACCCATCCTTGCCGATAATACCGACAACATCGCCGGGGTAGGCTACATCGACCGTTTCGCGTGTTTGACCGAAGAGGCGGGTAGCGCCTGCCAGCCGGATGGTTTTGCCGGTACGAACATGCAGGACACGCATGTCGCGCTCGAATCGACCGGATACAATCCGGATAAACGCAATGCGGTCACGGTGTTTGGGGTCCATGTTCGCCTGGATTTTAAACACGAATCCGGAAAAGGCCGGATGGGCAGGTTCAATGATGCGGTCATTGCGGGAGGGGCGCGGTGTTGGCGGACCGGAAAAATCCAGGAATCCATCGAGCAGGAGCTGCACGCCGAAATTATTCAGGGCACTGCCGAAGTATACGGGGGTGGTCTGTCCGGAGAGAATGGCTTCGCGATCGAAGGAGGCCCCGGCCCCATCGAGCATTTCGACCTCCTCGCAGACCGTATCGTACACATCACGTCGCAGGGCATTGCGAATGGTATCGTCCTCCAGCCCCGCCGTTTTGACGGGAGAGCGATACAGCCCGCCCTGCGTTCTCTCGAACATGTAGGCGAGGCTGGTCATGCGGTCCCAAACCCCCCGGAATTCGGTTCCTTCGCCCAGCGGCCAGTTGATGGGGTAGGCGCCAATGCCGAGAACGTGCTCGAGCTCATCCAGCAGCTCCAGCGGGTCGCGCGAGGGACGATCCAGTTTGTTCATGAACGTAAAGATCGGCACCCCACGCTGCCGGCAAACCTCAAAGAGTTTACGCGTCTGGCTCTCGATGCCCTTGCCCGCATCGATAACCATGACAGCGGCATCCACGGCGGTCAGCACCCGGTAGGTATCTTCCGAGAAATCCTTATGGCCAGGCGTGTCCAGCAGGTTGATCCGGAAGTCACGGTAATCAAACTGCAGTACGGTTGAGCTGATCGAAATCCCGCGCTGCTTCTCAAGCTCCATCCAGTCGGACGTGGTTGCACGCTGGTTCTTGCGAGCGGTAACCGACCCCGCTAAATGCAAGGCACCGCCGTAGAGCAGAAACTTTTCGGTCAGGGTTGTTTTGCCGGCATCCGGGTGCGAAACAATGGCAAACGTTCGGCGTCGGGCAATTTCGGTTGGTACGTCCTGTTCCATCCTATCTCATTCTTTATGCTTGGGGTTGTTGCTGCAAAAGGGGGGTATCATAGCCACAAAGGCAGCCCTACCCAAACAAAATATGGCGCAACGTGGATTTTGCACGTCCCGCGGAACGTTGGGTCGGATACATTCGATATTACGCGTCGTCCGTCTGGCGGAGGATGATAGCGCATCGTGCCGGCAGGTAGACCTGGATCATGGATGCGTCTGGCGCCTGCGAGGATGTTGCCGCCTGCTGCGGGGCAAAAACCTGTCCGGGCTCGATACGGCCGAATCCGCCGAAGCGGGCTTCGTCGCTATCGAGGATGTGTTGCCACTTGCCCCCCGGGACTGGGATGCCGTACCCCGTAAACGAGTTGGTGGGATGAAAATTACAGAGAAAGAGGCAACTTCCACGCCGGAACGCGAGGACATGGTCCCCGTCATGCTGGACCAACGGTTCGACGTGGGGTGTGGATGCGGCACTGGATTGGATGATCGGGAGCATGGCCTGATCGAATACTGCCAGTTGCTGGTAGCGCAACGTATCGTTGTCGCACAGGCTCCACTGGCGCCGTGCATACTGATACGACCAATCGTTTTCCCGCCGGGGGAAGTCGATCCACTCCGGGTGGCCGAACTCATTGCCCATGAAATTCAAATAGCCCCCGCTGGCTGTAGCAGCCGTTACAAGGCGAATCATCTTGTGCAGGGCTATGCCGCGGTCAATAATCAGGCTTTCGTCGGATGTGCGCATGTGGGTATACATCTCGGCATCCATCAGTTCAAAGGCCAGGGTCTTGTCGCCTACTATCGCCTGATCGTGGCTTTCCACGTAGCTGATCGTTTGTTCCTCGGGCCGGTGATCTGTGAGGAAGCGGCAGATGTGCGAGACGCACCATTCCTCGTCGCGCTCTTTTTTCAGCATACGGAACCAGGCATCCGGTATACCCATGGCGAGCCGGAAATCGAAGCCGCAGCCCCCTTGGCGCACGGGTGCCGCTAAACCGGGGAACCCGCTCACATCTTCGGCAATCGTGATGGCATCCGGCTTGATTTGATGGATGAGCGCATTGGCCAGTGTCAGGTAGGAGAGCGCATCGGCATCAAGGTGATTCCCGAAATACACGTCGTAGGACGTGAAGGCGGTACCGAGACCGCGATGATGATAGAGCATACTGGTGATACCGTCGAACCGGAAGCCATCGATATGAAATGCATCCAGCCAGTAGCGGGCATTCGAAAGCAGGAAGTGCAGGACTTGCGGCTTGGCGTAATCGAAGCAGCGTGAGCCCCACGCCGGGTGTTGTCCGCGCGGCCCTTGATGAAAATACTGGTAGGTGGTGCCGTCGAACCGGGAAAGCCCCTCGACTTCGTTGGCCACGGCATGGGAATGTACAAGATCCATGATAACGGTAAGCCCCATGCCATGCGCCGTATCAATGAGCGCTTTGCATTCTTCCGGGGTCCCAAAGCGGGAGGATGGCGCAAAGAAGCTGGAGACATGGTATCCGAACGAACCGTAGTAGGGATGCTCCTGGATGGCCATGATCTGGATCGTATTGTAACCGGCAGCTTTGATGCGAGGCAGGACATTTTCGCGAAACTCATTGTAGGTGCCGACGCGTTTCTCTTCGAGGCCCATGCCGACATGGCACTCGTAGATGCAGGGGAAAGCCGGACGTTCCGGGGCCGTGTGCTTCCACGCGTAGGGGGTTGGTGGGTCCCATACCTGGGCGCTGAAGGTGAGCGTATCCGGGTCCTGCACAACACGTCGTGCATACGCAGGAATGCGCTCGCCCGAACCACCGTCCCAGCAGAGGTGTAGCTTCCAGTGTTGACCATGTTGCAGGGCATCCGGGGGGAGGGTGGCTTCCCAGTCGCCGGCGGCATCCAGACGCTTGAGGGCAAAACCGGCCTGGCAGGACCAGTTGTTGCAATCGCCAATGAGGTGGATGCTGGTGGCGTTGGGGGCCCACTCGCGAACGACCCAGCCCGCCGATGTGCGGTGCAGCCCGTAATATTCGTGTGCTGCAGCAAAATCGGCCAGTGGCACCGCATGCTCCTCCGTTAACCGGGCTTCTACCTTGCGCGTGTGTGCCCACAGTGCCGCAAGCCTATCACGATATGCGTCCAGATAGGGATCCAGATCGCAAAACGTTGGCTGGCTCGAAAGGTGTGGTGTGGCTGTTTCCATAT
>CAZRCN010000235.1:0-3553 GCA_964598575.1 uncultured Victivallales bacterium | reverse complement strand
TTCTTCACACGGTCGCAGCCCTTCGCGGAACGCCGGTCACGTCAAGCCGCCTGTCTGCTTCCTGCCGTCAGCAGACAAACGGCTTCACGTGCACGGCTGCCAATCTTGATAGCAAGGGAACCCCCGTGCCGCGGTTCCCCTGAGCCGCGAGCTTCAACCCTTCTGCCGGTTCAGGGTTCAAGCCCACGGCCAACCCTTCCCCCATAGCAGTCACAGAACCTGCGGCTGCAGGTTCAGCGCCAGCCCCGCAATCAACGAGGGCAAGCGTATTTGCCGAATTGCAGCGGGGGGTGTGCGTGAGCGCGTTGTCCCTACGGTCCCCCGCGACCCCCGCCCACCCAAGGCCTTACGCCGTCAGCGTCAGCCGCTACGCGTCTCGCTGCCGGCTCCCAGGCCCCCGCTAAAAAGGGAGGGCGGCCACAAGACTCCGTCCTGCCGGACGGTTCCACAGGCCGAGCAATTTTTTGCTTGAGGCAAAAACTTGCTCAGCCTGCGGGTCATGGAAAGGAATGAGATCACAACTTGTGATCTCAAAAGAAGATCGGCTAGTGCTAATCTTGTTTGAATCCGTCGATCTTCTTGCCTGGCTCCTCGGGAGCCATGATCAGTTCGCGGATGGCCTTGAATACGATTTTGAACTGCTCATCATACTTCTTCTCAAGCTGATTGACTTTGCGGGCAATGCCTTCGGCAGACAAGGCCATCCGGCGCATTTTTACAAACGCTTTCACAACCGCAATGCTCATCTGGATAGCCAGATCACTGTTGACGACATTTGCCGCCATCAGAGCCCCGTGTTCCGTAAAGACATAAGGCATGTAACGCCTGCCGCCACGCCCTTTTTTTGAGGTCGCAAATTGCGACCTCAAAGAAGTCCACTCTTTTTCCGTGAGCTGGAATGAAAATTCATCCGGGAATCTTGCGCTGTTGCGTTTTACTTGTTCGTTCAGTCGCTTTGTTGTTGTGCCGTAAAGTGCTGCCAGATCCGAATCCAGGATAACGGCGTGCCCCCTTATCCTGAGGATCAGATTATCGGCTGCAGGCGTTACCGCTAGTTTACTCATGATCTAACCGCCTTGTTTTCGACGAAGGCCTGAACGACCGTCAGAACGTGCTGTTGTTGTGAACGAGGCAGCTTACTGACTTGCTCGAACAATCGTCGGGCTTTGCCCGTCGGACCTCCGTAGCGTCTGGAGCTTCTGTCTGTTCCGATAAGGTCTTCAATGGATGTATTGAGTATATCGGCAAGAGTACGGAGCTGTTCGGGCTTCAGGGCGACAGGGGAGCGTTCCCAGGCCGCGAAAGCGGACTGGCTGATGCCGAGCTGCTGGGCAATTTCGGCCTGTGAGACCCCGAGCCTTTGTCTTGCTTCAAAGACGCGTTGCCCGAAATCGGTGCGTGTTCGTTTTGTTGGTCTTCCTTGTTGCATGAGACCATCATAAGGCATGTTGAAGATATTTATCGTTTTTGCTTGCATAATTATCAGTAATACTAATAAATAGGCTGCATGTCAAAAACTCCGTGAAAAAACTTGACGGGGTTTTAAAGAAAGAGGGCCAGTCGTCCGAACTTGGCGGTTGCGTAACGACTGACCCAGAACAACGAGAACCGAGGTTCTGTTGCAGGTGCAACATTAGCACAGCAAGGCCTACGGTTCCACAAAATAGGAGAACCGTCATGGCCCGCATACCTGACGAGCAGATCGAGCAGCTAAAACAAACAATCACCATCGAGCGAGTATGTTCCGCCTACGGCATTGCACTCACGCAACACGGTCTTAATGACTATGCCGGGCTGTGCCCGTTCCACGAGGAGGACGAGCCCTCGTTTATCGTGACGCCCGCCAAGGGGCTTTTCCACTGCATGGGCTGTGCCCGTGGCGGTAGCGTCATCGACCTGGTGATGGAGATGGAGAAACTCCCGTTCCGTGAGGCGGTCGATAAGCTGATGAGCATGACCGGGCACACCATCGAGAGCATTGGCGTTGGTGCCGGGGCTGAATCGAAACGCAGGAAGCCTGAAGAGCCACCGGCGTGCCCTGCGAAGCTCTCTGCGAAAAGCAGGGTGCCGCCCGAGCGTGCAGCGGCACTGCTTGAACGATCACTCTCGATCTACGAGAAGACTTTTTCTGAATCGCCTGAGGCCAGGGCCTACCTTGAAGGGCGGGGGATCAGCGATGCGGCCTTGTTCTCGCGCTTTCGCATCGGCTACAGCACGGGCAAGTTCAGCGATATGCTTCCGACAGAAGGCCTCATCCGCCAAGACCTCAATAGCGTTGGAGTCCTGCTTGATCCCATATCCCCGGACGACACCCCGAAGCGGGAACGCTTCAGCGGTTGCGTTGTCTTCCCCGTCTTCGACGAGGAAGGCCAGCTCACCACGATCTACGGTCGTTCGATCAGCGGCAAAGGCCGTCATCTCTTTTTGCCCGGTCGGTCGACCGGCCTATGGAATGCACAGTCCATCAAGACCCATACGGAAATCATCCTGACCGAGTCGGTCATCGATGCCTTGTCCGTCATGGTTGCCGGCTTTAGCAACGTCGTGGCCGTGCAGGGCACCAACGGGCTGAAAGAGGCCGACATCGAGACCTTTACCCGTCATGGTGTCAGCAGCGTTATTCTTCTTTTAGACGGCGACAATGCAGGGGGCAAGGCCGTTGGCCGCCTGCGCCCGAAGCTCGAAGCTGCAGGCCTTGCCGTAAAGGTCAAGGCACTGCCTGCCGATCACGACCCCAACAGCTATTTGCAGGCACACGGGGCAGAAGCACTTTCACGCTTCCTTGCATCCGATGTGTGGACACCCTCTGAACTTCAAATACAACCGGAGCCTGAACTGCCGGACACAGCTATGCGGGCCAGTGACCCCGGCAGTCAGGTTCCGGATGTTTCCTCGACCAAGAACCAAGCACAAGGAACCAAGAACGGCGACCTGGTCGCCACCTACGGCCTACGCACCTATAACGTGCTCGGTCTTGAGAAAGGCCCGCGCAAACTGCGGGCCACGGTGCGCGTGCAGCACGCCGGGAAACTGCATGTCGATACGCTCGACTTCTACAGCTCGCGCTCACGCCGGATGCTGGCCCAGGACCTGTGCCGCATCTTCGATGAGAGCCCCGAGACCATCGAGGCCGACATCACCCGCTTGCTGCAGACCTGCGAGAAACAGCCGGAGGGGCAGAGGTCAGAGGACGGAGGTCAGAAGTCGGCCCCGCCGCCGATGTCGGCGGCTGAAAGGAAAGAGGCGGAAGACTTCGGTAAATCGCCTGACCTGATCGAAACGATCCTGTCCGACTTCGAGACCTGCGGTCTAGTCGGCGAGGAGCCCAATAAACTGCTTGCCTATTTAGCGGCCACCAGCCGCAAGACCGATGAGCCCCTATCGGTGCTCGTGCTCTCCAGTTCCGGGGCGGGCAAGACCGCCCTGCAGGACACGGCCCTGCAGTTCGTGCCGCCCGAGGAGCTGGTGAAACTCACCAGCCTTTCGGGCAAGGCGCTCTTCTACAAGGATCGCGAAGCGCTCAAGCACAAGGTGCTTTCGCTCGAAGAGGGCG
>CAZRCN010000234.1:0-3575 GCA_964598575.1 uncultured Victivallales bacterium | reverse complement strand
AGCGCGTTGAACAGTTCAACATCCGCCTGTATCTGTTTGTTTGTATGACGAATCACGTGCATCTGGTTTTTGAGACGCCGGATGCGAATTGCTCGAAATTCATGCAGTCGCTTTCGACGGCCTACACGGTCTACTACAATCTTCGTCATGATCGTCACGGTCATCTGTTTGACGGTCGCTACAAAGCCAAACTGGTCGAAGGCGACGAGTATCTTTTGTCGCTCTCACGCTATGTGCATTTGAATCCGGTGCAGGTAAGTAGCCATAAGCATAAGCCGATTGAGGAGCGGATCCGGATTTTACGTTCCCACCGATGGAGCAGCTACCCGAGCTATATTGGCAAGGCCAAGGCTCTTGACTTTGTCGAATGCGGACCTTTGCTCTCGGAGATGAATGGTAAGCGGGGAGAGTGGCCGAAGCGCTACCGTGAGTTTGTAGAGAGCGGCCTTGCAGAGTCAAGTGATGATTTCCAGGTGGCTCTTAAACAATCCCCCCGGAGCATTGGTAGCGATGGATTCCGTGCCTGGGTCGATAAACTGTATCAGGAGCGCGTTGCGACCCATGCGCGCCCCGAGGATGTGTCCTTCCGTCACATCAGTGAACCATTACCAGCCGAAGATGTTCTCTCTACTCTGGGAGAGGTGTTCGAGGTGGATATAGGTGAGTTCAAACGCCGCCGCCACGGTTCAGCACTACGAGCCGTTGCGGTGAAGTATCTGATACGCTTTGCTGGTATGAGCCAGCGTGATGTTGCCGATTTTCTTCATATCGGAAGTGGCTCCGCCGTCTGCAACCAGTTGAGGAGCTTGGATGGGAAATTGAAAGCCAATCGTCATCTTCGAAAGCAAGTCGCAAGACTTGAAAAGGAATTGGCTACGTGCAGGCAGGCAAGGTGCAAGCCATGAAGCGCAAGCATTGTAAACTTGATATAAAAGGGCTGACCCCTCGCCCGGGTTCTCGCACAACCGGAATCAGTTAAACTGTTACGCCAGGAATGAGAAAATTTGCAGTCGCACGGAATCAGGTGAAAGGTTCGAGTCGCAGTGCGTTCTGGATTCTGTCGCGGTGCTCCGGCAGGACGCGTGCTTTATCGGCGTACTCGCACCAGCGTTGAATCACAGTGTGGACCTCAGCCAGTATGGTTTTCACGCGGCTGCTTTTTATGGATGCGGCTTTGGCGCAGGCATGGAAATCATCCAAAACAAACCGGTCGCGTTTGCCGTTCATGGTCATCTGGTGCGTCGATGTCCATTGGCCGGACGGCTGGAAGCTGTAGGTCATGTCGAATGCGGGCGAGAGTGACCATGTGCCGGATTTGTCCATGAGGAAAGCAATGTTTTTGACATGGTCATCCTGGTTGCGACCAAGGATGTTGAACACCATTCGTCGGAATTGTTCCTCTATGGCGCTCATCGGCAATCCCAGTTGGCGAATCACCTGAAGCGCTTGCTCGTAGCTATATCCGCCGGCCAAGTTGAAGTCGTAGTGGGCCAGTCCGCCTAGCGACTGCATATGCAGTTTCTCACCATCTTCGCGCCGGTCGAATCGCCGCGTCATAAAATGTCGCCGCCCGTTCTCCTCAAGAATACGGCATGGAGCCATCGTGATTCCCGCATCCACGGCCATGCGATAATAGGCGTATTCAATCGCGCCATACCCCTTCGGGTCCTCCAGTTCCTTATCCTTGTTGCCGCTTACCCCGTCGAACTTCATCAGCCAGTGCTCAAAGCCATCAGCCACCTTGACCTGACCCGAACGGACCTCGTTGGTCTGCGGATTCCAGGCAATCACCGCTTTTGCCCTGGCTCCACCGGCAGAGGTGCCGATGCGCAATATATCATGTAGTGTCGCGTGGCGCCCTTCCGCGTGCAGCCAGCCCTGCAGGTTGTTACGATGTGTCAGGATGTCTGAAGCTAATTCCGTGATGTGATCAATATCAATGCGTTCGCCGTTACGGGTCTGCGGTCCGGTCGCGGGCGCATACTCCAACGCACCCATTCCTCTCGAACCCGTATAGCAAAGCCGTTCAACGGCATTGAAAGACGCCGGTGCACGGCCTTGACGCGCCAGCCAGGCGTCAATCAGGGCATTACCGAAGCGATCCGGCAGGGAATCGGCGATCAGCCCGGGTAGCCCGTGGAATGTCTGGGGTCTGAGTTCCGGAAATGTGTAGACACGTTCGGATAGGGGCATGGCAAGTGGCGATACCTCAATTCCGCTTGGTACGAATTCAGGGGCGTACTGAAAATGAGCGATATCCGAGCCCTCTTCCAGCGCCACAGCCCCGATTGTTCGCCCCCAGAGCCTGACTTCTGCAACGGTGCTCATTTGTCATCTCCCCATTGCCACGGCGGGCTCGCAGGTTTCTGTTTCTTGCGGGAAACCCGCTTGCGGGGTTTGTCTTTCAACTTGAGCATATCCATCGGGCTCGGGCCTGGTTCGGGAAGCCATACATCGAAACGCTCCAGTAGCTTAAGCACTCTCAGAATGCGAACCAGTGTCACCGTCTGGGATGTCGCCCCCGCTTCGATACGCTCCACGGTTCGCTTCGCGACGCCCGCCTGCTCTGAGAGTGCCGCCTGTGATAGCCCCAGTTCAACACGTCGCTGGGACAGCCGGGCACCTAGTTCGGCCAATACGGCATCATCCGTCAGTAGATTTTCAATCTTCATACTTTGTTTATATCGTAATTAATGGCGAAGTAAATAAAATAATGCGACATATTTCGTCATATCTTGCGATTTAGTGTCTGCGCCGCTTAGCAGGACAAGACGGGAACCTACTTTTTAAAAGGATACCGATACAATCGGGCTGCACATCCCTTGTCACCGGTACGTTCGAATACTTCGCCTCTGGCCTTTGTTGCGAATTGAGCTAATCGATCCATTTTACAGTTCCTCCGCAATCTTGCGCGCAGCATCCGCAATCCAATCGGATGTGTATTGTGCCTGCTCAATAAGAGTTTTACGCTGTTTCTAGATCTCAGAGGGTCACATCTCGCCATTCTTCATTTGCCGCAATTCCTCTTCAAACAGATGACCACCAGGGCGCATTCCGCGGGGCCTGGCACCTTTACGGTCACAGCCACGGCAATTTGCCACCGTTTAGGAAGAGTGTCGATATGTGTGAAGAAACTTGGGGGTTCGGTCCGTCAGCTTCGAGCAGATCCGGGATCGCATGAATTAGGTAGACATAATCATGGCCGCTGATACGTTTCCGAACTAGCGATCCCTTTGGTAGGCTGGCGATTGCCTCAATATAGTCCTGTTTTATTTGAACAGAATTCTCTAACTCTTCCCTAAGCATGTCTTGGATAAACATGACGCCTCCATTTACCAAACAACTATGCATTTACGAATATTATGTTTGGTAATTTGTGATGGTTAATGAAATGTCGAATTTTCCGCATATAAAGAACACCAAGACAGCATTCGAATTTCTAGTGCTTATTCTAGCTGATTCAATGAAATTTTGTTTTGGCACAAAACAGAAGGTCGTGTAAATGATGATGAGTTTATATATAAGGCTCTTCCGCAGAATCTGTGGGTTCGTTTTAGTCATTTCGTGGCACATGG
>CAZRCN010000233.1:0-3638 GCA_964598575.1 uncultured Victivallales bacterium | reverse complement strand
CTACGGGGATAGGGGACTGAGATCCCATGGGACGGCGTAATCCTGTTCGGTTAACTGCTCGATGCGCTCAACGGGGGCGATGACCACCCCTGGTGCCACCCGCTGGTCAGGGTAGGTCTCGCGCAACATTTGCAGTCCCCTGGCCTCCTTGCGTCCCAATCGAGTGCCTAGCTTAATCTCAATCGGGTACATCACGCCATCGCGTTCCAGCAGCAGATCAACCTCGGCCCCGCCATGGGAACGCCAATGATAAAGCTGCGGCTTCTGCGCAAGCAGGCTGATCCCCTTGCGAATTTCAGCCACCACGGTCGATTCGAAAAGGGCCCCGATTGCCGGGTGCCCCGCCAGGGCCGACGGCGACGAGAGCCGCAACAGATGGCACGCCAATCCGGTATCGGCCACATACCCCTTAGGCTTGGATGACACCCGTTTGATCGCGTTTCCGTGCCAGGCGGGTGACTCATACCACTGGAAGGTCGCCTTCAGCACCCCAAGCCAGCGCCGCGCCGTCTGCGGCGTGACGCTGATTTCACGTCCCAGTTGGCTGTAATTCACCTCTTGGGCCGTCAACGCCGCTGTCATCTGCACAAAACGCCCGAACTGCTGCCAGTCATCCACATCCAGCAACAGGCGGACATCGCGCTCGATATAGGTTCGCAGGTAGGCGACAAAATACTCCTCAACCAAATCCGCCGGCAGCGTGTCCACTTCCGGTAGCCAGCCGCGCCACATGCGTTCGTAAAGCGTTCCCGGCCAATCCAGCCGCGACATCGCGCCTGTCGCCTGCAAAAAGGCGGCAGGATCATCGAGATAGCGTTCCAGCCAGGATGACGGCAACTTGGACTCGGCAATTTCAGCCAGCGAGAAGCCTTCCAGATCGAGGAAGAGGGCCCGTCCGGCAAGGGATTCGCTAATGGCCTTCATGACGGCCCACTGCTGTGATCCGGTCAGGATATACCGGCCTGGTCGCCGATCACGGTCCACCCGACGCTTGATACAGGGAACCAGCTCGGGGCAATACTGGATCTCATCGAGCACCACCGGTGAAGGATGGTTATCCAGGAAAAGGTCCGGATCCGCGCGTGCATTGCCGATGTCCACGACCGGATCGAAAACCACAAGATCCCAATCCGGGAAAAGGTGCTTGATCAACGTACTCTTGCCGACTTGCCGGGCACCCGACACCACCACGACCGGGAAATGGTCAACCATTCGCTGCAGACGTTGCGAAATCAATCGGTTTTTATACATAATGACAAGATATATAATGATCATATCATCAATTATCAAGCATATTATTACATTTGTAATATAAAAAAGGAAGCATATATGACAACTATAACGCGATTTTACCAGCCTCCTGACGGGAATTATTTCCTGTTTGGACCTCGCGGGACCGGCAAATCAACCTTGCTGAAACAACTTTCGTGCAAAACCCTGCGGATTGATCTGCTTGACCGGGAAACGTTTCGGCTGTATGCCGCGCACCCCGAGCGACTTCGCGACCGGGTGGCGACACTAACCAGCCCAACTCGTATTATATTGGATGAGGTGCAGAAGATTCCCGAATTACTGGATGTGGTGCATCAACTTATGGAGGAGAAACAAAACCACACCTTTATCCTGACCGGATCAAGTGCGCGCAAGCTGAAGCGCAGCGGTGTAGATCTGCTGCTGGGTTTTCGGGTACCGGTCTTCACACGACGGGCCAAGCGTCATATCGTTCGCCCTAATCTATTCATAATCTATTCATGCGATTATTTAATTTATTGATTAACAATTAGTTATCACATATTGTTCTATTCATGAATACCCATACACTTGCGATCGAACGTGAATTCTACCGGAGAGGACTATGCACCGCATCGGAATTGGCGCAGGCACTGGGGATCAGCCAGCCAACGCTATCACGGGAACTGGCAGCGCTTCCGCCGGGACGGCTGCATCGCATCGGCCGCGCCCGCCGTACGCGCTATGCGCTGCATCGGCCTTTCGAGGGCACAGGGAGTCACTGGCCGTTGTATCAGATCAACGAGGATGGTGCGCCTAGCCACGTGGCAGAACTGCACGCCCTGCAGGGCGGCTCCTGGCATGTGGAGCAGCACCACCCCTGGAACACGCTACAAGGAACGCTATTCGCCGATGGCGTATACCCCGGTTGGCCATGGTTTCTGGATGACTTGCGTCCACAGGGGTTTCTTGGGCGACTCTTTGCACGCTACGTTTCCACCGAATACCGCTTGCCAGCCGATCCCCGACTCTGGACGTCGGAACATATTTTATTGGCCTTGCTACGAAAGGGCGCTGACCTGCCGGGAGCTTTTGTCATCGGCGAAGACATGCTGACCTTGGCCCGACAGGAATCGGACGCCAGCATAATCGCCAGAGATGAGCGACAGGAGTCCTATGCCAATCTGGCAACCGCCGCACTTGACGGACAATGGCCAGGCTCATCTGCCGCCGGCGAGCAACCGAAGTTTACAGCTATCAAACAGGATGCCAATCGCCGCCCCTGCCCCGTTCTGGTTAAATTCAGCGGTGACATGAACGATCCGGCGCAAGCCCGACGAGCCGATCTGCTAGTGGCCGAATCCTTGGCGAACGAAGTCCTTCGGACAGCAGGCATTCCGGCGGCTTTTACGGAGATTCTCTATCATCGCAACCGCTGTTTTCTGGAATCCGTGCGGTTTGATCGAACCCCTGTGGGAGGCCGACGGCACCTCGTGTCGCTGCTGGCACTCGATGCCGCCTATTACGGCGACCTTACAAGCCCATGGCACCAGGCTGCCCATCGCCTGGAACAGGACAGATTTCTTGACACGAAATCGGCAAACCGCCTTCGTTTAATCTGGTGGTTCGGGCAGTGCATTGGCAACACCGACATGCACTACGGCAACATCAGCCTGCATTTGAGGCCGGAATGGCCTTGCCCACTTGCCCCTGTGTATGACATGTCGCCCATGGCGCTGCACCCTCGCAGCGATGGCTCCCTACCGGATCATCTACCCCCCGTCCCCCTGCCACCGCCGGAAGAAACCGCCGTGTTCGAGCGCGCGTCTGACATCACGACCGAATACCAGCGGCGGCTGCTAGCGGACCCACGCCTGAGCGCTTCCTTCAAGGCAGCCATCGGCAAACGAAAAGCAGTATTGCGTTGATCACAACCCAGGGCCGGGACCTGTAACTTCATACCGTTTTCCTTCAAATCAAAGGTGGAGCGTGACCTCCGGGCACGCTTGGACCGTTGATTGCGCATAAGTAGTCCATAAGGAGCCCTGCGGACATTCCATGGACCACACATGCGCACCCCACGGACATAACGCGCCCGGAGGTCGCGTTCCACCTCTCAAGTTTCACACCCGCATCATCCGGGCGCGCCCGGGGCCGGGATCTAACCTGCAACCCATCCACAAATCCCCCACATTAAATTGACAAGTTTCTGCTGGCACCTCCTGCCGCTTTGTACTACCCTGATAGTGAGAGAGGAGAGGAAATCCAACGCGCCGCGGGCACCGCCCGCCGTGGCAAGGAGTTGATACTATGTGCAAGCTTTTACATAACAGCATCCCGTTCGGCATCGCTTTCGCCAGCGCCCTCCTGTGCGCTACCACCCTGTCCGCCGATGTCGTGACGCAGGA
>CAZRCN010000232.1:0-3647 GCA_964598575.1 uncultured Victivallales bacterium | reverse complement strand
ACGTATAGGAGCGTCATGAAAGGGTTTACGCATTTTATCGGCGGCATCGCCATTGCCTCGTTCTTTCCGTGGTCCGTCCAGGCCGCCGAAGCCGGCAATCCACTGTTTTTCCTGCTGGCCGGTGCCGCCGCCTTACTGCCGGACACACTGGATTTTCGCTTCTTTCGCTATATATACCGCCACCAGATTGAGATTATGCCGGATCCGACGGCACCCGATCTCACCAGTTTGGTTCAGACCCTGGCACACGCTATAGATGCCACCGATACAACCCCATGCCGCATTCGTCTGAATACCATGCGAACCGGCTCCGACGAATGGCAACGCTACACCGTGCACCTGCATCCTGCCCAACACACCGTCGAGGCTACCCTTGGCCCGGTCGTGGATACGGGACGGAACCCGCTTGCCGCACAACCACCACAATCAAGGCACCCCACAGCAGCCCGTGCCTGCTTCCGCAAGGATATACAGCTCGAGTATCTCGCTGCCTGCACCATTGATATTTTTGACGGCCCACATCTGGAAGTCGTCCCCATCGGTCCTGGCCGGGCTCGCATTGCCTTTCTGCCCTGGCACCGGCAATGGACACATAGCTTCATAACCGGTGGGCTGCTCGCTCTTCTCGGTGCTGGCATTGCAGGCTGGCAAGCCATACCCGTTATATGGGCTGCTCACAGTTCGCATGTCCTCCTCGATCAGCTTGGCTTCATGGGCAGCAATTTGTTCTGGCCGTTTACACAGCAGCGTACCCCCGGGCTCAAGCGTGCCCATGCCGGCAGCACCTTTGGTAACTTCGCAACCGTTTGGCTAGCTGTCGTCTTGCTCTTTGGTAATTTGCTCAGCCATGCCGCAGTTGATGCATCCTTCCCGCCCCTCGGATACCTTACGCTGGCCGGACTCATGCCCCTGCCCCTCTTTCGCCTCCTGCTCGCATCCGGCGATAGCTAGCCTGGCGGGCAATCACACATAGCAGCGCTTGACTCTGCGTCCGAACGAACAAAGAATATCATACGCATGCGTTCCCTTGAGCTGGGCCCAGTGTTCCGGGGTAATGGCAGATGGTCCCTCCCCGCCCAGACAGACCACCTCTTCGCCGCAACGTGCGTCCGGCACGCCATCCAATGCGATGGTCGTATAGTCCATCGAGACCCGTCCCAGAATCGGACAGGGAATCCCGCGTATGAGCACGTAGCCCCGGTTTGTGAGGGCCATGGGAACCCCATCCGCATACCCGGCGGCGATCGTACCCACCTTGGCCTGCCGCGGCAGTCGATAGGTACATCCATACCCGATGCAAGATCCTTCCGGCAACGTGCGGACCGCAGCCAGACGCGTTTTCAAGCTAACCACCTGTTGCAGCGGAAACCGCCGGCTACCTTCCGGATCGAAAGAGCCGTACAAATTGATGCCTGTACGCACAGCATTAAAGGGGGCCTGATATGATTCCGGCACATTATGCACTGCATCACTATTGGCCATATGACGCCAGGCAAACCGGATACCCTCTGCCTCCAGAGCCTGCAGCAGATTACGCATGCCCTCTACCTGGTTTCGGCTGTAGGCATCTCCCGCACGGTATGCAATCGGGAAATGCGAGTAGATGCCTTCCCACTCGATTTCCGGCCAGGGTGCAACAGCCCGCATCATGGAAGCAGCCTCTGACAACGGAACACCGAGACGGCCCATCCCGCTATCCACCAACAAATGTGCTCGCGCCCGAACACCGGTTCTACCAACCGCAGCCCGTAAAGCCTCAGCGGTCTCCCAATCCCCACAAGGCACGATAATCCCAGCTCGCAAGGCAGGCTCCATTTCATCCGGCAATACAGATCCCAGAATCTGTACCCGCAGCCCGGGCCGGGCTGCCAGGGCACAAGCCTCATGGATATCCGCCACGCCGAAGTATCGGCATCCGGCTTCTTCCAGGGCATCGGCCACTGGCTCTACGCCCATGCCATACGCATCTGCCTTGAGCACCCCTATCACCGTCCCCGGAGATACCGCCGCGGCAATCTGGCGGTAATTCGCCTGTAGCGCCGATAACCGAATCTCCAGCCAGACCCGAGCATCCGCATGACTAGCAGAAATGCTGGTTGTACCATCACCTTTCATCGTATCCTCTCACCTGACCGCTACCTTCATTGTTTTCCTAACAATTTGCCATAAGAGATTCGCGTGTACGAGTACGTGTAGGAGTACGGATTTCTCCCAATGCCACCTCGTACTCGTACACATACTCGTACACGCATATCTCTCCGCTCTCAACGCTCCCTACGTTTCAATAGGCATCATCCACACGCCCCGCATCATGCGCAGGTATTTCCACTTGCGCAATCATATTGCGCCAGCGCCCACAGCGCATGCTCACGCAACAGTGCATCCGAGCCTGCCGCTAGACGCTGCAAATGGGCATAGCTGTCCGCATCCCGCACGTTGCCAGCCGCTACGCAGGCATTACGCTGCATGCCCCGCAGCCCCGCTCGCATAACCGGACTCCCCGCAAAGGCCCTAAAAAACGCATCTGCATCCATCTGCAGTAGCCGGGCCAGTGCAATCCCCGGCCCCGCCCGCCAGACAACAAAATCCTTTTCCCGGGTCGCTTGCGCACGGACCTGGAAGGGACATACTTCCTGACAGCAATCACAGCCGAACACCCAATCGCCGATCTTGGAACGCAGTTCCACAGGAATCGACCCCTTATGCTCGATGGTCAGATACGAGATACACCGCCGCGCATCCATGCGACCTGAGGCATAGAGCGCGCCGGTCGGACAGGTCTGCATACATTTCCGGCACCCTGCCGGACAAGCCCCATGAACCCCCTCCGGCCGTGACGTCGCTGCGAAGGCATGCGTTGTCAGAATTTCCCCTATGACAAACCAGCTTCCCAGCAACCTGTGAATCAAGAGCGTATTGCGTCCCAGAAACCCGGCACCACAGCCCTCCGCAAAATGCCGCTCATCCAGGGCAACTGCATCTGTATACCCTCGAAAATCGTCATCCGGGTACTGGCACCGCAAGGCCTTGGCAATACGCTGTAACCGCTTGCCGAGAACCTTGTGGTAATCGCGTCCCCACGCATAGCGTGCCACCCGGCCTTCACCGGGTCCTGCGGCCCCCGCTTGCGCGTATGGCAGGCCCGTGATGAGGATCGATTGGCATCCTGATATGATCCGTTCCGGATGATATTTCCGGTCAGCGTGCCGCTCCAACCATTGCATGTCACCCAGTTCGCCACGCGCACACCAATCCTTATATCGCGACTCCGCCTGCGGATCGGTGTTGGTCGAGCTGATTCCCAGCACAACCAGCCCCTCTTCCCGGAATGCCAAGTCCAGCGCCGCATCTACGGGGGGTCCTATATCTTCTTGTGGCTTCATGCCTGCACTATGAACGCTCTCTTCCGGTTTCGCAACCCCCATGCGCTGATTGTCCATATTTCGTTCGTTTGCCATGCCCACCTTCCGAGGTAATTGACCGGCGCATCTGCGATACGTTGCAGGTATGTACGATCCCACCGGCTTTATGCCGGTTGGTGAAGAAAGTTTTAAAACCGCACGATCCAGAGCCTCAATCCAAGTATTTTAAAATCCTTTGCGTACTTTGCGTCTTAAGCGCGATAGCGCGGGCGGTGAAAAAGCTTC
>CAZRCN010000231.1:0-3649 GCA_964598575.1 uncultured Victivallales bacterium | reverse complement strand
GCAGCAAGCCGCACATTCTTGCTTTCCCATCTGCAATCCGATACACTGGCCGCGTTGGGTAGAAGTACGTGTTGCTTTACGCAAAGACGGTGTAAGCGTGAAGGCGTCCGGGGGGATTTTGGTCTACAGTCTGCATTCAAGGTATAGGCAAATCAATGTATCTGAAATTTTTCAATCTGGATGAGATGCCCTTCAACATCACGCCTGATCCGCGTTTCCTGTATTATGCGCCGCATCATCAGGAGGCCTATGATCACCTGATGTACGGCATTTCCCAGCGCAAAGGGTTTATTGAACTTACAGGGGAAGTCGGATCCGGTAAAACCACGATCTGCCGCGCCTTGCTGGCGAGCCTGGGCGAGGATATCAAGACCGCGCTGATTCTGAATCCAACCTTTTCGGAATCGCAGCTCTTACGCGCCATGCTTAATGATTTTGGTCTCAGCCCGGCAATCAGCGATCGGCTTTCGTATGTGGAGTGTCTGAATGACTTCCTGCTCGACTGCTACCACAAGGGCTTGAATGTGGCATTGCTGATTGATGAGGCGCAGGATCTGGCTCCCGGGGTGCTCGAGCAAATCCGGCTCCTGTCCAATCTGGAAACCGATCAACACAAGCTGATCCAGATCGTACTGTGCGGGCAGCCCGAATTGAAAAAGCGCTTAAACCGCCCCGACCTGCGACAGCTCCGCCAACGCATCACGGTGCGCTATTATCTGCCGCCGTTATCGTATAAGGAGACCGGTACCTACATTGGACACCGCCTCGAAGTAGCAGGTCCGAACTGCGAGGTTCGCTTTGCCGCCCCGGCCATCAAGGCCGTCCACCGGTATGCCGGCGGCTGTCCGCGCCTTATCAATGCCGTCTGCGATAACGCCCTGCTTGCAGCCTATGTGAATGGCGAGACCCTCGTCTCCGCCAAATGTGTCAAACGTGCCATCCGTCAGTTGGAGGGATAAGTCATGAGCCTCATTCAAGAAGCGCTACGGCGTCAGCAAATGGAAAATGAAAAGGAATCCGCAACATCGACGGGGGCACCAAAGGTTGATCCTCCCGCCCCGCCTACAGACGAAGCAAACCCGTCAACCAGCCCGGCAGAGCCGCCCCCGCCGCGTGGTCCGGTTCTCCCACCTCCACCGCCGGCGTCCATGCCCTCCGAAAGCGCGATACCGCCTCAGGAAGCAGAGCCCGTCGCGGAAACAGCCGAAAAACGCGCGGAACCCGCACCTTCGTCTCGCAGCATTCTGCCTTCCTTGTTCGGCACCATTCTGGTGCTTATCGTCCTGATCGGCCTCGTCGGCTGGGCAGCCTTCTATGGATACCGCCTCTGGCAGGATCGTGATAGCTCTGAACCCTCATCCGGGACCGAAGCAGGCACGACAGCCCAACAGGAACCAACGGCACCCGTTGCTGAACCGCCAGAAACAGACCCGGCAGCACCCGAGGAAACTCCCGTTCCGCCCCCGAAACCCGTCACGACCCCTGAACCCGCCACGCCGGCGGAACCATCCACCTCTGCCGAAGATGGCACAACATCGGCACAAATGGAGCCATCGGTGACGGATACACCAGATGCAGATCCGCCCCAAACACCGGCTTCTGCCAAACCGTCACCTGCACCGAAGGCCCCGGCGCAACCGGAAGTGCCACCGCCACCACCCGCCGACCCCGAGTCACAGGCCGAACCCATTGTCTGGCCCGAGATTCGTGTTTCAGGCGTTATCGGTTCCGGAAATGGTGGCACAGCTATTATCAATGGAACCCTGCTAGGGTTGGATGAGCAGCTCGGGGATGTGACCGTAGTCGGATTCGAACGTAACAAGGTTATCCTGGAATATCAGGGAGAAACCAAGACCTTCACGGTTGGAGGACGGAGGGGGCGGTGACGCGTACCCGCCCAGCAAAAGCCAGCAGCGGGCAGCAGGCTGCGCAGGGGGTCCAAACCGTAACCCGGAAAACCCTGCTTCTAAACCTGTTGCTCAGTGCAGTAAAACTGATCGTTGGGCTCGTCGGCAATAGCCAGGCACTTGTTGCCGATGGCATGCATAGCCTCTCCGACTGCGCCTCCGACATCGGCATTCTGGTCGGCGTTCGCTTCTGGAGTGCCCCGGCCGACGAGGAACACCCCTTTGGGCACTGGCGCATCGAGGCCCTCGTTACCATTGCCATGGGCCTTTCCTTAACCGGCATCGCAATTGCCTTGGTGTTGCGTGCCTGGCATACGGTACAGGGCGGCACCCAGACGCCACCTTCCTGGTTCACCTTGCTGGCGGCCCTGCTGACCATTGCCCTGAAAGAATGGATGTATCGCTGGACCATCCGGCAAGCCGAACACCACCATTCCAGTGCCTTGGCTGCCAATGCCTGGCACCAGCGCTCCGATGCCCTCAGCTCCATTCCTGCTGCTGCCGCCATTACCGGGGCTATTGCATATCCGGAGGTTGCCTTCCTCGATCCGCTCGGGGCTCTGGTCGTGTCCGGGTTCGTGCTCTATGCCGCCCTCCGCATCCTGCAAAAAGCCTGTGCTGACATCATGGACGAAAGCCTGCCACGCGCGCAGCGCAAGGAAATTGCAGATGTTGTTCTCGCAACCGAAGGGGTAACCGGTACGCACGAGATCCGGACGCGCCGGGTAGGGCCAGGCTTCTACCTCGATCTACACGTGCTGGTGCCGGGGCACCTGACCGTACAGCACGGCCATGACATTGCGGAAACGGTTCGTACCGCACTTCTGGCACGGACCTTTCGGCTGCTGGATGTGGTTGTACACATCGAACCCGATGAAGAACAACTCTCACCCCCTACAGCGGATGTTCCTGCAAGTAGGCCTTGAGACGCTCGGCCTCTTCTTCGAGTGCCTGGTAGGCTTGCGAGGATTGCAGCAAGGCAAACAGTTGCCGGTCATTGGCCGCACGCAATTGCATCGCTTCCAGTAGGCTCTCGGGTGATTCCAGCATCAGGAGCCATACCGTAAAGAGCCCCTCCTGCTCCTCCTGGCGACGCAATGCAGGCTTACTGCCGGCCCACGTTAATGCCGTCAGGTAGCGGGACACATCCTCAAACCAGGCCCGCACAGCAACCGGATCCGAAACATCCGCCTCTTCCACAAATGCCGCGCGCACCGCCTCCACCCGTTGTTCTACAGCCTCGGCCAGTGCTTCACGTCCCCGCCGTAACGCCTTATTCTCGGCCATGGGCTGGGTCAGGGAGGCACTCTCCGCCGTTACGACAATCGCACCCGCTTCCTGCAAGGCTTGCTTGCGCGTTTCGACATCCACTCCTGGTTCTTCCGCGGGCGTCTGCGCTACAGGACGCACCCCTACGCAACCAACAATGGTCAAACACATACCTACCATCAACAATCTGCTCAATGCCTTCATCCTGCCTCCCTTTGCTTTTGGTGCTGATAAAACCTGCCCCGGTGCTATTTCTGTCCGCAACGGCATTTCCCCTGACTGTTCACAATCCATTACACGACAACACAACAGCAACCTACTATATCAAGTCCCACCGAATCAAGAGCCAACCGTGTACAGGTATTTCCGCTGTCAGCGGAAATGCAGGAACTAGGCGCTAGGAAGCTAGGGTTTAGCCCCGGCCCCGGGGTCTCGCCCGGGTGATGCATATTGAAACTTGGAAGATCGGTGAA
>CAZRCN010000230.1:0-3653 GCA_964598575.1 uncultured Victivallales bacterium | reverse complement strand
TTTTTGACAATTACCCCGCGAGTGCTCTTTATATGGAGAGGCATTTATGGCGTGAAGCTAGTAGCTGAGGATGCACTGTAAGCTTGGCTGGAATGCCAGCATATGAACCTTGGTCATTTTTGCTATACACCAGCTTTCCCACAGGGAACCGATATCGCACTTCATGGGGTGAGAAACTGCTGTGGCGCGTGCGTGAAAGCGGGGAGACCGATGTCACGAACTAGGGCACCTGGCACTGTGTTTGTCTCGAGCTCCCCAAAACCGAGTACTTTCCTTATATTGTGAAGGAATGTCGGCATTCCAAACGCCCTTGATTTTGCCTGATATAGGGCAAGGCGCTGCAGGGCTCGTTGCGAGGAAAAACCAGACTCAGGCAATGCCAGATGCAGCATCATGGCTTTATCCAGAAGCGGTTTGACTTCATCAATGCCGATCTCATGCGCTTTGATCTGTCGCCAGAGACGGTTCAGGCTTGGTGGATGAAATGCGTATTCGTAGCAGCATTGCAGTTCCTGTCGTGCCGTCATGCGCGACCTCCCTTCCACAGCTCGGAGTCCGTACGGTAGTTTTCGCGCAGAATGCAAACCGCGCTGCCGTAGATATAAAGCATAGCAGGGCGGTCAAGCGATGCATCCAGTTTGTCCAGATAACTCAGCAGTTGTTGTTTGTCCATTCCAGAATATTATCAAAAACAGTGGTCGTATTCAAGTCGGCTGATTTCACACCGGGGTAGAATTGCGCAGAATCAAATGTTACCGCAGGTAACGGTGCGTGCGATTTTTAACTGTTGCAAACTTCATCGGCTGGCGCATCGGGAATCGAAGAGGTGTAAAGCCCGGTGAAAAGGAGGTGATCTTCGCGATGCCGATGGTCCAGTTTATGCTGGTGCATGATGTTCAAGTTGACGGCTGACGCCGTGCCATGAAGGGCGTTCGAAAGGGGGCACGTTGCCGACATCTGGCAAGTTGGCCCTATATCCCGGTGGCCGAGAAGTCGCTGAACCAGCCCATGTTTTCCCACAGCCATTCGACGCCCACACCACCATAACCCAAATGGACGCCATCGTACTCTTGGTGCATCTCGGGATCTTCGACGTCCACGAGTAAATCGCCATCCACATAAATCCGGATGCGTTGCCCCTTTACTTCAATGACATAGCGGCTCCCGTTGACCGGATCCGGTACAAACCCATCGCCCTTGGCCAGCGACTTCTTTCCCTCATATATCTTTGCTGCATACCCAACCGGACGTGGAACGTGGGCGTTGACAGCTCGCCCAAGCCCCCAGGAACCTTTTTCGCCGATGTATAGGCCGTAACCGCTGGACCCTTTCTCATTCCAGCTTTGCCGGGCATCGGCCACATGAAACTTGATGTAACCGGCGCGCTGTGAGGGGCCAATCCCATAGCGGTTAAAGGCCGCATCGGCCGGCTGAATGCAGAACGTGAATTCAGCCCGATAATCTTTCCAGTCTTTATTCCCGATATTCGTATAGAGCATACCGCCACGCCCATTGCCACCAGGGCCGTAGTTGAAACCATCGGCTGCCTGCGGAAGGGTGAACACCTTGATAAGCGTCGTCTCGCCTACCTACCGCGCGCCAAGCATAAGGCCTACTTTTTTGCAGGCAAGCATGGCTTTTAAAGCTGCTGCTGTTCTTTTAACAACCATATGTATAAAAAGAACAGGTTATATTTGAATGTCAACTGCAACAAATCCAACTGACGAATATCAGGCTGTTTTGTGCTACTCGCTTACAGGATGACCGTATGAAATGCGTTCCTCGGCAACCCTGTCCAGGTGCTTCGCTTGAGACGCCCACTCCTCCTTGATGACATGCCAGTCATGAAGCGTCGCCGGATCGAAGTCGGCACCGGACCATTCAGGGGTCATCAGCCCTTTTACATCAACTTTGCGAAGCTTCCATTTCATGACTCGCACTTTGCCTGCCTGCACTTGGCCAATTCTTTTTCAATGCTGGCGGCTTGTTTGCGAAGGTGCCTATCGGCTTGCAACTTCAAATCCAAACCCCTTAACTGGTTACAGACAGCAGAGCCACTTCCTATATCAAGATAATCTGCAATCTCCCGCTGGCTCATACCGGCAAATCGTATCAGATACTTCGACGCAACGGCCCGCAGTGCAGAACCGTGAGTCTGTTACCCTATCCATGATGTCGTAAGCGTACTGGACGCCGGCTCCGCCGTCAAGCTGAGCCACGCTTTCCACCAGTCCGTTGGTCGGGTTGTAGGCACGCGCCCAGTCCCCTGCCCCCGATATCCCGCGTATGAGGGAATTCGACCACCACAATAAGGGATCCGCTGATAGGGCTGTGAGCGTTGGCGGTGTAGACTAGGACCTCTCACATGGAAGCGAAGGAGAAAAACAAAAGCATGGATACGCACACGACAAAGGATCGCGCCAAAGCATCGGCTCCGGCAACGATCGGAAACGCGAGCCATGCGTTGCCTGCCTTGGTAGCAGATATGCTGCAGGAGGCACTGCAGGCGCGCGCCACCGATATTCACATTGACCCCATCGGCAGAGATCTGTATCGCATCTGCTACCGGGTTGATGGGCACATTCACCCCTTACAGGAAATTCCACACGAAAAGGGACGGCATCTTATCAACCAGATCAAGGTGGCAGCAGGCTTTACCCCCGACCACGCCTTTTCCGCCCTGGAAAACCGGATTTCCCTGGGAGACGATGATGCGCAACGCGAGGTACGCGTCACGATTGTCCCCACGACGAAGCGCGAAGCTGCGCATCTGCGGATACTCAGTCCACCGGACGAAATCCTGCGTCCCACCGAATTGGGGCTATCCGAGCAGCACCTCCACCGTATCCGCCAAACGCTGCAAAGGCCCGAGGGCCTGATTCTGATTACAGGTTCGACGGGAGCTGGCAAAACCATGACATTGTATTCGCTGGCTTCCTTCCTGGATCTGTCCGCCGCCATTGCGGCCTCCGTGGAAGATCCGGTTGAATATGATTTGCAGTATGTACGGCAGATCCAGTCGAATCCCGAGCAGGGACTCTCTATGCCGCATGCCCTGAAAACGGTCCTGCGTATGGATCCCGATATCATCCTTATTGGGGAAATCCGGGATCCGCAGTCAGCATTAACGGCTGTTCGTGCCGCTGCATCCGGTCGCTTTGTGCTGGCAACCATGCATGCGACGGATATGCCATTAGCCGTGGATGCATGCCACTATCTTTCCGTTCCACATCATCTGCTGGGGTCAACCTTGCGGATGGTCATATCCCAAAGTCTGTTGAGACGTGTCTGTGACGCATGTGCGGAGCAGCGCCCCCCCACAAAGCAGGAGCAGCAGCGCTTTAGCGCCGAAGAGATGGCGGTACCGGACCAAGTGCCCGTAGCACGCGGTTGCGACGCCTGCCACCATTTCGGCTACCGGGGACAAACCGGCATATTCAATGCGACCGTTATCGATGATGACCTGGCTACCGCCATCACAAATGGCGAGCGCGCCGAGGCGTTACGGCAACGGGTCGACACCCCGAACCCCTTCTCCTTGCAGCGGGATGCACTAGCCAAAGTGGCCGCCGGCATCACAACCATGGAGGAAGTCCAGGAGCTGCATGTCCCCGGCAACCCAGGCTTATCTGACAACGAAACCCAAGAGCATT
>CAZRCN010000229.1:0-3680 GCA_964598575.1 uncultured Victivallales bacterium | reverse complement strand
CCGCTTGCGCCGACAGCGCAGAATGTTGCAGCATAGATCCTATGACGCATGCACCGATTGTCCTACTTGCCATCAACGCCCGCTACTCCCATGCCAGCCTTGGGGCCCGGAGCTTGCTGCGCGCCATGGACCCCGACCTCTTCACACGTACGCAGTTCGTGGAAGTCAATATCAACCAATCCCTATCGGACATTGTGCAAGCAATCCTATCCCTCCAACCCGTCCTGATCGGAATCGGTGTCTACATTTGGAACCGGACGTGTATCGAACAGCTCGTCCCCCGTATCCAGCGGGAACGGCCTGATTGCACCATGATCCTGGGGGGACCGGAAATCAGCTACGACCTGCAATCACCACTGGCCCAGACCGTGGATTGTGTTGTGCAGGGAGAAGGCGAGACGCTCTGGCCCCGGCTCTGTCGCAACGTTCTGCGGGGGGAATCCCTTCCCCGGCGACCCGCACCGGATCCACCCGACCTCGCGGCAGTACCGATACCCGTCGATCTCTACAGCGCAAAGGATATTGCCACCCGGAACCTCTATCTGGAAACGGCCCGTGGGTGCCCCTTCACCTGCCGATTCTGTCTTTCCTCGCTCGATCCATCGGTTCGCCGGTTCCCCTTGCCCGCCGTCCGGCAAGCACTCGATCACCTGCTTGCGCAGGGGGCCCGTGATATTCGGCTGGTGGACCGCAGCTTCAATATGAACGGAGACCATGCCCTTCACATTCTTGATACCCTGCTTGCTCATCCCCTGCAACTCCGGCGTCTCCATCTGGAAATGGTGCCCGAGTACCTATCCCATGCGATGCGGGAGCGCCTCCGCCAATTTCAACCGGGCCAATTGCATATCGAGACCGGCATCCAGTCTTTCCAGTCCCACGTTCTGGCCCGTATGCGACGCCCCACACGATCTGCCGCCGTCGCAGAAGGTATCCACTGGTTGGTGCACGAGGCCAAGGCGGATGTGCATGCCGACTTGATTGCCGGACTTCCCGGCGAAACCATGGACCAGTTCTGTGCCGGCTTCGATCGCTTGTACCAACTGCAGCCCACCGAAATCCAACTCGGCATCCTCAAACATCTTCCGGGTACCGACCTGCACCTGGAACCCGGCATGCATTTCTCCCTCGCTCCACCCTATGCCGTCCAACAATCAGACGCCATGTCCCCGCAAAACCTCGCCACCGTCAAGCGGTTCGCCGCACATTGGGAGCGCGTCGTCAACCGCAAACACTTTCCTACCGCAACGGCCGCGCTTCTGGCACAGGGCTCCCCCTGGCAACAATTCGATCGGTTCAGCCAGGAACTCGCCCAGCAGCATGGACTCTATGGCTTCGGCATTGTCGAAATGGCTGCCGTGCTCCTGCCCGCCTTGGTCCAGCACGCTGGCCTTGCACCACAACAGGCCCGCACCCTCTTGCGGAATGACTATCTCGCCGGCAATCGTCGCATCCATGTGCCCGCCTTCCTCCGCGCTGAAACCAAGACTGGCTTTTTGAGCCGCATGCAGGGAGCATAAGGCCATGAAATTCCTCAAATGTCTTGTTGGTGTTGGTCTCCTGTTCCCCTGTGTCCTTGGCACACAATTGGCCTGGAGCCTGCTGCTGGCGGCAGCCCGTTCACATGCCGGCACGGTGATGCCCTTGCCCGCCATCGCCTTGTTCACAGGGTTTTTCCTCTGGATCCTGGTGTTTACGCTCTTCCCGCACCCGCTTCGCACCTATGTCTTTGCGCATGAAGTATCGCATGCCATCTGGGCCATCCTCATGGGGGCCTCGGTCTCGCGACTGCGCGTCCGTGCCACCCACGGCTCGGTGACGCTTTCGAAAACCCATTTCCTGATCTCCCTGGCCCCCTACTTCTTCCCCCTCTATACCGTACTCGTGATACTCGTCTATGCTGCCCTCAGCCTCTTTGTTGCCGTCGAATCCTACCAATGGCTCTGGCTCGCCCTCGTGGGATATACCTGGAGCTTCCACCTTTGCTTCACGATCAATGCCCTGATGCAGCATCAGACCGACATCCAGCAACAAGGCCATCTTTTCTCCTATACCGTCATCTACCTTGCCAACCTGGCAGGCATCTGCCTCTGGATCATACTCGTATCCGATGCCTCGTTCGAAGACGCCGTGCGCGCCCTGCTGCAACACACCATCAACATGGCAACGTTCCTGCAGCAAGTCCTCTATCCGTGGCTGCAAAACAACCTTGAGAAAACCTTGTCACATGACTTGACTTCCATGCCCTTTATCCGCTAGATTACGGGCTGTATACATCAGGTCGGCTAATTAGTAGGAGGAACATTGTGAGTTTTTTACATCGTACCATCGTTTGCAGTTTGTTGGCCAGCATTGGCCTCTTGTCGTCTACCACGCAGGCCGAACAGCTTGAACCTGCCCTCAAGGCACATGACGTGATCGGCACGGTGCAGGTGCAACGCCCCGACGCCAAGGCCTTGGAACCCGTCGAGCAGGGCGTGGCATACCCCTACGGCAGTCACTTCCGGACAGATGCCGATTCCAGCGTAAAACTGGCCATGTCCCCCAGTAGCTCCATCCGCGTGCTCGCGGTCTCCGATGTCGTAATCCTGGATAGTCGCCTGAACCGCGACACCAAGGTTGTCCGTGTCCTGGAGGGCGAAGTAGAAGCAGAGCTTAGCAAGACATTCCACGAGGACGGCAATCTCCTGAACATCGAGGCAGGCCTCGCCATTGTCCAAGCCAAGGGCACCAAATATCGGGTGGCATCGCGAATGGAAGAAGATTTGCGCATCGTCGTAGTGCGGGTTCTCGAAGGTCTCGTTCGTATCATGGGCGAACATTTTGCCGTGCCTGAACTCGAAGAATCCGAATGGGTGTCCTTACTGGGGCCTAACGACGAATCCTTCCTGCGGATTAAGAATATGGAAGGTACGTTCGAAGTCAGCATGAAAGATGAAGACCATTCGGATCGGCAAATCGAAACCCAAAAAGGCACAGTCCTGAAAATCTGGAAGCGCACCGAGCCTGAATCCGGTGATCGCATCATCACATCCGTGCTAACAGATCCGGCCGGGGAAATGGTGGACACAACCACCGTCGTGTACAGCGCTGGCGAATTTGGTGAGTTTGATGCTGAAGTCCGGGAACAAGAAAGGGAACGCCAACCAGACCCTGAACGCAACCCGCCCGTCATGCCGCCGGATGATGTCATGGAAGATATGGTCGATCGTCTCATTCAAGACGAGAATCCCCAGGCAGGCCGGCGGCCCGCGCCACCTCGGCCCCCAGTGCAGCCGACGCCAACGCCGGTCGGGAACCTATAAGCAAAACACCGCGGTAGCAACGGATGCACCCCACACAAAGGTGCATCCGTTTTTCTGTGAAAAACAGGTGAACCTATGCTGATTACCAAGTTCAACAAATTAATACGCAACAAGTTTGTATGGGGCGTGTTTGCGATCCTCGTGAGCCTGTCCATGATCGGGTTCTTTGCGCCTCAGCCCGGTGGCGACGAGGAACAACGTCCCAACCGCATCGGACAATTGTTTGGCGAAGATGTAACCCGCGAAGAATTGATGCAGGCGAGGATCTTTGTACAATCCTTCCAACCGACCCGGGGGGGAGAAGAGATCCGCCAACAAATCGATGAAGAAGCCTGGGCACGGATCGCCATGCTTCGTTTTGCGCGTAACCAACTA
>CAZRCN010000228.1:0-3695 GCA_964598575.1 uncultured Victivallales bacterium | reverse complement strand
ATCTGTGCAGAGGCGTCCAAAGCTTGCCAGGGACACCTTTTCCTATGGGAACTACCTGCCGTCAACATCCAATTGGCAAAGCAAAGCAAGGTCCTATATCAACAGCTGGCAGAAGAACTGGATATTGACTTCGAGTTGCGGCAGACGGGAAGCATGACGATCGCCGATGACGAAGCCGGTTTGCAAACATTGCGCGGTACGCTTGACGAATTGCGGCAAGCGGGCGTGACATGTGAACTGTTGACCCGCGAGGAATTTCTGGATCGGGAACCGCATGTATCCCCACACATCGCCGGAGGTGCCCATTTCCCGGAAGACGCCCAGGTCAACCCCTTGTTGACAACCATCGCGCTCACGGAAGGTGCCAAAGCGCTTGGAGCCAAAGTATACATCAACACGGAAGTGACGGGCTTATCGATCAACAGCAGCAACCAGATCCAAGCGGTACAAACAAATAATGGTACAATCCAAACGGATTATGTTGTCAATGCAGCGGGTGCCTGGAGCGCCCAAATTGGCGCGCTCGCCGATATACACATCCCCGTTGTGCCCCGCAAGGGAAACCTTATGATTGTAGAGCAGGTACCCGATACGCTGATGAACTGCAAGATCATCATCGCTTCCGGTTATCTCGATTCCTTGACCAGCGGAAACAAAACTGCTGTCGCTGCCAATATACAACAAACCAAAGAAGGGAACCTACTGCTTGGCAGCAGTCGCGAATTTGCCGGATTCGACAAAGAAGTCGATCCCGAGGTTATTACCCAAATCGCAAAAAGGTGCCTACAGTACTTTCCTTGCCTTGCCGGTATGCATGCGATTCGAAGCTGGGCGGGACTGCGCCCATACAGCCCAGATATGATCCCAATTATCAGCGCAACCAACGTCAACGGCTTCTATGTGGCCAGTGGCCATGAGGGGGTCGGCATCACAATGGGCCCGATCACGGGAACACTCATCACCCAAATGATTCGGCAAGAAGAAACGCTGCTGCCCGTCGAGCCACTATCGCTCAAGCGATTTGACGACGCCGCTAGTCTGTAGTTTCAACTCAGTAGAGGAAACCGGCCAGATAGAGCGGGATTTGGGGGCCAGCCCCATGTTCGGTGCCGTCCTTGAAAAGAAGACCATTCTGAAGTCCTGCCAGTTGTTTCATACGCTTGTTAGAGCCTCCGATTTCTATCTCATACCGGCAGTTCTGGCTGCAGAGCGAAAAATCAACACACCCAGACGTATGCAATGGGTGCATATGGCTCACTTGAGAGCTAAAAAAAGATTCACGCAAGTTGCCGCGCTCGACCGCGCTTTGCCATAGACCGCTGCTGATGGCGTAATAGAGGTTCGGGTTGTTCAAGAGTATTTTCGATTTCTTGATGGATCTGACATTCTTGTTAGCCATTGCCACTATGGTAGCCAGTTCCGCACGTTGCAGTAAATCCAGGAACTCGTAAAGGGTGTCGCGGCTGACATCGAGCTCATTGGTGAGAGAAGCCGTGCTCAGTGTGGGGATGGTACTCATCGAAAGAAAGGCCAGGAGTTTCTTCAGCTTCAGGCTGCTCAGCGTCTGAAGGGGGCGGGTACTGGGAATGTCTTCATAGACGACTTTCTCTATGACAGCGGCAAGAAGCTGTAAGTAATCATTTGCGGGGCAGGAAAGAAAAAACGGATAGTATCCGGTTGCGCAGTACGTCTCGAAATCGCGTAGAATGGTTGCATGCACACGGGTTAGCTTCCTGGTAATAGACAAGTGATCCTGCACGACTTCTTCAAATGGGTAGGCCGTCCAGCGCTGACCATAGGTCACATTCAGATATTCCCGGAAAGACAAGCCTTTCAAGGTGTAGGTTAACATCCGGCGGGAGAGATCGCCGCGTTCATGCAGAATGTTAAGCATGGAACTTCCCAGAACAATGAACTGCTTACCGGGATAGCTGTCATAAAGGGCTTTAACAGTCTGGCTCCAATCCGGATATTTGTGCACTTCATCTATGATGACACATTCGCCATAATATTTAAAATATTCATCCACGGATTCATATAGCCCAGCTTTGAGAATCAGTGGATTATCCGCAGATAGGTACAAGCACTTCTCGACACTACCGTACTTCCCTATATAATGCTGTAGCACGAGGGTTGTCTTACCGCTGCCACGGGCCCCAACGATACCTATCAAACGGTGCTTCCAATTGATCCGATCAGAAAGATAACGGGTGAAATCAGTAGGGATCTCGGCAACGACTCTCTCGTGTATCGCAAGTAAATCGCTTAGCATAGCACTCCTCCCGGTCCGATTACAACACGCCTGACGAACACAGGAAGCATACCAAGATTGCCCATTTCGTCAACTGCATTCGACATATTCAATGCTTTTTGTCGTTTATATTCAACAGGCTTATCAGTCTGAAACTGCTGTATTCACCAGCGCACCCACACGGGCGGGCATCAGCGGAGGACGGACCGACTCCATCCCCTGATCAAAAAGCACACGGGAGGCAGCACCACAGATGCGTCCCTGACAGGCTCCCATACCGCAGCGCGTTTCCAGTTTGGCGGATCGCCAGGAGCCATGTTGCCGCACACGTCCCAGCGAAACATCCTCGCAACGGCATAGCAAGGTATCGTCTGTCGCCAGATGCTTGATCTCATCGCGCAAGGTAAAGGTGGCAGCCATGTCATGGCGAAAACGCTGCCAGGAATCTCTCTCCTCCATGCATGCATCAGCCTTGGAGACCTGATCACTCGCGCAATAGCCGGCAACCTGCCCATCCACCAAAGCACAATCCGCACCACCGATACCCGTAGGTTCGCCTGCACAGAAGACATCCGGTATACTGGTTTGCAGGCGTTGGTCCACTTGTACAAACCCAGCATCCAATTCACACCCCAACGCCATGGCTAACTCTACATTGGGTACGAGATGAAAACTGCAGGCCAGCATATCACAAGCAAGTGTCCTGTTTTGCGTACCATCCGTCAGTGTTACACGCTCGACACGATCCTGTCCATCCGCACGCACCGGCCATACACCATAGCGATACGGGACACCGGACAACATCTGTTTGATTTCCGGAACCTTCGAGGCACAAGCAGGCTGACGCATCGCGTGGCGGAAGAACGGTGTTACTTTATCTTTTGGTGCCTGTTCAGCAATCATCAGGAATTCAGCACCATACTTCTTGATGCCGGCAGAAGCGACCAGCAACAAAGGACCTGTGCCAGCCACCACGATCTGCTTGCCAGCTACCGGCCAGCCATGCTTGGCCATGACATGCAAACCAGCAGGCCCCACCACACCCGGTAATGTCCAGCCCGGAAATGGCAGGAAAAGCTCACGCGCACCCGTCGCCAGAATCAAGTTATGCCAGTGGATTTTGCGTGGCCCAGAAGGATGTTCAGCAAGCAAGACCTTTTCCTTCGGAAAAGCAATGACATTGGTCTGATCCATTACCGTCACGCTGGTATCATGAAGTTTGGCAAGCCATTTTTGCGCGGTGGGTTCAGAGGGATGTAATTGCTCTGCACGCCAGACCTGGCCACCGAGCCAAGGCGTTGCATCCAGCAGGGCGACATGCTGCCCGCTTTCCGCGGCTGCGCAGGCGGCTGCGATCCCGGCAGGACCGGCACCAATAATGACAACATCAAAACTGAAGGGTCTTCCGCAGAATCTGTGGGTAAGTCAAGGGCGTAGGCTGCGT
>CAZRCN010000227.1:0-3700 GCA_964598575.1 uncultured Victivallales bacterium | reverse complement strand
ATCCGGTTCGCTGTTCATAAGGATGCCTCCTACATACCAGAAGAAACCAGCAAGCACAATTTCCAACACAAATTTCATGGAATCGGCTAGGTAAACACTAGGAATCGGGACGGGCGTACCGAGAATTCTATAGATCGTCATGAAAGAGGCTCTCTCAACAATTACCATACAAAACCAATCATAAGGCCTTTCGTATGGTGACGCTTGACGAAGTTACTATACATGCTAGTCTACTTGAGGGGTTGTATGGTAATCGACTACTGAGGGTAAAATGTCCATCAAGAGCGTACTTCGTGAAGAACTGGAGAACTCGCTGCGCATGCAGGAGCGCTACGAGGAAGAACTCGCCCACCTCCCCGTGGGTAGTTTGTCCAAACGTATCATTAAGGGTAACGAGTATTTCTATCTCGTATATAGGGAAAACGGGAAGGTGCAATCCAAGTACCGTGGCAAATCCAGCCCAGAGGAAATCGCCGAATATGCTGCCGCGAAGGAGAAACGCGCACAGTACCGACAACAACTATCAAAGCTAAAAAAACAAATCAAATTCCTGAGGGGTACACTGCGTGGAAACGAAGCAATATAGCCTGTGCGAAGCGGTTCTCCGTCGCCTGCATGATGCCGGTGTACTAGACGGCTTGGTGGTGGCTGGCAGCTGGTGCGTGCTGTTCTACCAGGCGTACTTCGACAGCAAGAACTTCTCTCCTACGATCCGCACCCGTGACATTGATCTTGCTATACCAGTGCCCACCCGATTCAAAGCCAAGGTCGATGTGGGTGAGCTAATTGACGATCTGGGATTCGTTGTCGATTTCCGTGGCCAACCAGGACATATGCGCTTTATGCATCCGGATCTTATCCTGGAGTTTCTTGTGCCTGAACGGGGACGAGGATCCGACGAAGCCCTTTACATCCCGGAGCTTGGAGTAAACGCGCAACGACTACGCTACCTGGACCTGTCATTGACCGACACAGTCACGGTAACATTCCGGGGGATCCCACTCAGGCTTCCGCATCCCGTTCGATTTGCTCTGCACAAGCTGATTGTTGCCGAGCGCAGAGGTAGCGACAAGGCCGAGAATGATAGATCCCAAGCCATAATGATATTACACGCCATACGGCAGACGGACGAGATATACCTCATTGCCGAGGTGTATGCTTCCTTGCCTAAAAAATGGCAACGGACTATCGACAAAAGCCTAAAAACCTCAGGCATACCGGATGCTACCGACTTGATCGTATCGTAAACACCCTTTTATTGGTGCGTTGCACCGAGACGGATTGGTGCAGAATCCTTGGATTTTACGACCATCCCCCGACATGAGTGCAACAGAACACTTATAGTGTTCTGCGTGCATAAAAGCTCCAGATCGTTGATTCCCTTGTGAGGCAGTAAAGTCTGCGAGATTACGCCAACTCCTCGCCGTAAGTTACTGACGTTGACTCCGTGATATGTCGACATTCTGTAGAAAGACGCCGGTAGCCACAGACGAAGTTGGGATACAAAGAAGAACAAAGGTCGGTTCGGCTTAATGAATGCTCAATGCGAAATCTATAGGGTACAAATAAAGAATTGCTTGTGATCTACGAGTAGGCAATACTTGTCTAGTTTCTGGGTGCTACCCTTACGCGAATTATATCTGAGTTGATTTTGGAGAATATGAGCATAGAACCATTTATTCGTCCTAGGCTGACGGGAGCGCGTTTTGAAGGGCATGCTATACCGTTGGAGTTCCTAAAGGATCTGGCCGTCTTTGAGGAAATGGTGGTAGAGGTTGCCAAGGCACAATTCCTCGATGACAACCCAAAGCGCAAACGCTCTCCACGTGGATTTACAGATGGCATTGAGCTTAGGCTCACGGGAGTTGAGGACGGAAGTGCTATCCCCGTTATTGCATTGGTTGTGCTATCAAACACTTTGTTGCCTCCCGGTAACCAGCAGTATTTTGAGAAGGCTCGTGATTCCATTGTCAGCGCCATTGATGCCGCCGCCAAGAATGAGCCCATTGTCGCACACCTACCAGAGAAGAGTCTTTACTATTTCGATAAAATGGGACGGAGTCTTCGCCAGGATGAGGCGATAGAATTCACCGTTCCAGGAAAACCGTTGGCCGCGAAGTTGACGAAAGGCACTAGACGTAAGCTGATCCTAGCTGCTCCCGGCACGGTAGAACTGACAGAGGAAGCATCGGTTCGTGGTACGGTTCCAGAAGCTGATCAGGACAAGATGACATTTGAGCTACAAATGGCCGACCAGAGGCGAATAACTGCACCAATGTCTTCGCAGCACCTCGACACGATTCTGGAAGCTTTTGCTGCCTATAAGCAGGGGATGCGCGTGTTACTCACTGGAGTAGGAAGATTCAATCGAAGCAACCGTTTGCTCAGCTTCGATGCTGTCGAACACGTGAGCATTCTTGATCCGCTGGACACATCGGCAAGATTTGAGGAACTCGCCCAGTTGCAAGACGGATGGCTTGATGGAATAGGAAAAGCTCCCGATGCCAACGGATTGATGTGGCTTGCCAAACAGTTTGATGATTTCTATCCAGACAGTGTCGATCTTCCACACCTTTATCCAACTGAAGACGGTGGCATTCAGGCGGAATGGTTCCTGTCCCCTTTTGATGTTTCGTTGGATGTCGATCTGGCAGAACGTAAAGGCACCTACCATTCGCTAAATTTAGAAACTGACGCTGAAGAGTCGCGTGACATTGACCTTGGTCAGGAAGCCGGTTGGGGCGAACTCTTGTCTCTTATAAGTAACGCAAGTGGCGGGGTGGACAATGACGGATAGCACGTTACTTCATCGTCAAGTGAACCCATCTTGGATACAGGAGGGGCGAGTAACGTCGCAGCTTTTCAAACCGACACCAAAAGACAAGAAGCGTCTTTCGGTAAATGATGGGGATCGTATCACTGCAGAACAAGCTTGGGATCACCATACATCAACGCTATGCTTAGCATCCGTTGGCGTCATGTCTGTAACAATTGGAGAATGCGGTGAACGTGGACTGCCATGCATTTGTGATAGCGATGATTTTCCCTACCATGTCTCGATTGACTTCAACGGTTGTTCAGGATTGGATGAGAAAAAGCATGCCAAACATCTGCGGGCACTAGCGGTTGCGCGGGACTGGCAATTCTACGCTGACTCTGAGGAATAGAGATCCCAATCCTACAGGCTCGTAGATATCCTCTTGCCGCGTTTTTTGATGCTGATTCTTGTATGCGCCATACTGAATGGACATACTGCTGCATTAGAACAAGGCCTTAAGGACACATTGTTGCTTTGATCCTGCAACACTATTGCTGAACTGGCAAAGCCGACTTGGAATCCGCCAAGCTGGATCTTCGGGCCGGTGTGGACCATGCTTTACATCATGAAGGCCGTGGCCGCCTGGCTCGTATGGAAGCGCGGTGGATGGAAGGCACAGCGTGTGCCACTCACGCTGTATCTTATACAGTGGGCACTCAATGCGCTATGGACACCACTGTTCTTTGGCCTTCAACGCCCCGGTCTGGCGTTCTTGGAGATCCTCATCCTACTAGCGGCGATAATCGCTACGCTAATAGCATTCTGGCGCGTCAGACGTCCGGCCGCCCTGCTGCTGATCCCCTACACCCTATGGGCAACCTTCGCCGCCGTGCTAAACTTCACGATCTGGTGGATGAATGGATACATGATTTAGTGGCGTTT
>CAZRCN010000226.1:2244-3700 GCA_964598575.1 uncultured Victivallales bacterium | reverse complement strand
GGGCGTATTCCGCAGTTGCAGTTTCAGATGGAACCCGTCCGTTTGCCGTCGGGGCCCATGGTATATTACCAGTTGGTTGTGCCCGGGCATGCGCAAGGGGCACTAGGCGATGTGCAAGATTTGCGTTGGGAATGGCTATCGCGTAGGGAGGATCACTACGTGGAGATTACCCGGCGGGGCATGTACGATGATGCATGGGCGGGGCAGACACAAGAGGGGAATGAATGATGCTAACGTTGGAACGGGCCAAAGAGCTACTGGATGCGTTTCGGGGCATACGGGTTTTGGTGGTAGGGGATCTGATGCTGGATCGGTATGTATTTGGCAGTGTGGATCGCATTTCGCCGGAGGCACCGGTTCCGGTTTTGCGGGTGCAACGCGAGGAGGCCCGTCTGGGAGGTGCCTGCAATGTTGCCTTGAATGTGAAGCAATTGGGGGCGGAAGGCGCAGTCTGCGGATGGGTAGGACAGGATACTGCTGGGGCTGCGCTGCAGCAATTGCTGCGGGAGAGCTGTATCGGAACGGATGGGGTGCTGGCTGCTGCGGATCTGCAAACATCTGTTAAAACGCGTGTTGTAGCAGATCGGCAGCAGATTGTCCGGGTGGATCGGGAATATGATATTGCAGATTGTGACGAGGTAGCAGCAACATTGTCCGAACAGGTAGCGTCCTTACGGAAGGGGGCAGATGCTGTTATCATGGAGGATTATGGCAAGGGGGTTGTTTCGCAAACGATGGTCAACGCGGTTCTTGCGGCAGCCGAAGGGCTGCCGGTAGGGTTTGATCCCAAGGATAATCATACCTTGTGCTTGCCGTGGATTACCGTTGCCACCCCGAATTACCGGGAGGCTTGCCTGGCGGCAGGCGTGCCCGAGAAGCCCTTGGTTGGCGGTGCGGGGATCGAAGTCGCGCTGGACGAGGCCGGCACGCAGCTTATGGACCGCTGGCATGCGGAAAACCTTATGATCACGCTGGGGCCACTAGGTGTTTTTGTGAAGCGTGCTGGGGCGCCGAGCCGGATGTTACCCACGCAGGCACGGGAGGTATTTGATGTATCGGGTGCTGGTGATACCTTTATTGCGGTGGCCGTGACGGCATTGGCCGCTGGTGCAGAATACACGGAAGCCGCCGAGCTAGCCAATCATGCGGCGGGAGTCGTCGTGGGCAAGGTTGGCACGGCCACGTGCTCGCCCTCGGAATTACTGCAATCGCTGGCAGGGGGGCTGGAGCCTGGGGGCACATTATGCACGTTGTAGGGGTAATTCCGGCCCGTTGGGGGTCAACACGGTTGCCGGGCAAGAGTTTGATATCGCTTTGTGGCAAACCGCTGGTACAGCGGGTGTTGGAGCGCGCCCGGGCGGCAAATCGTCTGGACCGGATTCTGGTAGCAACGGACGATACCCGCATAGCGGAAGCTGTTGCAGCATGTGGTGGCGAAGCGGTTATGACGCGTTCG
>CAZRCN010000226.1:0-2144 GCA_964598575.1 uncultured Victivallales bacterium | reverse complement strand
GTGGCGGTAGAAGCACAAATCAGGGAGCTGGAGGGCGATGCGTAAGCAGATACAAATTGGAAGTATTCGGGTGGGGAAAGGCGCACCGCTGGTACTGATCGCGGGACCATGTGTCATTGAGTCGCGCAAGCATTGCCTGGATATGGCGCGGCGTTTGAAGGTGCTATCCGTTGAAGAAGCGATCCCATTGGTTTTCAAGGCATCCTATGATAAAGCCAACCGGACGGCGGTGGATTCCTACCGTGGTCCGGGACTGGAGGAGGGCTTGGATATTCTGGCGGAGGTACGGACGCGTTACAAGCTGCCGGTACTGACGGATGTGCACAGTCCGGAACAGGCGCTGCGTGCAGGGGCCGTTTTGGACGCCATTCAAATTCCTGCCTTTCTATGCCGTCAGACGGATTTGCTGCAGGCGGCGGGGGAGAGTGGAGCCGTGGTGAATATCAAGAAGGGGCAATTTCTGGCAGCAGAGGATATGGTGTATGCGGCCGAGAAAGTTTCCGGAACAGGGAATCAATCCATTATGTTGACGGAGCGTGGCTCGAGTTTCGGGTACCGCAATCTGGTGGCGGATATGCGAAATTTGCCGTTGATGCAGGAGATCGGGTATCCGGTTGTTTTTGATGCAACACACAGCGTGCAGCGTCCGGGTGCAGCAAAGGGCGCAACAGGGGGTGATGGCGCGATGGTTCCCTATCTAGCCCGTGCGGCGGTTGCCACGGGGTGCTGTGCGGCAGTATTTGCTGAAACACATGTGACGCCGGCCAAGGCGCTTTCGGACGGACCCAATGCCATTGCGTTCCGGCATCTGGCGGCATTGTGGCGTCAATTGAGGGCTATTCATGAAGTTGTTATATCGTAGCATGGTATGGATGGGGCTGTTGTTGGGAACCGGACTGTTGGCACAGACCAACGAGATGCTTCCCATGCAGGGCTTGCGTGTGCCGATTTCATACTATCCGGATGGAACGCTCAAGGATGAGTTGCTGGCGGATACTGCCCGTATGCGGGAAGATGGCACCATTGTGGCCACGGGGATTGTATTCCGGGTATATACAACCAATGCGAACATGGAGGTGCAAATCCAGGCGGCTGATGCGGTGGTGGATCGTGAGGCTCGCAAGGGGCACTCCGAACGGCCGGTTTCGCTGATTCGGAAGGATTTGCTGTTGACGGGCGAAGGATTTGTCTGGAATGGCGTGGCGGAAACAATCAGGATCTTGCGCAAGGTCCGCTTGACGTTTGCCTCTAAGATGTTCACCGAGCAGGAAGGAAGTTGGAAAGATGCATTTGAATCAGAACGTTAAGGTAATCCTGGCAAGCCTGCTGCTGGTTTGTGGAGCAGGCATCGTGCGGGCAGCAGAGAATACCGGACGCACGGTGATTACCTCGGATACCCTCTTGTTTGATTACCAGCGTTCGATCGCCATCTTCGAAGGACAGGTACGGGTGGAGGATGGGCAGGTCACGTTAACCTGTCAGAAGCTGTATGTGTACTTTGATGACGAGAACCAGATTGATTCGGTTGTGGCAAGGGAAAACGTGCATGTCGTGCAGGGTGACCGGCAGGCCCTTGCAGGGAAGGCCGTGTACACCGCCAAGGATGGCTCGATTCTCCTGACGGAGAAGCCACGTCTGCTGCGGGGAACGGATGAGCTGCGAGGCGATGAGATTCGTATTTTTACGCACAGTCAAAAGGTGATATCGAAGCCTGGACGCCTAGTGGTGTTTCCACGTGAGGATGGGCAGGGCATTCCGCTGCCGCGTTAGACAGGGTCGACTGATGCAGCTTGAAGGGCACAAACGTACGGAGCAACAGGATATGGTAGCAGACAGGCAAAGAGCCGAAGAGGCCTTTTTGATCGAGGCGCAGGACTTGCGGAAGGTATATAAGGGCAAGACGGTTGTAACAGATGTCTGTATCAATGTTCGTGCCGGCGAAATTGTTGGGCTGCTCGGACCGAATGGCGCGGGTAAAACGACCTCGTTCTACATGATTGTAGGGCTGGTGAAGCCGGACGGGGGCAAGGTGTTTCTACAGGGGCGCGAGATTACCGGCAAACCCATGTTTCAGCGGGCCCGGATGGGAATCGGCTATCTGGCGCAAGAGCCATCGGTGTTTCGACGGCTCACTGTGCGGCAGA
>CAZRCN010000225.1:0-3704 GCA_964598575.1 uncultured Victivallales bacterium | reverse complement strand
CTCGAGCGGCGGCGGCGACCTGCGGGGCGATGGCCGCACCGCACCCTGAGGCCCAGAGACAGTGCATATGCGCTAGACATTCAAGCCGAAATCGACTAGATACACTCCCATTCCGGGATGTGAACAATAGCTGTTTGCAAGCTACACAATCCCGGTCACCCGATCTGGAACCACTGTGTTTTTTAACTCTTTGACATTTCTGATGTTTTTTCTGGTGGTATACGGCCTATACCTGGTGTTGCACCATCGGGTACAAAACCGTATGCTGCTACTTGCCAGCTATGTCTTTTACGCCTGGTGGGATTGGCGCTTTGTCTCCCTCCTGCTGGCATCCACCATCATCGATTATTTTGCCGGGCTGCATATCCATGCCTCGGATACCCCCCGCACCCGCAAACGCTGGCTGCTGCTCAGTATGAGCTGCAACCTCGGCATGCTCGGCTTCTTCAAGTACTATGGCTTCTTTGCCGACTCCCTCGGGCGGCTCCTGCACCTACTCGGCCTCGAAGTCTCCCCCTGGACCCTGGACATCATCCTGCCTGTCGGGATCTCCTTCTATACCTTTCAGACCATGAGCTATACGCTCGATATCTACCGCCGTCAGCTCGAACCTACGCATGACTTTCTCGATTTTGCGCTCTTTGTCTCCTTCTTTCCCCAGCTTGTCGCCGGTCCCATTGAGCGTGCCGGGCGCTTGCTCCCCCAGATCCAGCAGCCACGCTTCCTCTCGTTCCAGCAAATCCGGGAAGGGGGCTTCCTGATCGGCTGGGGCCTCTTCATGAAAATCATCATTGCCGACAACGTGGCCCCCGTTGTAAATCAGGTTTTTGCCCGGGGTCCCGACGGCAATCTCGTGCCAGAGCTGGCGAATGGGTGGCATGTCATGCTCGCGCTCTACACATTTGCCGTGCAAATCTACTGCGACTTTGCGGGTTATTCCCATATCGCGCGGGGCATCTCCAAGCTCATGGGCTTTGAATTGATGGTCAACTTCAAGCTTCCCTACCTGACACGGCGCGTCACGGAATTCTGGGCCGAATGGCACATCTCCCTCACCACCTGGGTACGCGATTATGTCTTTGCCTCGCTCGGCGTCAGCCACCGCAGCAAAACCAAAAACCTCCTGGCCCTGTTGCTAACCATGACCCTTATCGGACTCTGGCACGGCGCATCTTGGAATTTCGTCCTGTGGGGCTTTGCCTACGGTCTTGTCCAGGTTGGATATCATCTCCTCCGCCCATACCTCAAGAAATACATCCGGCCCCGCAAACCATTGTGGGCCAATGCCTGGCTCCTGCTCAGCATGGGGCTTACCTTCCACGTGTTTGCGCTCAGCGGGCTCCTGTTCCGCGCCGAAACCCTTCACCATACCGCACAGCTCCTGCAAGCCCTTACCCATCTCCCCCGCCCTGATGCTGCTTTTTTCCAGCACCTTCGACTCGTCGCTTTTTTCAGCACACCTTTTGTCGTCATGCAGATCTGCCAGTACCGCACCAAAGACATGCTCTTCCTGCTGCAACAAAAACCCGTTATCCGGTTCTTTTTTTATTTGGCTGCCTGCTATATGATCGCGGCGGCCTGGTTATTTGGAGTCGATCTACATGGCGGCGAGGATTTTATCTATTTTCAATTTTGAGCCCATACGGTTCCTGCTGCGCTGCTGGAATCCGGCGGTCGTACGCCTGGCACTGGCGGGCCTGCTGCTCGTGGCATTCTGGTACTATGCCCTCGACGCACTTGCCCCCCTTCCGCTGCTCCTGGTCTTTGCCATCGTGGCCGCACTCGCCTACCGCCTGGCACAACCCCATGGCCACTATCTGACGATCCTGCTGCTTTCCCTGCTCCTCTTCTTCCTCGCGGGTGAATGCTACATGCGCCTACAAACCTTCGGCCCCAAGGGGCTTTCCCTGAAACACTATAAACCCGCCGACTACGGCAACCCCTTTGCCGGTTTCTCCTATGCCACCAACACCTATACCGGCTTGGCGCCCGGCTCTTCGCTCTGGTTTAAAGGTGCCCCCTTCTCCGTGAACACCGATGGCTTCCGCGGGGCGGACTTTCCGGCACCCGATGCGCCGCCGGCGGACCTGCAGCTCGCTGTACTGGGGGCCTCCGCAGAAATGGGTGCCGGCGTACCCGATGGCAGCCCCTACCCGGCACGCCTGCAGCAACAGCTGCGGCAGCATCCCGGTCGCCAGCATACCCACGTTCTCAATTATGGCATCAGCGGCTCCAACTGGGGCAATATGCTGCACCTCCTGCAGGCCGAGGTTTTGTCCCGCAAGCCCGACCTCATCCTCTTTCATGTCCATCCTAAACTTGCCACATCCCTGGCAGAACAACCGCGACTTGCAACCCCTTTTACCGGAACCACGCTCGAACTATATGCAAACTCCCGCTACCGGTTCTTTCGCAACCACAGCTTTTTTGCGCGCCTGCTCTGGATGAGCCGCAAAGGCAACCTCCTGCACCAGCAGCTCGCCCGCCAACCCGACCAACCCACGGAGACAACCCTGCTTCACGACCGCCAACAAGCCTTTCGTACCCTCCTCAGGCGCCTTACAACCTATGCCCCCGATATCCCCATCGTACTCTTTATCCTGCGCCCCATGTCCACCGCCCCGGAATCCAGCCTGAGTCAGGCCTACCGGGCCTTCGCGCGTACAACCGCCACCGCGCAAGGGTTCCCGCTGATCGATGGCTACACCTACGAGCTGCCCGCCGCCGAGGTCTCCGATATGATCCTCTATGCCTGCGATCATCACCCCAACCAAGCCGGGCACGCCTACCACACCCGCATGCTGCTCACGCAGCTCCAGCCCCTGCTGGATCACCTCTTCCCGCCTGGAGAACCGCAATGAACGCACCAACACGTCAGCCCCAGCCCGATGGCATTCCCGATTTTATCGGCATCGGGGTACAGAAAAGCGGCACCACCTGGCTGTCCGACATCCTGACCCAGCATCCCGGCATCCATATTGCCCGCAAGGAAACCGACTACTTTATTCGGCGCTACCACAAAGGGGATACCTGGTATCAAGAGCACTTTCATCAAAAAGCCGGGCGCATGGCTGGCGAAATCTCGCCTTTCTACCTGATCAACCACCCCCGACGTTCCTGGCGCAAGGAATTCTATCCCCGTATCAACTTCCGCCACGAAACCTACATCTGGCGGCGAACCTGCCCCTCTGTATGCGAAGAAGTGGCCCGCCGCTATCCGCACATCCGCATCTTCTGCATCTTCCGTAATCCGATCGACCGCGCCTGGTCCGCCTACTGGCATTGGCATCATCGTAAATGCGCACGCAACAAACCCATCCCCAGCTTCAAGAAAATGTGGGCAGCCGATGGACGGTGGATCCATACCATGGGCAACTATGCCGACTGGCTGGCCCTCTGGCAGGCACGTTTCCCCGATATGGCCGTGTTGCTCTACGATGATGCGCTACAGGCCCCGGAAGCCTTTGCGCAAAACCTCTACGCATGGATCGGTGTAGACCCTGCCTTCCAACCGGACGTCCATCGCCACGTCAACAAAGGGTCCTACCCCCCCATGCCGGCCGACATACGAGCCATGCTCCAACAGGCCTATCGCCCGCAAATCCTCGCCTTCAGCCACCGCATCAACCGCGACCTTTCCCACTGGCTCGCATAAACCGCCCGCACGTAAGTCCTCCATTGCATTGCTTTCCGGGTCGCGCTAC
>CAZRCN010000224.1:0-3713 GCA_964598575.1 uncultured Victivallales bacterium | reverse complement strand
GCCGATGCGCAGAGAGGATGAATTTGAGCTTGAGACGAATACATAGATACTGATACCATCCAGAGATGACCAAGAAAATCACAGTGATTGTTTGCATTGCGTTATGGGGCGCTGGATGTGCCTTATCTCCTGTTGTTTTTACAACGAGACTTCAAGATGTCGAGCGTAGAAACTACTACGCCAGCCGCGATACCTTTTCGCATGACGAGACTGCGGCCATTGTTGTGTCAGGGCAGTCCGGCCACGATGTCTCTATCCAGTTGCGCAAAAGCGATTTGGATATGGTGATTCAGCGCAAAACGTTTTATATCAAGCGTAACGAATTAAAATGGGTATACTGGAAGGGTCTACCGCCTGGCACGTATCTTGCGGAATTAATCGTGCAAGGTGAAACAAACGCCGTTACCCGCTTTACAATCGAACCCGAAAACCGACAAACGGAATAACTACGAGGGCACTATCAAAACGAACGCTAAAACAAACCAGGCACCATTGCGCTTGCTCCATGTCATGTTTGGCGCGATGCTGACAGCGTGGATGCTGTCTGCCTGCGCAACGGTAGAGCAAACAGAATCCAGCCAAGATACCAAACGCATGAAAGACACATCGCCAAGCTTAACCCCCGGCTACATGCTTGATGTGCGCGTAATGGTTGCAGGAGAAGACGAAATCGTCGAAGAGGGCATACGCATCCAGGAAAGTGGGCATGTGACCCTACCCCTGATCGGTTCGGTCCAAGCCGCCGGACGTTCGCTACAAGAATTCCAGTCCTGGTTGACACAGGAATACAATCAGAGCTATTTCATTGATCCCATTGTTTCCGTAGGCATTTCCGTCGGTGACAACGACAGCACATTCCCTTGGGGCTATGTCACGGTGCTCGGGCGGGTCGAAACCCCGGGGCAAATCAGAATCCCGCCCACACGGGATCTCACGATCACGCAAGCGATACGGGAGGCGGGCGGATTCATCAAGTACGCCAAGGAAAGCCGAATCGAAATCACAAGACAAGAAAAAGACGGAACCACGAAACGCATCATGTTTGACATGCGGGAGATGGCCCGGTCCTCCGGTGAAGCCAATCTCAGACTGCAACCTGGCGATGTCATTTACGTCCCGGAAGTTATCTTTTAGCATCTCCCACGGCGGCTTCGCCTTTTGCCGCCAACCCGTATGCGCCTCGCACCGCGGGTCATCAACTACTTCAGCGTTACGCTATTTCAACATCATTCACTAGCGTTTGGTAATCTTTGAAATCGTAGCCGCCGCGATAGTAGTCATATGCCGACAATCCGCCTTGCGGTACGGCATTGATGACGGCCCCCAGCAGATTGGCATGCAGATGCTCCAACGCCCGGATCGTACGCGCAATACCATGTTTGCGACTCTTGTCGTGCCGACACACGATGATCACACCCGAGACATATGCCGCCAGATTCATCGCGTCACTCAGTAGACCATGTGGTGGACTGTCAATCACCACACGTTCATATTTTTCCTCTGCCCATTCGATAAAGGCCTTGATCGAGGCATGTCCCAGCAGATAGGCAGGATGCAAGTTTCGGTCAGGGGCAGATGCAATGACAGCCAGCTTCTCGTGCGGGCCCTTCTGCACAAGCGCAGAAAAATCGATCTGTTGCTCCTGGTTATCCGATAGCACATGCGCCAAGCTATGCGCCTTATCCGGTATCTTTGCCAGCAGACGTCCAATACGCGGGCGCCGGAAATCAAAATCCACAATCAGCGTTCGTTCCCCTGTCATGGCAAACATCAGCGCCAGATTGCACGCGGTCACGGTCTTCCCGCATTCGACGCCAGCACTGGCAACCAAAAGGGATCGCACTGCAGCCTCGTCCCCCCCCATCACAAGGTTTGTGCGCAAACCCGCCACCGCCTCCGTAAACGCAGGTGGATTGTTGTTCAGTACCGCCCGAGCCAGCGTTGCCCGATCCGTGATTTTCTCGCGCCTGAATAGCCCCAGCACCCGCAAGCCCAGGCCATCCTCCACATCTTCCGTCGAACTTACGTGGTCCTTGAGCCAATCCTTCGCAAATGCCAGTAGTACCCCCAGGAAGCCGCCGAAGATCAGGCCCTTAGCCGCCGAACGCATGGGCCGCGGATACACCGGCATAACCGGTGGATCAGCCAACTGGGCTATTTTTATCGCAGTTGTCTTTTCATCGGCTGAAAGGCGTGCTTCCTCCATTCGCCGTAGCACACCCGCGTAACTCATGTTCGCCGCCTGCAACTCTCGCTCTAACGCACCTTGCGTCGAGTTCAACGAAACCAACCGGGCTTCCTTTTCCGCCGCATCACGTTGCGTCGCCTCAATTTGGCTACGCAAGGCCGCAAACTGCCGTTCCAGCACATTTATCGTATCCCGCAGCACCTGGCGGTGCTTCGCTAAAACCTCTTGATAAGCAGCTTCATGCGTCCTGACCAAGTGCATTTCCGCCTGTACGGCGGGATGTTGGGTACGGTATTTCTCCAACAGTAACTGCAGACGCGACCGAGCGGCCCGCAAAACCGACTGCTGCTCGCGCACATCGACTGCGTCCGCTAGATCCTGCGGGATCTGGCCGGCTTCCAGTGCGGCCAGCAACTCGCGCTCTGTTACAATCCGCGATTGAAGCTCGCTCTGGTTTCGATTCAGGCTCGTCAGCGAATCGCGCACGGCCGCAATCTGACTCTCAAGCAAATCCAACTGGTGCTTGGCACGAAACGCAGCCAGTGCCTGATCCGCTTTTTCCACCGCATCTTTCTGCGCCGCAGCCTGTGTCCGCAACCATTCCACCGCACTTTCCGAAGATTCGCGATTATCCTGCTCCATTACCTGAACCGCTGCCTCTGCAAACGCATTCGCGCTAAGAGCTGCATTTGTCGGGTTCGTATGTGCACAACTGATACGAACAAGGAAAGAATCGTTTACCATCGAAAAGGATGCCGGCGCTAGCGCAATCGGATCCGTCACCCCCTGGTTCTGCAGGATTTGGCGCGCAATTTTTTTTGTACGAGGATCTTGAAACTTCTTGAGGCGGGTATTAAAAACCTGCTCAGTATTGACCCATGAATGCCGATCGGTGAGAACGGCCTCTTCTCCGGAAGAAATGCGCGGGCGCCGCACACTCATCTCGATCATGCTGGTTGCCTTGTACTGCTCCGGGATGGTCTGCACCCTGGCAATCACCAACCCCAACCCCAAGGCCGCCGCTACCGCGATGTACATCCAGTTATGGCGGACAACACGCAAGATCCATCCTAGGCTAAATACGGTCGTATGGGGCACGCCGGTGTAATAGGGCGCATAGTATGCACCAGTTGGCGATGCGGGCGGTGCCAGCCACGGGTCCGTATGGCCCGGCGGTTCCTGATGTGGCGATTTTCTGGTATTCGTCATGACAGCGTCCCTAATGGTATCCATCCGTCTCTTTCAACGCTATGCGTTCTTTATGTCCGGTATTCCGCTTTCCACGTTCCCGGAACATCGAGAAGCCTACTACGCAAAGACTGCATTCGCAATCTGATAATACACCCAACCTCCGACCCATAACGATCAACCATGGATTTTTACCAGATGCGCTCGAAATTTCATTTAAAGACGACATCGATGCCCATGGCCTGCTTCCGGGTAAACTTGGGCAGCAGGCGACGGCGTACTAAACCGAGGACCGGAAACAGCAAGGCAAACAGTCGCAAGGTGATGACCACATCCA
>CAZRCN010000223.1:0-3714 GCA_964598575.1 uncultured Victivallales bacterium | reverse complement strand
CAAGTACCAGGGAAGTCTAGTTCTTTCTTTTTTCATATTTCCACAGCGAACGTCGCGGTGACCCTTTTCAGGAAGTTGTATTCAACTTCCTGAAATAGGTGTCCACCGATTTGTTCGCTTCTCCTGCTCTTCCTGATATCAGATTCGAGCGGCTGGGATGGCATATCATGGCTTCGTAATATAAGCATTTCCGTCGATGAAAACAAAATCAATGCGAGCCGATCCGCCTCGCTCCCTACCCTCATAATACCTTGCGAGACTTAAGCGACCCGTTTTTAAAAGATTATGTTTTATCGTAGCCCCACGCACCCTAGAGCGCGCCATATCAATCTTACCGCGACTAGTTAAAACCAAAGCTTGTTTTTCCCATTCAAATTCTGGCCAGCTCTTTTTCGGATCTGTTTCATGCCCTTTTAATCTAACGAATGCCTTTGCTCCCTCGTAATCCCCTTTGTTGGTGCATTCACGAAAGGCACGCCATGTTTTTAACATGGCTTGGTATTCGGGCGAATCTTCGTCGACGACTTTGGAGTCGCCTGTTTGCGCATCGGCTTTACTGACGGCAGGTTTTCCCGGTGGTGGTGGCTGCCGCGAGAAGGTCATGTGTTCTTTGCCGTCGCGCGTCGATCCGACATTATGGCACTCGCCAACCTCAAGTAGAGCACGAAGTATGGCTGTTCTGGCGCGCTCATTTTCCAGATTAAACGATACGACCCTCTGCGCTACTTCGGAATCAAAGCCGAAAGACACCTCCGGCATATCTGGATGATGCGCCCGATCGTATTCAATTAAGGCGTTTAGCACGGAAGTCGCCAGTTTATCGAAACGCACGTTGGTTGCGCGAACGGTAAGGGCGCCTTCTTGCGATCCTTCCACATCTCGCATTTCGACAAATAGTGTCTCTTGGGCATTGCCTGTCGAGTCGGCTGAACAGCCTGTCATCGCGAATGCCCCTGTTAGCGCTGCGATTGCGATTGTTCTTCTCATCATCCTCTATCTCCTTCTCTTGTTTTAGTCTGGCACACGTTGTGCCTATCATTTTATAAGCGAACGCTTCGAATCAACCTCAAAATGGACTGCGCAAGGCGCGGGTCATTTTGTAGGTGTGGATTCGGTTGTTGGCTTCTCTTTGCCTTTATTCTTGGGGTCATCGTTGGCTATGTCGAACCCGACAAAACCAAGGATGAAATCTACAATCTCCAGTGGGTTAATTCCTACACGGGCTGACACAAGTAGAGCGGATGCTCCAAGTTCAAGGTCAGTGATTCTATTAAAGGTATTGGTGTTGTGATCGACATAGCTAGGCTTCAGGTTCAGCCAATAACCTGCAGTCTGCCCACTAACCTTGGAAGATCTCACGTAGGACTCAGGTTGTTCGCAAAAGATAAGATAGGGTGTATAGTATTCAGTCTCCTGCCAAATGCCTATAGCATCACGATTCTCGAATCCAATTCGCCAAGTTGTCGACTTTATTCCGATTGCTGGATGCGTGAGTGCGCCAAGTTCAAGGTGTGCGCCGAGTCCGAACCCAAGACCTAGGGATGCTCGCCCACAGTCGCGAAGATCGGCTGTCCGCCCAGTTGCGCATCCTGCGAGAATAGCAAGCAAACAGACGAGGATGATGTTGCGTAGTAGTTTCATTTATCTCTCTAAGCCAACGTGTGCCTCTCCTTTTTCAAATGGTCGTATTCGACTATTTGAAATAAGGAGCAGGCTATTGTTGTGCATCATGCTGTTCCCAATTATCAAGTTCCATTTCGGTGGAGTCCTTTGTGCTCCTTGTGACCTTCACATTTGTGTTTGACCTTCCCGACTCTCTGAACGCTTTTTCAAACCCTTGTTCGAGTCGTCTGGCTGCTTCTTCTGGGTTAGACATTAAGTAGTTCAGTTCATCACGTTGTTCTTGTACTCTGGCTATGGCTGTTTTCTTAGTCAATTCCCATCTTTCACCTTTTGATTTCTTTGAGTTCAAGAAGTACCATGGACCGTATCTCAAGGGGTGCTTTTCAATGGCATCCATTGTGTTGAGTTGAGAAATCAAAGCAATGTTTAGTGAATTAGTAAGTCGATGGATGTTGCTATTGTCGAGCCAGCTGTAATAAGCAACATGGAGAGCTAGTGCACCCTCGGCTTCTCTCGACACAGCATAGGAAATACCTCGGGTATAGCTAATGGCGATGACGATGATCACGCTTACGGTCACACATATTGTGGTGATGAGTTTCTTTTTCATTTCTTTTGCACAACGCAAACTTGACCGGCAAACAGAAGCCGGAGAAGGAGGTTACAAATGTCTAAAGAGGTAAATCCGGCTTCTGGTTGTACGGGTCCAAGTTCTTGTTGGGCTCGCCCCGCCACGAGGGGAGAACTGCGCGACACGCTGTGCGATGGTGTGGCCTGCGAGGTCGTGGCATACGCGTCGGAAATAACCGCCATTATGCTCCGCGCCCCGCGTGCCTTTGGGTTTCTTGGCTTCGACGCATTCACTGTCCGTCCGTCTGATAACGCAGGGTGGATGATCTTCGAGCCCAACGTTGACCTGAACCTTTTCAGGAAGTTTATTGACTTCCTGAAATAGGTTCCAGGTTGGTGTTCGGGATCTCCCTCTTCAGTTGTTCCAGAAATGCTGGATCGAGGTTGCTGGCTTCTGTGAACCAGACCTCCTCTTTCCATTTGCTTCTGACCGGTGACATCGTTTTACGGCGCAGGTACACCTTGCCGTCCTTCTCTCCAAGGTATTCGGAAGAGACCATCGTCTGCGCATTGCGCAATTCGTATTCACGTTTGAATTCGGAGCCTGTAACGTGCTTGAGGCCATTGCATCCGGCCAAGAACGCAATCATCAGTAATGGAATCCATCTTTTCATTTTTTCATTCCCGAACGTGTGCCTAATCCTTTTCAGGATGTTTTATTGAACTTCCTGAAATAGGATTCAGGCTTGTGTTGGGACCTCATTGTTTCGGGTCGTCATCAGTTACCCATGTGTAAATGTCGTACGGTAAACAAACCGTGTCCACAATCGTGGAGAACGGAATATCTAGAATGCTCAAAAAACGTGGTCCTAGAGCAAGCTTATCTGGTCGGCGTCCCGACGGGGAGAAGTTGATGTAGTAGGGATCAATAACGAGACGGACGTCGAGAACTGCTCCCGGGTACACCGGGGTTGGACTGTGCGCTATCCCTGAGCGGCTGGCGCCACTTGCACATCCAAGGGTGGTGAGGATGTAAGCAAGGCAAAGTAATTTGATGGCTGTTTTCATATTTCATGTCCCAACGGCGCACCTGACCGGCGCTGGAAGGACGTCGTCTGCGGCGGCCTTTCAGCGTACGTGTCCAGGTGCTGGTTGGGTGCCTTCCGTTGTTTGTGTTCGCGTCATCACGATCCGTCTGACAACCCGCCAGACCGTGATGATCCCCAAGACGATGAGACAGTACACGATGGCATACAACCATCCGATGGCCTCCCACAAACCGGCAAAGATGTAGTCGACGCGCTCGGGGTCGAAGCGAAGGTCCAGCAGATTGAGCGCATGAACGGCTGCCCACTGGACAAGGACCGCCAAGACGAACCCGCCTCCCTTCCATTTCCGGACGAGCAAGAAGGGCAACATTATTGCCAGCAGGTAGCCGACTGTTATCAGTATGGTCATATCTCCTGCACCCAACATTTAGCGTTTTATCTTGAGTGCCACGAGCATAGCACGGTTGCCTAC
>CAZRCN010000222.1:1856-3725 GCA_964598575.1 uncultured Victivallales bacterium | reverse complement strand
GGCATCACGATATCCGGCTTACCCGGCAGATCCTTGCGCCGCAGCGAGAACCGCACCCCCGCCCGATGCAGCAGCGACCGCACAATCAACTCCGGCTTCGTGTCCTTGCCGCCAGCAACTACCTGTCTGTCCCTACCGTTTCCATAGCCAAACGACCCCATAGCCAGTAATATTCCAGATGATGCGGGTTTGACGTCGGGCGGTTGTTCCGGCATGATGCTGCCGGCAAGAATGGGGTTGGGACTGGTGTGAAATGCGTGACGGGGCTGGGGCTGGAAGAACGGGGATTTGGGGTATAAGAGGAACCACAAATGGATACCGACAAACACGAATCTGGGGCAGCAAAGGCCGCTGCCGGTGGGCTGATTGTTTACCGCACTGAGGACGGGACGTCAGAAGTCCGGCTGAAAACGATGGACGACTCCGCATGGCTCAGCCAGCTCGAAATGGCCGAGCTGTTTGATACGACCAAACAGAACGTAAGCCTGCACATCAAGAACATCTTAGAGGAAGGCGAACTGCCGGAAGCGGCAACTGTCAAGGAATCCTTGACAGTTCAAACCGAGGGATCCCGGCAGGTTCAACGAAAGACCTTTCTTTACAATCTCTACATGATTCTGGCGGTTGGCTACCGGGTTCGCTCGCCACGCGGCACGCAGTTTCGGCAATGGGCCACCCGGCACCTGGCGGAATACCTCGAAAAAGGGTTCATCATGGATGATGAGCGCCTCAAAAATCCCAGCGGATGGGACTATTTTGACGAGCTGCTCGCCCGCATACGCGAAATCCGTGCCTCCGAAAAGCGGTTCTACCAGAAAGTCCGCGACCTGTTTGCCCTCAGCGCTGACTACCGTTCGGATGACCGTGATGCCCAGCTCTTTTTTGCTGAAACGCAGAATAACCTGATGCGCACCCTGTTGCGACTTCCGGAGCCAAAAGTCGCAACAACGCGCCGTTGAGTTACGTAAATATTACGGCTCAGATTTGTCGGCTAGAAAGGATGAAATATGCGTAAACTGTTTATCGCGGCGGCAAAAGTCTTTGGTCTACTGCAGGTGTACGCTGGACTGGCGTATGTCACGGGTATCATTCCCTTTGTCGCCATGTTTACGGAAGCAGGCTCTAGCTCTGACACTGTCGTCACATCGACCGGTTTTTCCGGTGTGAGTCTGCCGTTCACGATAATCGGGCTTCTGGCTACGCTGATACTCACCTTTGGGGTTGCGTGGCTACTGCTCTTCCGCACCACGTGGCTTGCCGACAAGCTCAAACTCCCGGAAACGGAGGAAACGGGGACTCTCGCGAAGGATTCTATCCTTCTCATCGGGGTCACTCTCATCGGGGTGTATATCACGGTGAATGCAGCACCAGCCCTGGTGGCGAGCTGCTTTCGCCCCAGTTTCTTCGGAGGATGGACCATTTCCTCCGTGCTGCTGCCTGCACTCAGGCTCGCATTCGGTCTTCTGCTTGCCATACGCCCCAGACTGGTACTCCGTCTTCTCGACCAAGGCGAAAAGATCCAGGGAAAACGCATTATTATTGGTGGTCTCGTTGCCCTTGCACTCCTTATCGTGGCGGCAAGAGGCCTATCCAAACACCAAATCTGTCGCCCCGGATTCAATGAGACCACCTATTTCCCCGTGGAAACGGAACACGTTTCCAGCAACCAGTGGTATTCGCTTGTTGAGACAACACAGCAAACCGGCACAAATAGATCCCCCGATTTTTCGAATGCCACCATCCACGATGTTGAAGACTACCTGCGGGCAGGACCCGAACCGGCAGAACTCTATCCTGCACCGTAGCCTGAACCGCGCACCGCCCACCGCCCACAGAATTTCTGCTTTCGGCTTTCCCAATTTCTGCTTT
>CAZRCN010000222.1:0-1756 GCA_964598575.1 uncultured Victivallales bacterium | reverse complement strand
GCTTTCCCAATTTCTGCTTTTTCAAATCCCCCGGCCAGGCGACATCCGCCGGATACCGTTCCTCATCCGCCAGCAAAGAGTTGAATTTGTCGATTATCATGCGATAATCCCTTTAAATCAAAACAATATTCACTATGAAAATTAAACTTCCAGAATATGTAAAAGGCGACAATATCCTGCTTCTCTTGGGTGACCTCCACGATGCATCCGATGGCGAGGCTCTTATTGATTTCTCGCAACTACGCCGCATCACTCCCATTGGGTTAGTCTCGCTGGCAGCATGTGTTACCCGGTGGCACCGAGAACATATTGTCGTTCGGATAACTGGAATCGATGAATGCCCTATTCGCGACTATTTACAGCGTATGGATTTGCTCAAGGTTATCGGAGTCGATATGAACGAGATGTTCACCCGCCGCGACTCCAGCGGGCGATTTGTGCCTGTAAGGCTGATCGACCATCGTGTGGATGCGATTGGACATGATATTGCGCTGTGTCTGGCGCCGGGAGGCGATGACTACGGGAACCCCATGTGTGGCCTTTACGATGTCGTCTGGTATGTACTCACAGAACTGGGCAATAACGTGCGCCAGCATAGCAGAGGGACTGGATATGCCGCCGCACAGGTTGAACGGCATAAAGGACTTGTAAAGATTGCAATTGCCGACAACGGCCTGGGTATCAGGCAGAGCTTCATTGACGCGGGATTGAAATGGGCCGAAGCGCTCGACGACGCACAGGCCATAGAGAAGGCAATAGAGCCGAAAATCAGTTCAAAAGGGCAACCCGCCAATGAAGGAGTCGGGCTCTCGCTCGTTTTCAACTTGATCCAGATTGCGGAAGGATTGATGCTGGTTGCCTCCGGTTCGGGGACTGTTTTGCTCGATTCAAAAGGAAATCGCAAGACTGATCGACTACCCCAAGGCGGTATTTACGACGGGACAGTTGTTGGATTAACCTTTCGACAGGACAGGGTACAGGATTTCGCCAACCTTCTGGAGCGCGCCAAACTTGAAACAAGATTGTTGCAAGCACCGGGGGGTTCGGCTATATTTGAGGCGTGAACTTGGAAATCCATATGGCTGAAGAATTCGGACGGTCAATGTCCGACGGCTCGCGAGCCTACGAATACCGGCGCGGGAGACTGGACCCATACGTTGATATCAGCGAAACTATTATCATTGATTTTACCGGTGTCCGCAGCGCGAACAGTTCGTTTATCAACGCGTTGGTGGCTGGCGCGGTTGAACAGCATGGCGAATCATTCCTAGCCAAAGTGAAATTCAGGGGATGCAGCCCTGCCATTCGCGTTTTGATCGAGTCTGCCATCAGCATTGGACGAGAAAAACACGCGCGGCTTCATCACGCATAACGTAGCCGACTGTCCATCGCCCACCGCCCACCGCCTACCGCCCACAGCATTTCTGCTTTCAGCTTTCCCAATTTCTGCTTTACTCACCCTTGCCTCATCGTCCTTTGACAACCAAGCATTGGCTTGCCAGGATGTCGCCATGAATAAACCCATAACACTCGATGACAACGACTGGGGCCAGATCATTGACGGCCTAACCTGCCGGGCGGAACTGTACGAGGAAACCGTGCGCTACTACGAAACCGGCCAAGCCGATGGTGGAATCGCCGAAGTCAGCGATGCCGAAGAAGCCCGGGAGCTGGCTGCCAAATATCGGTCGATCATTGATCAGATTCAGAGCCAGCGGTAGAGAGATTCACCGCGAAGACGCGAAGGGCGCGAAGG
>CAZRCN010000221.1:0-3755 GCA_964598575.1 uncultured Victivallales bacterium | reverse complement strand
CAAGCCATTCGGGAACAGTGCCGTAATTGCCATAGCCCCGGTACGAGGACCAGCGATGCCCACGCAGCACACGCAAACGCTTACGGATCTTATCCTTGTCCGGCTTGACCATCCCTAACGACTCGGCCTTGTTGGCGGATTTGCCAAGTCCCAGTGAGGATACACGTACAGGGTTCAAATGAAGATAGGCACTGGCTTTCAACAACCAGGCTCCGTCGCTATCAATGAGCGTCGAGCGAAAACGACCTTGGAATACGTGCCCCACGCGTTGACGTTTGGCATTCGACCACGCACTGAAACTCACATTCAACCACTGCATCGCCTGGCTCGCGTTCGCATGCGGGGTTCGCAAAATCAGAGAAATGTTTCGCCATAAGAACATAGGCGTGGACCTCCACACAGAAGCGCTCACTCATCTCACCAAGCAAATCGAGAAAATGAAAACGAAACGTGTCACCAAGGAAGATCACGCGACGTTCGATTCCACGCGACATCACGTGATACCAACCACCCTCAACATCTATGCGTAACGCGCCGTGCCATGACCAAGCAGCAACTGTCAAGCAATTGAAGAATGGCGAGACGTGACCCCCTCAGCCTATTGTGTTAGCCAAATATTATGCTACGGCTAACTGGTGCACTTCTTTTTGAATCTTTGGAGCAATAGTGTCCTCTGCTATATCGAGGTCATAATCCATCTGGAGGCCGAGCCAGAAAGATGCAGAGTTTCCGAAATAGGCGGACAGACGTAAGGCTGTGTCAGCCGTGATGCTTCTTTTGCCGTGAATGATTTCGTTTACCCTACGAGGAGAAACTTCGAGATCACGCCCGAGTTGGTTTTGGCTGATGTTCATTGGCTTGAGGAATTCTTCGTTAAGAACTTCACCTGGATGTATTGCTGGTATCTTTTTCATTTTATCACCTCTAATGATAATCAACAATTTCTACATTGTATGCATTGCCGTTTGTCCACTTGAAACAAATTCGCCATTGCTGATTGATGCGAATGCTATGTTGTCCCTCTCTTTTCCCTGATAAAGCTTCTAGTCTATTTGCTGGGGGAATTCTCAGGTCTTGGATTGATGAACTTCGATTCAGCATTCTGAGTTTCCGAAACGCAACCCTCTGAATGTTCGTCGGCAGTTTTCGTGAAAACTGCCGTGCCCATAATTTCTCTGTTTCTTTACACTTGAAGTTTGTTATCATTTCATGGATATAGTATAACGCGTAACGTTATACGTCAACAGTATTATTCTCTATATTCTATTGGCTAACGTGGCGGTGAGCGGCGGCTTTAGCCGTACGCTGCATTTTTCTTGTTCGCCAAGTCTACTCGTAGTGTGTCCACATTCTGATAATCTTTACCGTTTTGATATCATCGAGGATCTGATAGACAAGGCGATGCTGAATGTTTAATCTGCGGGAGCATGCTCCCGCGAGATCCCCGACAAGTTTCTCGTATGGTGGCGGGTTCTGGTACGGGTCGGCTGACAGAAGACTGATAAGCTTCTCCGCTTGGGGCTTTAGTCCCGAGCGAGATAGTTTCTTTGCGTCTCGTTTTGCTTGATTGGTGTAGACGATTGCCCAGTTCACCAGTCAAGCTCCGTGCTGCACTTCTCCACAGGCGTGGATAACCCCTTGCGAATTGAGTCGCGCATGCCTGGAACACTGTTGAGGTACAGTGTTTCCTGAACGGAACGCCAGTCGTTCTCGGATACGAGAACGGCAGAATTCCGTTTGCCGGCAATTTGTATCGGCTCATGCGATTCGGATACATCATCAAGCAGTGTATAGAGTTGCTTTCGCGCTTGAGTGGCTGTCATGCTAGTCATAAGTTGGCCTCCTTGTTCGTACGCAATACCGTACGCTATCGAGAGCGCGGAGTCAATCTATTCTTTTGGCGATTGGGATAGGGGCTCCCCTCGCGGGGAGGCCCCTCCCTGACCACCGTACGTACGGATCACGTATACGGCGGTTCGGCTGTTCAGGCCAGACAAATCGCCCCATGGCATCTGTCCGGTCGGGCTTTCGAGTGCGTTGCATCCTCGCCCCGAGTGCTATCCGCCTCATATTCGATTCTCTATGCGATCAGCCCGCGACTTTGCTTCCAGCTCCTCCCCACGATCCATTACTGAACCGCAGTTGCTTTCAGCTAACCTTCAGGTTGGCCTCCTTGGTTAGGGACTTTCACCCATTAGCTGCCGGATACGCCCGGCACACACGTCGTGAATGACCATCTTCTCAAAGCAAGCGAAGCGCGGCTTTGAGAAGTATGCGTCCATTCATCTTGTTATCCCTTCCCCGTCTATCTGTAGGCGTTTTTTCTGTCGTCAACACTGAGGATGTAGAGGATCTGATCCTCTTGGTCTATGATATAGAAAACTCGGAACTTCCCAATTCTGTATCGCCAAGTTTCAGGGGTGTAGCCCTGAAGCTTCTTGATGTTGTTGCCCCAGAAGGGCTCAGCTCTGAGTTGGGGATAGACAAATGAATCGAGCTTGCGCCTCAAGAAGGCGGCGTCGCGTGACGCCAGCTTTTTAAGGCGTTTCAGGAATTCGTCTGTTTCAAAGATCCTGAATTCAGACAAAGCGTCCTCGCTTCGCCTTTGCATCGCGCAAGCCAATCTTCAGGCTACGGTTCAAGGACGCGTTACCTCTGATTTCATCCATTTCGAATTCGTCAACGACTTCATGCTCTTCAACAAAGCGAAGCGCAGCCGTCTGAATATAGTTTGAGAGTGGGCGGTTGTCGTGCGTCGCTAAGCCCTTGAACTTTTGGTAGACGGCATCGTCAAGTCTAAGTGTTACGGTTTGAGACATGATAGTTCTCCTTATGATAGACAGCAGTTTTTGTTCACAACAAGAACACAATAGCACACAGAACAATATAAATGCAACTTCTTTTCTTTTCAGGGGGATAACGTGCAGGTGAGGCTTTCCGATGGAGCGCAGCGGAATCGGGATAGCCTCCACCTGGCCTGTTGTGCCCTCTTATTTCTTGAACAAATCGGAGTGAGTTCCCATGCGCTCGAAGACCAGTCGGTCTCCGTCGATCCTGTAGATCAGGACCCAGTCCGACTCAACATGGCATTCACGTCGACCAACAAGGTTTCCCGAAAGCTTATGATCTCGGTGTATCGCGTCCAACGGTTTCCCTGATAGCAAAGTCCGAACAAGAATCTTGAACTTTTCAAGATGCTTGCCGCGTCGCTGGCAACGCTTCAGGTCCTTTGCGAACTGCTTCGTGTAGATCGGCGTGTACATCAGATCCCGAGCTTCTCAAACATGTCGTCTGCGTCCTCACAGACGACGAGGTCGCGACCGGCCTCGGACGCGTCGAACGTCCGCTTTGTGGTTTGCGTGGGGATGACCACATCGAAGGGGAGTCCGTCACGAAGTTCAACTTGCTTGTAGAACATCGTGATGGCTTGAGTGGCATTTAGTCCCAACCGGTGGAATACGGTCTCGGCGTGGTCCTTTAAGTCGGGCTGCACTCTTGCCCGCACCATTGCTGTCTTGTTCATGATATCACCTCCATGATTTGAGATCAACGTGCCACACATGGGGTACAGGCGCAAATCAAATCTTCTGGGCGCACCGTGATCCTCTCCTTTTTCAAATGGTCGTATTCGACTATTTGCAATAAGGAGCAGACACTCTCCAGGTTTTTGTTCAAGTAAGCCGCTACGCGGCAGTCTTTTAAAATGGGTCTTCCGCAGAATCTGTGGGTAGGATATGCCATAGCTGATCGCGGGA
>CAZRCN010000220.1:0-3768 GCA_964598575.1 uncultured Victivallales bacterium | reverse complement strand
GGTCGGAAAAGGCTTCGTTTGCATAGATGCCATTATTCTTGGCGGCTTGTTGCGAAGCTTCGAGAGCGATCATGGGGCCGGTGAACAAGAGGCGCTTTTGGATATTCGTGATGGCTGCCAGGGCATAGGCATCTTCCTCGCTGATGGCTACGGCCTGCATGATGTTGAGGTCGCCGATGATATTGAGTGTGATGCCTTGCCACCGGGCAGCCATCAGGGCTGCGGCATCTCCGGCATTCTGGCTTCTGGACTTGAGTGCAATGATCTTGTGGATATCCACATTCCAGAGCACGGCAAACACGAGTATCACCATGACCATCAAGAGGAAGACCATGGCCTGACCGCGTTTTGTTGTTCTACCAGTATTGATCATCAAGATAGACCGCGTAGTGGTTTTCGAGTGTATTTCTGCCTTCCATGCGCACGGTGTCGCCACTGTAATATGTGCCGCGCATGGGGAGCCAATTGGTATAATTCATCCAGACGGTTACTTCTAAAGGGGGGGCGTTTTCAACCTCGCCGAGGGTTATGCCGTCAACATGGTGGTTGATGTGGTTGTTGTCCCAGGCCTCATAGTTCAGGACGGCTCTGGCACGATTGGCATTGTCTGCCCACATGAATGCAGGAATGAGCGCATTTTCGATCCGGTATCGCGCTGCGGTGGGTACGAGCCTGCCGGACATGATATCCATCCAGGGGTCGACCCGGTTGCCGCTGCCCTTGGAAGCCGCTATGGCGTTTATGATGGCGGGATCCTGCGCAGCTAGTTGTGGCGTCACCATGGCGCCCGCATTTGGTATGGATGCCACATAAATGGCTTTTCTGACCATCCAATGGTTAAAGCCAACCGTTTTGGCGCGAGCGCCCCGGGCCGCGGCATGATACAGAATGTCCCGGGCCGCATACATTTGGGATATTTGCATCGCTCCAAAGAAAATAAGGCATATAAGGCCAATCGCCACAAGGGATTCGAGCATCGCCTGTCCCGAGCGAGAGCTGGTACCCAGGTGCGAGCTTGAGGCCGTGGAAAGCCCTTCACAATCTCTGCGTTCGACAGAGCGCATAGTATGCCAATCTATTGGTAGGCGTGGAATCTAACGTATGGCTTTACTGGGCGTTCTCGGCTTCGGCTTCCTTGACCCAGTCCGCAGAACTTTCAGACAGGGCTTCCGATACCGCGCTATCATCGCCGCCAAGTTCTTCGGTTGCAAAGCCGAACAGTTCCCGCACCCTGTCGCTGAAAACGCCGACAATAGCAAGTGCCGCCACAGCAATAATGAGTACGATAATGATATACTCAACCATTGACTGACCGCTTTTGTTGTTCCTGCGTTTCTTCATGATGCCTCCTTTGTGTATTACGGATACTCTGAGCCAACGAGATGTAAAACCCTGGTGCTGTTTTCTTTAAACGTATAGAGCAGTACCGAGATAATGCTAACGCTCAAGACCAGCATGGCAGCCACGATGATAAATTCCAGCATCACTTGGCCTCGGTTGCGCTTCGTGTGGTATATATTGTGTTTCATCTAACTCATACGGTAGCAGATTGACATTCAAGCGGCAAGAGGCTATACCTTGAGATCGGTACATACCTATACTGTCAATAACGGTACACTAGGGACGTTTATTGTGCAAACGCGAAACATCGGCATATATATCATCGGTATTGTGCTCTGTCTTTCCGCCATGGTTGTCCAGGCAGCACTGCATATATGCCAAAAGTGCGGCTATGAAAACGATCCGGGTGCGACGATCTGTGTACACTGTAAGGCGCCTTTTCCGGTCCAGGCGCAACCGGCAGCCAGCGCTGACGATGCGTCTGAGGATGCCCCGGAGGAGGTGTCGGATGGGGCGCCGGATGAATATGCCCCGCTGGAGCTTGTATATGCCGAGGTAGCCGAGGGGCGGACGTGGATGCAAAAAGAAGCGTACGAGCTGGCACGATGTTTCTTTCTAAACGCTCTGGCGCTTGAGGGGCTGACCGATCCGACCGAACACAATACACGATCAGAGCAACTGCTTAGAATGGTGGCGCAGGCGGAGTCTGCTGCGCGCACGGTCCGCAAACCGTGCCCGCGTTGTGGCGGGAGCGGCAGACATACCCTGAAAATTGCAGGTTTGGATTCGTCGAATCGCGGCTCGGACTTCGGTCTGGGCGAAAGGTTGTCGACGGATGATGCTGCGGGTATCACGTGCAAGAAATGTGGCGGGGATGGTTTGGTATACGCGGCAGGCACGATTGCGGAAATGACCTTTGCGCGGAGCAAGGCGCAGTCTGCGTATGGAAAGTACCAGCAAGCGCGGAAATATGAGATGCTCGGTGCTGTGTGGGTACCGCTGCGTTTTGCGGATGCACTGACCGTACGGCAGAAAGCAAGGCTGATGCGTTCCATTGTGCTGCCATGTGCATCCTGCGCGGGGTTTGGGCGCAAGGATTGTAAGCATTGCGACGGTGTGGGGCGTATGGACTGCCCCAATCGCGCTTGCAATAACGGGAGGGTTCCGGTTGAGCAGTCCAACCGGAATATACAACGCCTGGAAGGCAGTTCCACTAAGGTCTGTGAGGTGTGCGGTGGCCTGGAAACGGTTCCATGCACACATTGTGATGAACAGGGCTCCATCGTCTGTGCCGACTGCAACGGCTCCGGCGACGCCGAAATCTGTAGCCGATGCACAGGACGGGGGTACGTGTTGTGCAACCGATGCAAAGGCAGTAAGATGTATCGGGGTGAAGCCTGCGCTAACTGCCGGGGGGAAGGCTATGTCCTCTGTCCTTCCTGCAAGGGGCGTGGGCGACGCAATTGAACGGATATTTGCGTTTCGCCGCTGGATGTGTTTTGTGGTCGACAGGGGGCGCCATTTAGGCTATCCATATGCGGATACAAAAAGTTAACATATTGTAAAAGGTGTGGGGCGATCATGATAGAAGCTGGCAAATATTATCTGGTAATGGGGCTGCTGGACCCGGATTCGATTGCGTATTATGTGGGGAAGACGATTGAGGCACAGGGTGGGCGTGTGATCTACACCGTGCAGAATGATGTGATCAAGCGGCGGTTTTTGGACCGGGCGGCCGGGCTATCGGATGAAGAGCGCGCCAAGTTGGATTTCCGGTACTGCGATGTAACGAATGTAGAAGAAGTGCGGACGTTGTTCGGGAGCCTTGCTCCACTGGCTGGGATTGTGCATTCGATCGCATTTGCAAATCCGCGCACCTTGCTGGGGCCGGAGTTCCATACCGATTCGATGGAGGATGTGAAGCTCTCGCATCATATCAGTTGTGCCTCGTTGGCCACGGTGCTGAAATATGGCCAGCCGAAGATGGAGGCGGGAGGCTCGGTTGTGGCCATGACATTTGACACGACCCATGTGTATCCCTGCTACAATTGGATGGGCGTGCAAAAGGCTGCGCTAGAGGCACTGGTGCGGGCCTTGGCCCGGCGTCATGGACGCGATCAGGTACGGGTGAATGCCATATCGGCGGGGCCGGTGGAGACGAAAGCCGGCAAAAAGATTCCGGGGTTCGAAAACATGATTAACATGTGGGATTCCTCTTGTCCGCTGGGATGGGATACGACCAGGGACAAGCAGGCGGTAGCGGATTCCGTGGCATTTCTGCTCAGTCCCTATGCGCGCAAGATCACCGGGCACACGCTGGTTGTGGATGGTGGCGCTGCCCTCATGGCGGGTCCGCTGCTGGATTGGGAACGCAGCTAGCCTTTGGGCCGGCTGCGCGCTGGAAACAGTAGGATAACAATAAAGTTA
>CAZRCN010000219.1:0-3780 GCA_964598575.1 uncultured Victivallales bacterium | reverse complement strand
TGGCGGGGTGGGGGATGTTAGTTCGGTGACGATGCGGGCGGCGGTGTGGCCGTCCCATAAGGGGGGGCGCTGGGGGGCGTGTTGCTGGGACAGGATTTTGGTCAGGGCGGCTTCTAGGTTGGATACGGCGTTACCGACGAGGATGCTGGCCCCGCCGTGCGCTTGCAGCGTCACCGGGCGCTCGGTATTCCAGCGCAGGGTCAGGCAGGGGGTCCCGAGCACGCAACATTCTTCCTGGAGTCCGCCGCTGTCGGTCAGCATGAGTGAGGCGGCCATATTCAGACGCAGCATCTCAAGGTAGCCGATGGGATGAAGCAGAATGAGATTCTTTTCGGCGGCGACACGCGGCCACAGGCCAAATGTCTCAAGCTGCTTGCGCGTGCGCGGATGGATGGGCCAGATTAAGGGCATCTCCTTGCAGACGCGATCCAGCAGAAATTCGATGACTGGCGTAAGCACGGCCTGGTCGTCGACATTGGAGGGACGGTGGAGGGTGATGAGGGAGAAGGGGGAGAAGGGGTGAGTGCTGAAACCTGAAACCTGAAGGAAAGCGGAGTCGGTGAGTGCGTTTTCGCGGAGGATGGCGGGGATTTCTAGTTTGGCGGCGGCGGCGCGGTGGGCTTCGAGGGTGTCGATCATGATGTTGCCGACGAATTTGATCTTGTCTTCGGCGACGCCTTCCTGGCGAAGATTCTCGGACGCTAGTTCGTCGGGGGTGAAGAGGAGGTCGGACAGTCGGTCGGTGACCATGCGGTTGATCTCTTCGGGCATATCAAGGTCGAAGGAGCGCAGGCCGGCTTCGATATGGGCCACTTTGATGTGTTCCTTCTTGGCGGTGATCGAGCAGGCGCAGGTGGCATTGACATCACCAACCACGACGACCCAATCAGGGCGATGCGCTTGAAGCACCTTTTCAAAGGCGATCATGGTTTTGCCAACCTGTTCGGCGTGACTGCCGGAGCCGATTTCCAAGTCAATGTCGGGCCGCGGGATGTTCAGGTCCTCGAAGAAGCTCTTGGACATCCGGTCGTCATAGTGCTGGCCGGTATGCACCAGGATATGCTCGATTAAGGGAGGGGCTGAGGGATGAGACCTGAGACCTGAAGAAATGAACTGGCTGGGGCGTTCGTTGACAGAGCTAAGATCAGACCTCTGACGTCCGACCTCTGAACTCTGGTTATGCCGCTCAATGGCATGCACGAAGGGGGCGATCTTCATGAAGTTTGGACGGGCACCGACTACGGATAGTATTTTCATTTAGGAGAGGGATGAAAGCTGAAAGGTGAAATTGCTTATGTTTACCACGCTTTAGCATGGCTCTGAAAGGTTAACCGCGAATTAATCTAATTGTGCGAATTATGGGGGAATGGGAAATGCTGAACCACCAATCTGTACGAATTTGCACTAATGGTGAAGCCGAAACGCTAAAATTGATTCAAGAGTTCTAAAGTTGGGGGAGGCGTTCATGCGTATGCAGAAGGGCGAACTTCGTTAAACTGATTAATCAATACATCACCCTCATCAAAATGTGCGATAATCTTCAGGTCTCCACCCATTGCTACAAGAATCTTCCGCAGGGTCCCGATATAAATATCCGATTGATTTTCGAACTTCGACACGGCGGCCTGATTTACATGCAATTTTTCAGCCAGCTCTTTTTGAGTCAATAAAAGTGCCTGCCTTAAATCCTGCAAAGCCATTTCCTGTTTGAGCGTTTCGGTTTTCGCCGTAATGCGACGTTGACGTTCCGTCGGCATTTTCTTGCGCAATTCACTAAACGGTTTGCTCATATCAATCCCTCTCTCTTCAACGCTTCCAAATGTTCATCATAAAGCCGATCGGCAAACGGAATCAGCTCAGTATACCATCGGTCATTTCCTGTCTTGTTCCCACCGATCAGCAAAATTGCACACCGCCGGGGATCAAACGCATACAACACCCGATACGGGGTTCCGGCGTGCTGCACTCTCAATTCCCGCATGTGGCTGTGCCGGGAACCCTTAATTCCACTGCTGAACGGAAACGGCAAAGATGGACCTTTGCCTTCCAATAATCCGATGACAGCAGCAACATCATCTTGCTCCCCTTCGGAAAGATTGTTCCACCAACTCTCAAACTCATCAGTAATCTCAACATTCCAACTCAAAGCTGATCTCCTTTATATAACCGTTGGGTTATATTGTCAAGGTGCTTTAACGGGGGCACTAAACGGGGTTAGGCTGTAAAACGGACTTACAACGCTGCACTTGGGGTCTTCATTGGTCTTGGAGGCGTGTCGATAGTCTTTGGGTAGAACAGAAATCGGGAAATGGGGAGGGCGGTGGGTGGTCATTTCGACAATCCGTATTTCGCCCGTACTTCCCCTACGCCTCGTGTGCGTCCGCTGTGACTGTCTTCCAGCCCCCGTTCGATGGCCTCACGCACATATATTTCATTGGTTTGCTTGAAATCATCAGTAAAGTCTTCTGATGCTGCCGTGAGATTTAGCGTGTCGCGGCAGTAACCCGAAAACGCGGCAGCGACAGCATACAACTGCGGAATCAGTTCTTTCAGGCTGTTGAAGTGTTCATGCTTCTCTCCATTCCGGCAAGGGGACTGCCTGTGAGCGAACCATTGACACAAAAGATGATAATGGCTCTTGTTTGCTCACGACGATCAGGTCGACTGGAAGGCTTAGGTCCTGCTCTTGGGTCTTGAAGTCAGATCTCGATATTCTAGAATGGGTTTTGTTTGTTGTGGGCTTTGGAGCTCGCGTCACACAGTGCCGCGCTACAGATTCGCGTCACACAGTGCCGCGTTACAGTATCATGAATGGCTTCGATATGCCGGGTTCTGAGGGGCTTATTTGCATGTTATGGACGCCATATTCGCTGGATATGGGCACGCCGGTGGCAACTCGTGCCGCAAAGAAACGAGCTGCTAAGTTCTTCATAATCAATGGTTTGTGGTGATTCTGTCAGAGAATCTGGTGCCGGTATTCGCGATCAATCTCAACGGTGACAGCCACCCCAAGCATATCTACGAGCAACACGAGAGAACCCTCCCGGCCTTTCTTCTGGTATACGCCGACGATGCCTTTCAAGGGGCCTTCGCGCACTTCAACCCGTTGCCCTTTTTCTGGCATGGCAATCGGGGACATCGGGAAACCAGATTCTTCGGCTAGCCAGAGATTTGCAAGTTGTGCGTGTAGGGCGTTTGCTTCCTGACTACAAGTCGGTTGTAAGATGCGCACGACGCAATCGGATTTAGCAAAATCCTGCTTGGTGTAGTGGCCCGCAACAAAGATGTAGCCCGCAAACAAGGGGATTTGGCTTATGCGCCGTTTGCGGTGGGAGATGGATGTCCGCTTACAGGTTGGCAGGTAGTATGGGATTTGATGCCCGGATAACCACTCTCCAAATCGTTTTTCCCATCGGGGACGCGTCCTGACGCAGATCCATGCCGGAGCTTCTGTTTCTGCCGCGGAAAACAAAGCCGCCGGATAATGGTAGGTCTGCCCCGCACAAGTGTTTGCCGCAGGCATTCGTTTCAGGCGGGCTTTGTATCTGCTACTTACTCCCGGTTTTCTCGTAACCATGGCTATGTGTCTCTGTGTCGTTTAAGGGTAAAATAGGACAGACAACCTGTTGCATGTAACGGTCCGCCCCAGTTGTTAATATAGAACTGCAGAATTTAGCGTGTCTGGCGAAAGGCTGTCAAGCAGCAATTCTCATTATGGCCTCACAAGCCACGGGAGTGCGTTGTATTTATGTAAGTGATTTTTATTACATGGTTTGCATG
>CAZRCN010000218.1:0-3871 GCA_964598575.1 uncultured Victivallales bacterium | reverse complement strand
ACATGCAAACCATGTAATAAAAATCACTTACATAAATACAACGCACTCCCGTGCCACACACACACTCCCCCCTCCCCGCAGTGCACGAGCTTCTGTGCCCTAGGTTGTAACTTCATCTGGAACCACTACATGTTGTGGTTTCCCGCGACAATACCACAACGCAAACACAGGTGGAGCGTGACCTCCGGGCACGCTTGGACCGTTGATTGCGCATAAGTAGTCCATAAGGAGCCCTGCGGACATTCCATGGACCACACATGTACACCCCACGGACATAACGCGCCCGGAGGTCGCGTTCCACCTCTCAAGTTTCAACATGCATCATCCGGGCGCGCCCGGGGCCAAGGCTAGGCTGTAACCTCCCTGTTGTCCTAACTATTTGCCACAAGAGATTTGTGTGTACGAGTATGTGTACGAGTACGCAAATCACCCAGTTCCCTCACCGTACTCGTACACTCCACTGTCCACTGTCCACTGTCCACTCCACTCCCCCCGCAGTGCATGCGCTTAGTGTCTTCGTGCCTTTGTGGTTAAAACTCCCAAACCCACACACATCCCGCATGCCCCCGTCCACCCTTGATCCTGCACAGCATATGTTGTAATCTTATCCCAGACACTGAGATATATACACGTCGTGCTTATGCATGACATGAAGAATAGCAACGCAAGCGGGGGGGCAGCATGGCGAACAAGAAGACCAAACAAAACAAAAACCCAATCATCGAAGAGCAGGAAGTCGAGCACCTGGCACCGGAGCGCGAAGAGTCCGGTAATCTGGTACTGGCACGCGATCTCCTGCCGTCCGCCTTACCCATCATGCCCCTCCACGAGCGCCCCGTCTTTCCCAAGATGACCATTCCCGCCATTGTGGATGCCCCCGATATGGCCCGGGCGCTTGCCAAGCACGTTGAAAACGGTGCGCAATACGTCGGGCTGCTCTTGCGGCAACCCGACAATGCATCCGGTACAACCGAACCCCAGGACAAGGAGCGACAGCACCTAACCGGTGACGATCTGTATGCCGTCGGTACCGTAGCCGAAATCGTTCGCCTGGCCAAATCCGACACCGGACAGGAAATCCAGATGCTCCTTACCGGCATCCAGCGCTTCACCGTGCGCGAGTGGGTGCAGGAAAAACCCTACTTCATGGCCAAGGTCGATTATGTACCCGAGACCGAAATGTCCGATAACCAGGACCTGCGGGCCTACTCGCTGTCTGTCATCCGGAGCATCAAGGAACTCATCCAGCTCAATCCACTCTATAAGGAGGAACTGAGCATCTTCATGCAGCACTCCAATGTGCAGGACCCCGGACGGCTGTGCGACTTTGCCGCCGCCCTCACAACCGCCAAACCCGAGCAACTGCAGGAAATCCTGGAAACCTTCCGCATTCGGGAGCGCCTGAAAAAGGTACTGGCCCTGCTCAAGCACGAGCTGGAAATCACCCGCCTGCAGGCACGAATCTCCAGCGAGATCGAAGGCAACATGAACAAGGCCCAGCGCAACTTTTTCCTGCGGGAGCAACTCAAAGCCATCAAGAAAGAACTCGGCATCGAGAAAGACGGCAAGGAAACCGAGAGCGAACGCTTCGAGCAACGCATTGAAAAACTGAAGCTTACGGACGAAGCCCGCAAGCGCATCGAGGATGAGATGGAAAAATTCCGGTTACTGGAGCCTGCCTCGCCCGAATTCACGGTGACCCGCAACTACCTTGACTGGCTGACAAGTCTGCCGTGGGGGATATCGTCCGACGACAGCATTGACATGCAACGGGCCGAATCCATCCTCAACGCCGATCACTACGGACTGCAGGATGTCAAGGAGCGCATCCTGGAATTTCTGGCGGTAGGCCGCCTCAAGGGCACCATTTCCGGCTCCATTCTCTGCTTTGTGGGTCCGCCCGGTGTGGGCAAGACCTCCCTCGGTCGCTCGATTGCCCGCTGCATTCATCGTGAGTTCTATCGCTTCTCACTGGGCGGCATGCGCGATGAAGCCGAAATCAAGGGGCATCGTCGAACCTACATCGGTGCCATGCCCGGTAAATTCCTGCAAGCCATGAAGACCTGCAGCACCGATAACCCCGTCATTATGCTAGACGAAATCGACAAGGTCGGGGCCAGCTATCATGGCGATCCAGCCTCTGCCCTGCTCGAAGTCCTCGACCCCGAGCAGAACAGCCAGTTCCTTGACCACTACCTCGATGTCCGCTTCGACCTCTCGAATGTGTTTTTCGTGTGTACCGCCAACCAGCTCGATACCATCCCGAAACCGCTGCTCGACCGCATGGAAATCATCAAGCTGGCGGGATACGTCCAGGAAGAAAAGTGCGAGATTGCCACGCGCTACCTCATACCGCGCCAACTGCAAGCACACGGCCTGCAACGCCGGCAGGTGACCATTACCAAGAAAGCCCTACGCGAAATCATTGATGGCTATGCCCGTGAACCCGGTGTCCGCGGTCTCGAAAAGTACATCAAGAAGCTGCTGCGCAAAGTAGCACGCGAGGTGGCAGTCAACCCCGCCAAGGCAAAAACCCGCACAAAGATTGATGCCGCCGATATTGCCGGGTATCTGGGGCAACGCCTGTTCCATGACGAAACGGCCTTTGAGGCGCACCGGCCCGGCATTGTGACCGGCCTCGCCTGGACCAGCCTTGGCGGTGATACCCTCTTTATCGAGGCCTCCAAGGTGCATACCGGCAAGCCCGGCTTCAAACAGACCGGACAACTGGGCAAGGTCATGATCGAATCCTCCGAAATCGCCTATAGCTATGTGCGCGGCTGGCTCGACCACAACCCCGATGCCCGCACCACCTTCCAGGAATGTTTCTTTCATCTGCATGTGCCTGCCGGGGCCACCCCGAAAGATGGCCCCTCCGCCGGCATCACCATGGCCGTTGCCCTTGTCTCGCTCATTTGGGATCAACCCATCAAGCAACGTCTTGCCATGACCGGGGAGCTGTCCCTGACCGGAACCGTCATGCCCATCGGCGGCGTGAAGGAAAAAACCATTGCGGCCAAACGGGCCAAGATCCGTGACATCATCTTCCCCTACGACAACCGCAAGGACTTCGAGGAGTTGCCGGAACATATCCGCAAGGGCATCCGACCCCACTTCGTCAAACGCTTCGCGGATGTCGTCCAGATTGCCTTTGCAAAACGTAAAGCCCCTGCTAAACGTGTACCCGTATCCCGAAAGAAAACATCGCGCACCTGACAGCGGCAGGTACCCCGCAAAGGAGAACCCAACATGGCGGATCGTAACATCATTCTGGTCGGATTCATGGGCACCGGCAAAACATCCGTTGCAGAAACCCTTGCAAGCCGCACGGGCATGTCCTTACTCGATATGGATACCGTCATCGCGGAGCGGGCCGGCAAATCCATTCCCCGCATCTTTGCCGAAGACGGCGAGCCCGCCTTTCGCGAGCGCGAACACGCACTGGCCGCCGAACTGGCACAGCCCGCTGGCTTGATTGTATCCACTGGCGGCGGCATCGTCACAAACCCCGACAATATCCACTTGCTATCCCAAGGCGGACTCGTTGCATGCCTTCAGGCTACCGTCGACGAAATCCTTCGGCGCGTCGGACACGATACCGGACGCCCCCTCCTGCAAACCGACGATAAACGTGGCAAAATCCTTGCCCTCCTGCAGCAGCGCGCGCACCTCTATGCCGCTATCCCCGTGCAGATTGACACCAATGGCCAATCCATCGAACAAGTCGCCCAACAAGTCCTTGCCGCCTATCATCGCAGCTAACCTCCCCCAGCAGTGCCTGAGCCTCTGCGTCCTGGGTTGTACCTTCATCTGGAACCACTACATGTTGTGGTTTCCCGCGACAATACCACAACGCAAACACAGGTGGAGC
>CAZRCN010000217.1:0-3877 GCA_964598575.1 uncultured Victivallales bacterium | reverse complement strand
CAAGCACAGTATGGAATGGAAGGGAACGATGGATAGAAAACTACGCGAGGGAATTTACTGGATCGGGCATGTGGATTGGAATGTACGCGATTTTCATGGATACATGACGAATCGTGGCTCTACATATAACGCCTACCTGGTGGAGGATGAAAAAGTTGCTGTGATTGATTCTGTAAAGGCCCCGTATGCCGGGCATTTATTGGAGAGTATCCAGGAGCACGTACCATTAGAGAAGATTGATTACCTGGTTGTCAATCATGCCGAGCCGGATCATTCGGGCAGTGTGCCGGCTGTCATGGCTGCCTGTCCGCAGGCGGTTCTGGTCTGCGACGAGAAGTGCCAGAAGGCCTTGGCGGCGCATTATGATGTGAGCGGCTGGCAATTCCAGATTGTGAAGACGGGCGATACGCTTTCGCTGGGTCGAAGGACGCTGCAATTTCTGGAGACACCGATGGTGCATTGGCCGGAGTCGATGTTCACCTATATTCCTGAAGAGAAGCTGCTATTCTCGATGGACGCCTTTGGGCAGCACATTGCCACTGCCAGCCGTTTTGATGACACCGAGGATATGGCGGTCATCATGCAAGAGGCCAAAACCTACTATGCTAATATTGTGATGCTGTACGGGCGCTCGATCCGCAATACCCTGCAGGCTGCCAGTGGACTGGAGATTGAGATGATTGCCCCCAGTCATGGGGTGATCTGGCGCAAGAATATCCCGACGATCCTGGAGGCATATGATCGCTGGACGCAGCACAAGCCTGCGAAGAAGGTGCTGATTGCCTTCGACACGATGTGGCAGAGCACGGGAGTAATGGCAGAAGCCATACTGGAAGGGGCACTGCGGGAGCCGGTAGATGCAAAACTGCTGCATGTACGGGCTTCGCACATTACCCAATTGGCAACCGAATTACTGGATGCTTCGGGTGTGGCGGTCGGCTCCCCGACCCTGAACATGACCCTGATGCCGCAGGTGGCATGCGTGTTGACCTACTGGAAGGGGTTGCGCCCGATGGAGAAGGTGGCGATGGCGTTCGGATCGTATGGATGGTCCAAGAAGGGTGGTCCTGCCGAGGTTGAGAGCTATCTGCAGGCAATGAAAATGGAGCTGGTCCAACCAACGCTGTATGTGCAGTATGTACCGCGTGAGGCGGAACTGGCACGGTGCCGCGATGCGGGGCAGGCGCTCGCCCAGGCGGCCCTGCAGAATCATGCCCGCCTCTGGGGTACGGAATCATCCGCATGATTACTGAAAGGTTTTTGCGCGATGACGCGATGTGTAGGAGAAACAAAACAAGTAAAAGAAGGAGAAAGAGATGTTAAGTAAAAGCATGACCAAGGCCTTGAACGAGCAGATTAACAAGGAGCTGTTTTCGGCCTACTTGTACCTCGCCATGTCAGCCCATGCGGCCGATGCCGGTATGCCAGGCGTAGCCAATTGGTTCTATGTGCAGACGCAGGAAGAGCTGTCGCATGTACAGCGGTTTTACGATTATCTCCTGCGGCAGGGCGAACGCGTAGAGTTGGATGCCATTGCCAAGCCGGACAAAACATTTGATTCGGCGCTAGACATGTTCACGAAAGGTCTTGAACATGAGCGCTTCATCACGAAGTCCATAAACGAGCTGGTAGATTTGGCGTTGGAAAACCGTGATCATGCCACCGAGGTCTTCTTGCAGTGGTTTGTGAATGAGCAGGTGGAAGAAGAAGAGAATGCCAACAACATCATCGACCAGCTTAAGCTGGCCGGCGAGGGTGGCAGCGGACTCTTCATGATTGATCGCGAGCTGGCGACGCGGACCTTTGCACCGCCTCCTCCGGTCGAGTAGCTTCGGTGGAGACTGGCGGCAACGTCGGGCTATGTATGGCCCGGCACACCGACAGTTTTTTCTCGAGGAAGTCGGCAACGGGTGCTACAAATAGCTGGTATGAAGCGAAACGGTTTCACACTGGTAGAGATCATGATTGTGGTTGCCATCATTGGCATGTTGGCGATGATGGCCATTCCGTCTTTCATGCGTGCGCGCAAAGAGGTACAGGCCAATATCTTTACGTCAGACCTTCGTACTGCTGCTGATGCGTTCACGCTGTACAGCATGGAGCATGCTGGATACCCGCCTGATGCTACACCGGGCGTGATCCCGACCGGGATGGCGGAATATCTGGACAAGATGAACTGGGCCGAGCGGACCACGATCGGTGGGCAGTGGGACTGGGATTATGAACAGTTCGGGTACCTGGCGGGGGTTTCCGTCTATTTGCCGGATCGCTCCACGGAAGAAATGCGCGAAATTGATGCGCGCATAGACGACGGTAATCTTCTGACTGGCGCATTCCGGCAGCGCAACGAAGGTTTTATCTATATTATAGAATTCTAGCGAGCTGACGTCACTGGTGCGGTTGTTGCACTTGTACGACGGATGCATTCGCGCCGACCGGTGTCATTGTATAGGTACCAGCGGCAGCAGGTACGAGGCATGTTCTGCCAGCTTCCACCAGCGCCACTTCGCCTCTTGCCCCGACGAGCACGCTGCCTTGTGACACAAACAGGATATGAAAGCTGGCGGGTTGCATAGCAACCGACTGGGTTTGATGCAAGCCCCATCCCGTTGTCTGGAAGTAGTCGCTGGCGATGATCCGGTAGAGCTGGTTCTCTCCCTGCATGGGGGTCGGGGTAGGGGAAGCAACTTCGGGTGCGGGGTGTTCCCAGTCAATCACCTGCAAGGCCTGCTCGATATGGAGGTCCCGCGCGTTTCCTGCCTGATCGGTGCGATCCCAGTCGTAGACGCGGTAGGTTGTGTTTGAATTCTGTTGAATCTCCAATAATAGGCACCCGGCACCGATGGCATGCACTTTGCCGCCGGGTACAAACACCGCCCGTCCCGGCTTGGCCGGAATGGCGGCAAGCAGCTCCGGGAGTTTCCCCTCCTGCAGGGCCTGCCGGAACGAATCCTTTGTCACACCCGGCTGCATGCCGGCATAGATCCTGGCATGGGCAGGCGCCTCCAGCGTATACCACATTTCGGTTTTGGGCTCCCCGCCGGTCAGGTGTGCCGTCGTATCGTGCGGGTGTACCTGCACGCTGAGAACATCGCGCGCATCGATCAATTTGACCAGCAGCGGGAATCTGGCCGGGATGGGCGAACCAGCGCCCAATAGATCCGTCCCCATCTCTTCTACAAGCTGATGCAGTGTTTGCCCTTTGCGCGCGCCATTCGCCACCACGCTCATGCCTTCGGGGCGGTCGGAGATTTCCCAGGACTCCGCACAAATGTCAGGGGTACCGGTGCGATGATATCGGCTCTTGAGCCGGTTGCCACCCCACAGGTAATCCTTGTAGATGGGTTCAAATAAAAGTGGATAGATCATACTCATGGTAACATCCTCGCGCGTACATCCGTTCTGTCAAAAATTGACAGAACCTATTCTCTCTAAATATCTATTCCTCAATGGGTTATCTTCAAAATAGGCTGTCTCCCCCATTTTTCTCTCTATTTTCCGGCTATTTCGGTCTACGAGAACGGCGACGAGAACGGTGAACGATTGCGATGCTCTCTACTCGTAATCCGTTCTCGTCGCCGTTCTCGTTAACCGCTCTTGCCTGAGTTTTGATTGATCAAAACTCAGTTATCAAAGAAAAACAGCCTCTCGGCTGATAACGTTGGCACCACTGTGCCAATATCCAGACGATCAACTCATAAATATCAAGTATTGGATGCTGATCAGCAGCCAAGCACCAATCGTCTAGCGTAATCCTCGCCCGTAATCGTCTGCCGATCCCGCTTTCATTCGTTTCATACTATTTTTGATACTTTCTATTCGACATCACCCCAGTAGCCTAGCAAACCCATCTCTGCCGTCAATCAAGCATCGTCAC
>CAZRCN010000216.1:0-3901 GCA_964598575.1 uncultured Victivallales bacterium | reverse complement strand
GGCGCAGGTGCGAATTCGGGGCTTGCCTTCTGTGGGGAAGAGGGGCATAGTGCCCCTTCAATTTCGTACGGCAGTGGGCTGTGCGAAGAAGCGAGTATGGCGGACCACATGCCAGAAAGCGGATTCATGAAAGGCCGGGACACCCGGCAACCATGCAGAAAGGATACATTGTGGAAGAGAAGAACACACCTGTGCGCGATTACGCCGCAAACCCTGTCACCGTGGAAGAACTACTGGAAGCTGGCCTGCATTTTGGCCACCAATCCAGACGCTGGAACCCGAAGATGAGTCCCTACATTTTCGACCGGCGCAATGGGATCCACATCATTGATCTGAACAAGAGCCTCTTCCTGCTGGAGAAAGCGGCAGCCTTCGTCGAGCAACAGGCCGAGAAGGGACGTACGATCCTGCTGGTCGGCACAAAAAAGCAGGCCCAGGACATCATCAAGGAGTCGGCTGAAGCCGCGAACATCCCGTATGTATCCCACCGTTGGATGGGTGGTATGCTCACGAATGCGGATACCATCCGTCAGCGTGTGGCCCGCCTCAAGGAGCTGAATGAACTCGACAGCAACGGAGCGATCGAGCAAATGCACAAGAAAGAGGCATCGGTCATCCGGCATGAGCTCAACAAGTTACGGCGCAATCTGACCGGTATTGCCGAAATGCGCAAAGCACCAGCCGTCATGTTTGTGGTCGATGCCCCGCGCGAGGCGATTGCCGTAAAGGAAGCCAACAAGCTCGACATTCCCATCGTGGCCATGCTGGATACCAATGGCGACCCCGATTGGGTTGACTACCCCATTCCCGGCAATGACGATGCCATCCGTGCCATTGAATTGGTCACAAAGCGCATTGTCGATGCCTACCAGGCAGGGCGTACGCGCTGGGAAGAAGCCGAAGCCGAACGTGCTCGCGTGAAGGCTGAAGAGGAAAAACGGATTGAGGAAGCGCGGCGCAAGGCTGCCGACGATGCCAAAAAGGCCAAAAAGGAAGCCGAGAAGGCTGCCAAGGAAGCGGCAGCCGCCAAGAAAGCCGTTACGGCCGAACCCGCCGCTCCGGCGGAAGCAACGGCCCCGCCGGCAGAGGACGTGAAAGAGGCGAAGCCCGAGGCAGTAGCATCGAAACCCGAAGCGGCGGCCGAGCCTGAAGCAGAAGAGGCAAAGCCCGAAGCGGCGAAGGCTGCCCCAGAGGCAAGCTGAGCCAGCCGCAATACAGAACAACAACCCAACTACATACAAGAGGTATACGAATGGCAATTAGTGCAGCACAAGTAAAAGAACTCCGTGACGCAACCAATGTGAGCATGATGGAGTGCAAGAAAGCCCTGGAAGAGTGCGGGGGCGATATGGAACAAGCCGTCAAGGCCCTGCGGGAACGCGGAATGGCCGTAGCAGCCAAGCGGGCTGACAAGGAAGCCAACCAGGGCATCATTGCCGCCGCTTGCTCCGAAGATGGCAAAACAATGGCTATGGTCGAAGTGAATTGCGAAACCGATTTTGCCGCGCGCAACGACTCCTTCAAGGCGTTTGTCGACGAGGTGGCCCAACGTGCACTCGGCACGGACGAGGCACTGGCTGACGTGATGGCCGACGAGTTGATCGAGAAGGTGGCCTCCATTGGGGAAAACCTCAAGATCCGGCGCAATGGCCGGTACCAACTTGCCGGAAATGGACGTCTGGCGACCTACATTCACATGGGGGGCAAGGTCGGCGTCTTGCTGGAACTCGGCTGCGATAAGCCCGAGTCGGTCGAGAATCCCGCCTTCCAGGAACTGGCGAAGGATCTGACGCTGCATGTTGCGGCTGCAGCCCCTGCGTACCTGAAGCCGGAAGATGTACCGGCGGACGTCCTGGCAGAGGAGCGTACCATCTTTGCCAAACAGGTTGAAGGCAAACCGGCCAACATCATCGATAAAATCGTGGACGGCAAAGTCAAGAAATTCTACTCGGATGTCTGCCTCACCGAGCAGCCATTTGTGAAGGAACCGAAGCAGAGCATTACCGAGCTGCTAGAGGCCGTAGGGAAGGACATTGGCGATACCCCACGGATCCTGCGCTTTACCCGGTACCAGCTCGGAGCCTGACCAACATAACAGCCGATTACGGTTGTCGGAACAGAAAGGCGGGAAGCATTCGACTTCCCGCCTTTTTTCTTGTAGCGTGCCTTGTGCGTATGTGTTAACCGATCAAACCGGGGTAGGACTCTCATGCAACAAAAACATAAACTGCTCTTTGTCACGTTCCTTACCTTTATACGATTCCCGCTGGTTCTGCTCTTTTTTGCCGGGGCCATGGTGCATTCGTACAGGCCTTCCACCTGGCTGTTTTTCCTGACCTTTTTCTCGCTCGTGTGTTCCGCCCTGACTGACTTGTTCGATGGATACTACGCCAGAAAATTCGGTGTTGTGACAACGTTCGGTGCGCATGTCGACCCCTTGATGGATAAGTTTTTCTATCTTGCCTCCCTCCCCCTGCTTGTCTATATCATGGCCCTGGACGGACAACACCACCTGGCAAGCGCCATGCTGCTACTGACACTCGTTTTTCTGGCGCGCGACCAATGGGTCACGTTTCTACGCTCCATCGGGGCCATGTATCAGGCCGATGGCAAAGCCAACTGGTCCGGAAAACTGCGCACAGCCCTCAACTTTCCCATGATTTGCCTCGTGTACTACGTGCAGGAATCCCCCGACGCCTACCGCCCCGCCTTCTTCTTCCCCGTTGCCTATACCCTGGTATGTCTCACGATCATCCTGACGTTCATATCGCTCGTTATTTATACCCGCCAATACTGGCCCTACATTCGCAAATCCGCCCGTGTGCCAGAGAAAACAACATAGGATTCCGTGCAAGCAACGCGGGTAAGGAGCCGGACAAGCCATGCCGCATACGCATCAGAACCATCAGGGTGCCACCTGCGATCAAAGGCTTTCCTGTGTGGCATCGCTGGTGCGGGGCTTCATCCACGAAACCAACAACGCCATCGGCGCCATCTTCAACAATTGCGATTGCATGGATGCGGCGGCTACCAGCGGACCAGCAGCCACCTCGCACGTGGAAAACATCCGCCGCTCGGCACAACGTTTGGACACCCTTACGACCATTCTGCAATACTACACCCGCGATATGACCCTTCCCGTGGAGGCTGTGAACAGCACGCAGTTGCTCCAAGGCGTTTGTGAGCACTTCCAGGCAAACAATGACCCCACGGATGTACAGCTCGAAACCCAGATACCATCCGGCATTGTGTATCTGGTATCAAACCCTTCCTTGCTCACGGATGCCGTGGAAGCCCTGCTCCACAATGCCATGGAGGCCTACGACGATCCGCCCTACCCGATCCAATTGAGCCTGCTCCCAACGCCATCCCTTGCCCTGCCACAACCAGATCTCTCGCTTGGCTGCCTTTCCAGCAACCTTTCCTATGGCTGCATCCAAATCTCAGACCGCGGAAACGGCATCCCAACATCTGATCGTTGCCGCATCTTCGATCCTTTTTTCACGACGCGCATGCGCGGTCAGGGGCTGGGCCTGGCACATGTTGTCGGACTCGTTATGCATGCCAATGCCTATGTCACCTTCCACAGCCGCCCCGAAGCCGGCACCACCGTCCGCCTCTTCCTTCCCCGCACCAGCTAGACCGGCCCCGCGCGGCCACGAGAATGCGGTGGTGAAACTTCGGGAGCGTTGAGAGCAGAGAGATATGCGTGTACGAGTATGTGTACGAGTACGAGGTGGCATTGGGAGAAATCCGTACTCCTACACGTACTCGTACACGCGAATCTCTTATGGCAAATTGTCAGGAAAACAATAAAGGTACAACCTAGTAAAGGCCCCGGGGTGCCCGGATGATGCGGAGGTCACACTTCGGGAGCGTTGAGAGCGGAGAGATATGCGTG
>CAZRCN010000215.1:0-3908 GCA_964598575.1 uncultured Victivallales bacterium | reverse complement strand
ACTTCAGTAAGGGGCGACGCCTGGGACATGACGGAGGATGAGCGCAATCCCCCCGACTGGCGTACATCAGACATCGATGCCGTTTACGGCGAATGGGACAGCAGCCAGACAACGGGCTGGACCGACTCCGTTAGCGGTATGTTCGAGGGTGCGGTGGGGTTCGACCCGTCCAACGACCGTTACCGTGCCGGGATCGCCCTGGCGGTGCCAGACAGTGCGGGGGCGTACATAGACACCGACCTGTATCACATGCTGAGTATTGGCATGGTGGGCATGAACGGCGATCTGGGAGACGAGTCATGCACCGTATGGGTCCGCTGGAAAGACAGCCAGGGCTCCTGGCACGGCTGGGCGGAGACGACCCTTGAGGCCGGCAACGGTGCTGACGGGTGGGAGGTTCTGGGCCCGGTGGACCTGGACAACGTTGCAGGTCTGGGCTGGGGGGGCGACAGCGCCAGCGACCTCGAGCTGCTATTCCATCATGACGGATTCGGCCCCTCACCTCCTGTGGACCCTGACGATACGCTGATCCGCATCGGCTGGGTAAAGCTCGAGGAGTCGGTCCAGTGAGTGGTGCGGGTCTGGTCCTTGCTGCAGCCCTTCTGCCTGCCTCGGGCCTGTCAGATGGCTTCTACTCGCAGCTGGACTGGTCCGGTGGTGGGGGCGACCTCGGTCCCGACATCAGCTTCGGGACCACGTTCTACACCAGCGAGAACATCAGCTGGGACGGCCTGCCTGGATACATACTGCTGGGGATAGACGCCACGCAGCATCCGATAAACAATGACATGCACGGATGCGACTACGCTTTCCCCGCCGACATGGATGGCGACGGTGACCTGGATGTGGTGGCTTCTCAAACCCTTGACTGGCATAGAGTGATGTGGTTCGAGAACGACGGAAGTGGCGGGGGATGGGCAGAGCATGAGATAGAGTTCAACTATCCCGGTGTAAGATGCGCCTATCCCGGCGATCTAGACAACGACGGCGATATGGATGTGATTGGCGCCGGATACAGCGGCGTTGAGTGGTGGCGCAACGAGGACGGCGTAGGCGATACGTGGCAGAGGTTCAGCATAGACGATGACTTCGGGGCTCCGTTCTTCGCCTGCTGCGCTGACATCGACGGCGACAGCTTGCTGGAGGTGGTTTCGACCTCCAGGACCTCGCCCGATGAGACAGCCTGGTGGGAGCCGGTGACCACGCCTCCCGACTCGGTCTGGCAGAAGCGCATGGTCTCTGGCGGCAGCAGCAATGGCTATGAACTGTATCCGGTAGATCTGGATCAGGATGGCGATATGGATATCCTTGTGGCCCATTACTCAGCTGATGGTTTGGTGTTCTACGAGAATACGGACGGCTCGGGAACCTCCTGGACCGCCCATGAGATAATCGCTTCGTGGGGGGCGGCGCGGTCGGTGCATGCCGCCGACATAGACGGTGACGGTGATCTAGACATCGTCAGCTGCGGGGCCGATGATGACAACAATTATCTGTGGCTCTTTGAGAACGAGGGAGACAGCCTCTGGGTGGAGCATGTAATCGACATCGGGACGGCGGACGACTGGCTGCCCTTTGGAGTACATGCAGCAGATATGACTGATGACGGCCTGGTTGACATCCTGTGCGCCGTGCCGATCTGGAACGTGCATGAGCTGGCGCTACATCGCAACATCACGGGCTCCGTTGACATGTTCGCGAAGTTCGTCATCGCGGGCGGTTTGTCTTGGTTCAGGGACGTCGATGTTGCCGACTTCGACGGGGACGGCAAGCTGGACGTGCTGGCTGCGGTTCCCACCGGCGGGATCAATATACGCTGGTTCGACATTGACCCATACCTGCAGGGCAGCCTGACTTCTACGATACTGGACGCCCAGGGCTGGCCGGAGTGGGAGAGCATCGAGTGGACATCCGTGGAGCCCGAGGGCACCGACATCACCTTTCAGATTCGGGGCTCCAACGACCCCGATGAGATGGGCGCCTGGTCGGACACCCTCTCAGAGCCCTGCAGCCTGGAGGGGCACCTGGACAGCGCCTATCGCTTCATCCAGTACCGCGTGCACTTGCAGGCCGAGCCCGGAGCACCCACTCCCTACCTCGAGCAGGTGCTGATACACTTCAGCAGCATGGGCGTGGAGGAAGGCGAGGGAGGGGAGCCCCTTGCCCTGTCTGCGACTCCCAATCCGTTTACGGAGAGGGCCCTGATCAGCGTAGCCGGATCATCAGAGGAGACCTCCGTCCGGGTCTACGATCTGTCGGGAAGGGTGATCGGAACACTGTCGCCAGATGAGCGGGGCGCTTTCGAGTGGGATGGCCTGGATGGCTCCGGTGCAGAGGTGCCTGCCGGATGCTATGTGGTTCGAGCCTCCGGTGAGGGTACGGCGGCCCAGCTGCGGCTGATCAAGCTGTAGGGACTTGGGGACTGCAAACTGGATCAGCAAGCAAGATGCTTCTGCAGATTCCTAATCAATGCAGAGCTGACCAACCGAAACAAGGATGGCTCGCCAACCTTGTGGCCAGTCGAACAACGCCAACCATGACATTCACCCTCACGACCAGACGCCCAGATCTGCCTCCGGAGCCTGCAAGGACCTTCCGCAACCCCATCATCTTCGCCCGGGAGCTCAGGGCCGAGATGGAGGCGGGAGGTTTGACCCAGACGAAACTCACCGAAAGCATGGGAGTAACGCGGGCGAGGATCAGCCAGTGGCTGAGCCTGCTTCAGCTCCCGGAAAACTTGCTCGCCGACGTGGAGAGCCTGGGCGACCACTGGACCCGCAGACTGGTGACCGAGAGGCAGCTTCGTGGGATCCGTTCGCATAACGACCCACTTTGTGAATCCCCAGCTAGACCCCATCCGAAAAGGGGGTAGTGCGTTTCCACTGCCCGTTGTTCTTGCGGCAGAACCTTCACAATTTCCATCACCAGCATGAATATTGTCAGTAATCCTGATGATTTCAAGGATGTTTTACCAAAAAGACCTCCGAAGGATACACTCCTCCACTGGTTTTCTATACTGTTTTGCTGAACGGCAGCCTACGCTGCTTGCGGTACTTTTCTTCTCCGCTTCAGAAGTGCCATGCGGCTGAAGTTGTGTACGATCGCTTTCTCAAGAAGTTCTTCACGCACTGCTTCAATCCCCCTGCGGCGAAGCCGGCCAAATCTGAATGAATACTTCAGGACGAAGATCAATGATTCAACCGCGCTGCGGTTGCGCCGAGCTTCTTTGTAAAGCTCACTCTCCCACTCTTCCTCCGATATCAGGTTCTTACCCTTGGAACCGCTGATGCTGACAACATCTATCCCGTCTATCTTAAGAATGGCATCCCTGCCCTTCTTTGAAGAGTAACCGTCATCAGTACTGACGCATAGGGGAGTGATCCCTGTATTCTCAATAACCTTCCGGACAAGAGGTTCAAGCTGAGGCGCATCACTGGCATTACCTTCCGGTACATGAAGTACGGTAACGAAGCCGTTACCGCTCCTGCCAACCTGAGGACGGTATCCTACTATGGTCTCACGGCCCCCCTTCGAGATGAAGGCGGCCGATCCGTCGCTGAGGCTGACTATCTTCTCAACGTCCGTATCTTTCTCATCGATGATTCGCTCTTTGGAGTAAGCCATTACCAGCTCAGCATCATTCATATCATCTGCAATGGAATCCCAGAACTGTTCAAGACGTTCTCTCTTTGAGGGAGGAAGGTGTGCCGCTTCCATGATCGAACCGTGTTTCCTGAGTTCTTTGCGAATATGCCTGACAAATTTCTCGACTTCCCTGTAGAGCTTCCGGTAAACACTCCGGCGCTTTACCTTTGCTCCCTTCCCTGAACTAACGCTGATCTGAAAGTGATAACTTTTGATCTTCCCAAGCCAGGTATTCATGTAACCGTCCATGAGATTGGGAATCC
>CAZRCN010000214.1:0-3927 GCA_964598575.1 uncultured Victivallales bacterium | reverse complement strand
ATACGGGCATTGCCAAGAATCCCAGCGGTACCAACAGTATCCCCTGGACCCCGCCGGCCACCCCCCAGAATGTGGCGGCCTATACCAATGTCCTGGTGCGCATCCGTGATCTCGATAATGACAGCATTATCGATTTTTCGGATGATCGCTTTGAAATTGTCCAGAATTTCCGGGTGATCCAGCCCGATGGCGGCGAAGTCTGGTATGCGGGCGAAACCAATACGGTGATCTGGGAGTCGGCCAATGGGCTGGGCCCGAATGCCTCGATCTACTTTGCGCCGGAGGGCGATAATTTCTATTCGGATGCGGGTGGCTACATGATTGTGTTTGCCACGCCCAACCAGACACAATTCGGCCAGAATACCTATACGTGGGGGATTCCGCGCAATGTGCCGCTGCTGCTCACCACGAATGCCAAGATTCGCGTCCAGAGTCCGCCGGGCTCGTTTATCGATGACTCGAATGAGCCGTTTGCGGTGCATGGGATTGCCATTACGGCGCCCACGGCCGGACAGAAGATCAAGCGCGGGGCATCCGAGACCTTTGAGATTACCTGGAAGGCGGTCGGGGCCGGCTCGAATGTCGTGGTCGATCTTTCGCTGGATGGGGGCCTTACCTACCAGACGAATGTGTATACGGTTGCCGAAAACGAGGAGGGGGACAATTCCCTGTCGTGGAATGTGACCCAGTCCGAGACGGATGAGGCCATCCTCCGGATCCGGTCGCTGGCGGATAACCGCGTGGTGGGGATTTCGCCGGTGTTCACGATTGCCGGAATCAATGTGCTGGCCCCGAATGGCGGGGAGGAATGGCTGACGGGCACGACCCAGACGATCGAGTGGGAGTCCGGCGGGGCGGGCGATACGGTCAGCATCTACTTCACGGATCTGTATGAGGGGACCAATACGGCCTGGCTGCCGATTGAGCTGAATGCCCCCAATACGGACAGCTACTCCTGGACGGTCTCGGAGCGGGTCTCGCACCGGGCGCGCGTACGGATTGCCTCGGATGAGGATGCCGGCCTCTTTGCGCAGTCGGAGAACGATTTCAATATTGCCGGGGCTCGCGTCACGTATCCGGACGTGTTTGCGCATACGCTGATCATGGGGGACGAAGCGGTCATGACCCATAATGCGGCACCGTTACGCTGGCCGAGCGTGGTGCTGGAGATCAGCTATGACCGCGAGCAGAACTGGTATCTGCTGGATGAGGGGCAGATCCCCGAGCTGGCAGGGAGCTGGGGCTTGAATGCGCCGTTCTCGTTTTCGCCCTGGTACCCCTCCCGCCAGACGAAGGTTCGCGTACGCATCCCGGGCGCTACAACCCCCGAGAACCAGCCGCTCACGAATGTGGTGGATACCTCGGATGAGTTTTTCGAGGTGCACGGCATGCTGATGGAAGCACCGGTGCTCGGATCGGTCCATACCCTCGGGGAGCAGAGCGAGATCCGGTGGGTGTCCGCCGGGGCCGACCAGGTGGCGTCGCTCTATTATTCGAGTGATGGCACGAATGACTACCAGCTCATCGATACCGGGGTCTTCAACAACCAGACCTATCCCGGCGACAATCCCTACTCCTGGGAGATTCCACCGACAATCCGGCCCAGCGGCGATGCGACCGTGCGCGTGGTGTCGGGGTCCTACGCGGCTACCTCGGAATCGTTTGTCCTGCGCGGGATCCGGATTGCCAATCCCGCCGAAGGTGTCATCTGGCCGCTGGGCTCCTCCCAGACGGCGACCTGGCTCTACGCGGGGATGAGCCCCGATGCCCAGGGGCCGCTCGACCTTTCGCTGGATGGCGGAAATTCCTGGACGAATCTGGTGCCCGACTACGATATGATCTCGATCCCGTTCTTCGAGTGGGATATTCCGCTGGCACTGGACCCGACGACGAATGCGCAGTTGCGGTTGACGGTGACCAATTCCTCGGCTTCGGTGGATCTTGGCTACTCCGCCGTGTCGGACCCGTTCACCCTGCAGGGCATCAAGATCCTCAGCCCCGTCAGCGGGACCCCGGCCCGCATCGGCGATACCCTCGAAATCGAGTTTCTGGCGGCGGCTGCCGGTGAAGTCGGTTCGCTCTACTACTCGCCGGATGGGGGCGCAACGCTCTCCGAGGTGCCGATTGCCGAAAACATCCCGATCCAGACCGGCCTGAATACGGTGCAGTGGGAGGTGGAGGAGGACCGCCTGCCTTCCAGTAATGCCGTGATCCGGGTGGCCGGAGCCGACGTCCAGGAGAATTCGGAGCCCTTCACGCTGACAGGGATTCGCGTAAACCGTCCGATCGGCTTTGATATCTGGGCGGTTGGGGATACGAGTACCATCGAGTGGGATGCCGTTGTCGCCAACCCGATCTTTAATCTGGATCTGGTGTATCCGGATGGGTCGACGCGTACCGTGGCACAGAATGTCGAAGGGACCGCGCGTGCCTATACCCTGCCGGCGATTGCCATGCAGGGTGAATCGGCTATCAGTAATGCCGTGCTGCGTATCCGGGATGTTGCCAATACGGCCGAAGGTCGCTCGGAACCCTTCCGGCTCGTGAGCCAGCCTATCATCGAGATTGTCTCGCCCCAGGCCGGTGACTTCTTGCGGGTGGGTGACGAGGTCCAGGTGACGTGGGTCAGGGGCGGCAGCATGGATGCAGACGACTTTACGGTCTGGTTCTCCAATGATGGCTTCGGCCCCGGCTCGACGCCCCCCGAGGATATTAATCGCGATATCACCTTCAATCCCGATAACAATACCTTCACGATGCCGTGGCTGGTCCCGGATCGGCTGGGCACAACCCAGATCATGGTGACGAATAACGTGAATGCGTCGCTCATGGATATTTCGGGCGCATTTGATATTGTGGGTGCCTTCAATGTGATCTATCCCAACGGGGATGCGGGCGAGGAGCTTGTCTATGCCAATGAACGCAAGCGGGTGAGCTGGTTTACCCAGGGGTCGGTCGAGAATGTGAACCTCTTCTACCAGGTGGACGGCGGCGATTGGACCCTGATCAATGAGGAGGAAACGATCGATAATAATCTGCGCGCGGGTATCTACCAGACCTCCTACGACTGGCAGGTTCCGGTTGTGCGGTCGGACAATGTGCGCTTCCGCGTGCAGGATGCCGACTACAGCCAGACGTTTGATGGCACGAAGCCCGGTCCCTATGATGACTCGGATGATGTGTTTTCCATCAACTTCTTCACGGTCGAGTGGGTGGTGGGATACATGCACACCGAAGAGGAGGGGGGCGCCCCCGAATTTCGCGAGCTGGACAAACTGAGTGTCACCGATAGCTCCGGCTTCTCCATTACGGGGCTGGATTCGCCGTTTGTCACGAATTATCCTTTCGGTACCTACGATACGGTCTGGTTCCGCCAGTTCTTTAATGACAAGGTCGATTTTCGCTGGAAGGCCAATCGCGACCAGGTGGGCGAGGATGCACGGGTGCTCGTGCTCGAACCGTCCGATACGGAGCCTGATGCCCAGGTCATGGCGGAGTTCTTCTACTCGCCGGCCCAGGAACGCCTGACGATTCATTCCTGGATCGAGCGTGGCGGACGCGTCCTTAATAATCCCGACAAGACCACGATCCATATCTACGGGACGGATGGCCAGAAGCTCAAGCAACTGGATTCGGATGTGGTCCTGGCGGATGGGTTTTTCCGCATCCGGTGGGAGGATGTCCTGGATACGCTGGTGGAACGCGAAACGTATCTGGCGCGGGTGGAGGTGGTCTATAACCGCGTGATCTATTCGGCGGCCGTCACCTACACGCTGAGTCTTTCGCCGGAGTTCGAGCAGGTGGAAACGATCCTGGACCGGATGTCGGCGCTCGAGACCAACCTGACGGGCGAGGTGACGAATCTGGTGGGCATTACGGAGGGCTTCCGGGATGATGCCATGGCCAGCCTCGGCAATATCGAGGAGG
>CAZRCN010000213.1:1228-3937 GCA_964598575.1 uncultured Victivallales bacterium | reverse complement strand
AGAAATGGCAAAACGAACTGCATCAATGTAAAGCTGCAAAGGGGCCGTGGAACTGTGCTACATGGGAACAGTGGAAAAAAGCTGGTGGGTGGAATGAAAATATGTTCGGGCGGTGGATGGACCGAGACATTCACAGAAGATTTTATACGGCTAACTTAGGACTTTCTCCCATCTGGGAAAATCCGCTCGTACACGTTAACCACCCTTCAAGATTTACCAAGGAAGAGAGTTCTTACTTGAAGAAAATAGTCCATGATTTTACAACTAAACAAAAATTGGAGAAATTCCTTTGAACGGGATTATGAACTGGGCTAAACGCCATCAAAGATTTGATTTAAAGTTAGCTGAGGAAATAAGCAAAAAGTTTTCTCCACAAAGTTTGCTAGACCTTGGCTGCGGACTTGGAGCTTACGCTAAGTTCTTTGAGGAAAAGGGAACGAAGGTGAATGCCGTTGAAGGGGCGGATTTACATGAAAGAGAGATTTTCCGTCCTATTTGGAAAAAGGATCTTACAAAGCCCGTTAAATTGAAAGGGAGCTGGGAAGTCATCCTTTGCTTGGAAGTAGGAGAGCATATTCCTCCGGAAAAAACTGAAACCTTCGTTAAAAACATCCCCAGCGGGATTCTTATTCTAAGCTGGGCTGTTCCAGGGCAAGGGGGAGTTGGGCATGTTAACTGTCTTCCCAATGAGGAAGTTTTGAAACTTTTTCCTGAGCGAACTTGTGACTGGGAAATTAGCAAGAAACTAAGGAAAGCTTCCTCCCTCCGATGGTTTAAAAACACAATAATGGTGCTTTATGATAATAGTTTCCTACGGAACGACTGATAAGTACACTGAAACGACCCTCCGTTTGAAAGAGGACTGCGAAAGCTTCAGGCTGCGCTCTTGGATAGAACTATGGGAGCCATTCCCTGGGCAAAAGCTTTACAAGCCTACGATGATTCTCCGGGCGATAGAGAAGTTCGGAGAGGAAGTTATGTGGGTTGACGCGGATTCAAAGCTCCTTGCTCCGCCGAAAGTTGGTGAATTTGACTTTGATTTTGGATGGGTTCTTCCAAGGCAAGGCTCGAATAAACCTTTTGCTTGTTCAGTCCATTTTTGGTCGCCTAGTAAAAAGGCAAAAAAGTTTCTTTCGACCTGGCAGAAAAAATGCGATGTAAAAAAGGGCCAGGACCATGCTCGGCTGATCGAGACCTATAAAGGTACGAGGGCTAAAACAAAGGACGTCAGTCGCTGGGTCCAAGGTCGATTCGTACGGAATTTCGAAAAACGAGGAGAAATATGGTTCTAACTGAGTGGGAAACCGTTGAAAAGATAAAAAATGGGGAATCTTTCAGCAGATTTGGCGATGGGGAGCTAAAGTACATCATAACCGGTAAGCAAAAATTTACTAAAACCTTCCCTGACCTTCAGGCTGTTCTTATAGAGGCGTTAAAACCTCAGGAAGGATTTTTTGCAGGAGTTCCACCCATTTTAGATAGCTTTGAAAGAACAGCTAAGGAAAGAAGACTTTTTTGGGAAAGATGGCTTAAAAGATTTGGTGGAAAATTCGAAAAGCACCTAAAGGCAGATGTCTACGGAAGTTCCTTTATGCACCGTATGGATCAAGTCCCTTCGAATAATAATCCTAGTTACTGGGAGCACATTAAGGGAATTTGGCGCGGAAAGAAGGTTATAGGAATAACAGGGGAGCACTTTTCTTTGAACGAATATGGATTGTTTGGAAAAGTTAAGGAAATAAAAGTTCCTTCAAAGAATGCCTGGGAGAAAAAGGAAAAAGTTTTAAAAGTCGCGAAAAAGCATCCTGGGGCTGTTTTTCTACTTAGTTGCGGCGTTTCAGCTGCGGGAATGGCTTTCCTTCTTTGGAAAGAGGGACTTCACGCGGTTGACATAGGTAAGATGGGGAGAGGATTTTTAGATGGAACCTTTGAAGGATACAAGGAATCACTAAGGAATGGTTATCCTTGGTAGGAGGGAAGATGAAACCAAATGACATTTTTAGAAAAATCGGAGTTCCAAATCCCTGGTTGAAGAAGCCAACTGTTTCTCCGAAGGACCAGGGATGGTTTCATGGAAACAACAGGGAAGCCCTTGAAGAAATTTTTGAAAAGGAGCAACCTAAGATGGTTTTGGAAATCGACCGAAGAGACATCCTGGCAAGATAAGAACTCTTAAAAATTTTAATGTAGAAATAAGAAAGCCATTTTGGAGGATCAGATGAAAATGGAGAAAATTTACGAAATGGCTAACGATATGCGGCCCTACGTTTACTTGCTGTATAACTTCGCAAGAGAAAGCGATGGTGACATCCTGGAGATCGGCGTTCGAAGGGGGCAAAGTACGATGGCATTTTTAGCAGGCCTTCAAGGAACGGGGAGGAAGCTTTACTCTATCGACTGGTCGGAGCCTAGGGAGAAAATCCCTGGAGAAAACTGGCATTTTATTCAACAGGACTCCAGAACGATCCCCGATGTAATTAAGGGAAGAAAGTTCTCCATCCTGATGATCGACGGAGATCATACCGAGGAAGGAGTCCGAGGGGATTGGGAAAGGTACAAGGGGTTCGCTAGAGACTTTGTGATTTTCCACGACGTAGGGCTTGATTGGCTTCCTTCCCGAGGACGGGAAAACGGCGTTAAAAAGCTTTGGGGAGAGTTACAAGGGAAGATGGAAACCCTAACGCTGAGTTGGAATAAATACGGGCTGGG
>CAZRCN010000213.1:0-1128 GCA_964598575.1 uncultured Victivallales bacterium | reverse complement strand
AAAAGATGAAAATAATGATCCTCGGAGGTGACGGTTTCTGCGGCTGGGCGACTGCCCTCCATTTAAGTGCAAAAGGCCACGAAGTCGGAATAGTTGACAACCTTGAGCGAAGGAAGATCGACGAGAACCTCGGCGTTAGTTCGCTGACGCCGATTCGAGACCCGCTAACGAGGCTTGAAACCTGGAAAGTGCTCTCCGGCAGGGAGATCGGTCTTTGGAAAGTAGACGTGGCCCGAAACGGGCAGGGATTGATGGCCCTCCTTCGTTCACAGAAACCTGATGCAGTTGTTCACTTTGCTGAGCAAAGGGCGGCTCCGGTAAGCATGAAAAACTCCTCCTGGAGAAAGTACACCGTTTCGCAGAATCTTTCGGCGACTCAGAACGTCCTGGAAGCCTTGCTGGTGCAACCAGCCCACCTTATCCACTTAGGTTCAACTGGGGTTTACGGGTACTACGGAGATTTGATGATTCCTGAGGGAAAAATGGAGGTCCAGGTCAGAGGGAAGACCCATTTTCTCCCTGTTCCTTTCCGGCCAGGGAGTGTTTATCACTCCACGAAGTGTATGGATGCAGTTTTGATGGAGTTCTACGCTAGGAACTATGGGCTTTCCATCGTTGACCTTCACCAAGGAATAGTTTGGGGAACTCAGACCAAGGAAACCAGGATGGATGATCGGCTTTTGAACAGGTTTGATTACGATGGGGACTTTGGCACGGTTTTGAATAGATTTTTGATGCAAGGGATAGTAGGATACCCGTTGACTGTCTATGGGACGGGTGGGCAAACGAGGGCGTTTATCCACATCCAGGATACGGTGAGGTGTGTTGAACTTGCCCTTCAAGGCGAGGAAGGTTATCATGTCATTAACCAGCTAACGGAAATCCTTAACATCAGTGAGTTGGCCCATCTTATTAGTTCGTTGACTGGAACGAGGGTTGACTTTCTGAGAAATCCTCGAAAGGAAGATGCTGAAAATAAGCTCTTCATCCAAGCAGAGAAGCTAAAGGGACTGGGGCTGGAAGGATTGAAGCTGGAGGATGAGCTGCTGAAGGACTCGTTGAAGGAAGTTGAACGTTTTAAAGGGCGGGCGAATCTTGGGAAAATCGCTCCGATGAGTTTTTGGAGAT
>CAZRCN010000212.1:0-3959 GCA_964598575.1 uncultured Victivallales bacterium | reverse complement strand
CTTTTGAGGTGGAACGCGATCTCCGAGCGCGTTGTGTTCGTGTGCAGCGCATGAGCTGTTCATAATTTGTCCGAAGGGCTTCCTATGGGCTCACGATGCGCAATGCACGATCCAAGCGTGCCCGGAGGTCCCGCTCCACCTTTACTCGAAAAAATGGGATGAAAAAAGGGGACACACCATCTGAGCTTACAAGCTGAAATTACCTCGCCAGCCAAATACGCCACTCCCATGCAACTACGTCCTGTTCATCAGGAAAATACGGGTTTGAGAATAACGGATCCCGGCAGACCGTCATTATATTCTCAGATTGAGTGTCCCTTTTTCATCGCGGAGGATTTGGCGATAACCACGGAAATCATTGGGAACATCACTTATTGTTTAACATGTTCATTGTGAGTTGATTGCATCGGATCAACCGCAAAGATCTCCGCATGCGTATCGATCTATGCTGAAGACAGATAAATTGACAAAGGCAGACGGAGGGGGCATACTTTCAGCATGATTGCAGTAGAAAGGATTCGTGACGAAGTTATGACGCTGTCCGCAAGCGAGCGGGCGAGTCTCGCTCATGATCTGATTCTAAGCTTGGATGATCCCTCCGATTATGATTTGAGTCCGACGCAAGAGCGCGAAATTCAGCGTCGTCTTAGCATGGTGCGTGAAGGAACTGCCACTGGGCGAACAGCAGCTGATGTGTTATCCGACATTAGGGCAAGATATACATGACGCCTGTTTCGATACTGCCGGAAGCAGAGATTGAGCTTTGGGAGACGGTAGATTACTACGAGAGCAAGGCGCATGGTCTTGGTATGGACTTTCATGCTGAGATCGAGAGTGGCTTGCTGGCAATTGCCGAGCAACCGGAACGCTGGCAGCTTCGTGTGGATGGAACCCGTCGCTATCTGGTTCACCGATTCCCTTATCTGATTGTATATACCTGTACGACTGGCACGGTTTGGATTCTTGCATTCGCGCATTGCAAACGTCGTCCCACTTATTGGTTGGATAGGTGATGGTGTGTGAGGACTGGGCGGAGAGCGTGCGCTTCGAGCAGGCCTTTACCTGCCAGCCAGTCTGTGGTCTGGTGCGCGCGTCCTTGCAGACGGGCAAATAACCGACGCAGGTTGGCTGCGAGGTGAAACCGCCATTTACCCCTACAACGCGGATACGCTGTCCCGGCGCATGAAAGCGGCCGGCTACAAAACATGCTGATTGTGCGAAAAAAAGTGGACACACAATCTGGGTATCAGATCCCACGGATGGCAAGGCCGTCCCACGGATGAATAGGTGGAAACAATGAAACCCTCCAGCCCAAAAAGCCACTCCCATGCTACTACCTCCTGCTCATAAGGAAAATACAGGTTTGAGCATAGCGGCTCCCAGCAGACCGCCATCATATTCTCAGATTGTGTGTCCCTTTTCGCCACTTTTCGCCACTGACGTTACGCCTCACATCCATAGAGCGCAACCCGCAGCAAATTCGTCCTCTTTTGCAAACATCACGAAAGAGATATTTTCTCGTTATTACTTGCAATTAAAACTCATGATGCCATTATACACATCACATGAGAGATAAATACGCTTAGGAGGCTGACATGTTGATCAGTTTTTCGGTAGAGAATTGGGCATCATTTCGGGAGGCTGCCACCTTCTCTATGGTTGCCAGCAAGGAACGGCAGCACGGGGAGCGGCTGCCTAAATTAAAGAAATACCAGATGCGAGTATTGCCTGTCGCCGCGGTCTATGGCGGCAATGCTTCAGGCAAAACGAACTTCTTCAAAGCGATCAGTTTTGCCCGCCGATTGATCGTGAAAGGCACACAGCCGGATGCTCCTATCAGCGTTGAGCCATATCGACTGGATCCGGTTTGCCTGCAGCAGCCAACGCGATTTGAGTTCCAAATCCTGGTTGATGATACGGTTTACGAGTTATCGTTTGCCGTTACGCGAAAGGCCGTTCTGGAGGAAAAGCTGGTGGAAGTACGTACAGCCAGTGAACACGTACTCTATCACCGCCAGCATGGCGAACCGAACTTTGACAGCACATTGAAGGATGATCAGTTCCTGAAATTCGCTTTTCAAGGTACTCGGGACAACCAGCTCTTTCTGACCAACTCAGTCACCCAGAAGGTCGAGCGGTTTGAGCCCATCTACCGGTGGTTTCGCAACCAGCTGACGCTGATCGCTCCCGATTCGCGGTTCGAGCCTTTTGAGCGGTTCTTCCAAGAAGATCATCCCCTCTATCCAGCCATGAACGCCACGTTGGAGCGATTGGACACGGGAATCGCGCATTTGGGTGGTGAGCCTGTACCCTTCGAGAATCTTCCGCTGCCAGATGCTCTGAAGTCTAAGCTTCAGGATGAGGTGCAGGAGGGGACGACAGTGCGCCTCTTGACAGACCCCGCAAACGAAAGGTTTGTCATCACACGTCGTGAAGGTGAGCTCGTAGCCAAGAAGCTGGTCGCGTACCATTCAGGGGCCAATGGTAACGAGGTGAAATTCGAGCTGCGGCACGAGTCGGATGGCTCTCAGCGCGTCGTCGATCTTCTGCCCGGGTTCCTCGAGCTGGCTTCGCATGAGGCACCAAAGGTATACGTCATCGACGAAGTCGACCGGAGCCTGCATTCGTTACTGACCCGACAACTTCTGGAGTCCTATTTGCAATCGTGTGATGCGACGACACGCTCTCAGTTGCTTTTCACAACACACGACGTGCTACTCATGGATCAGTCGCTGCTGCGTCGCGACGAAATGTGGGTTGCAGAACGCAGTCAGACCGGGGAATCGTCGCTCACATCATTCAGTGAGTACAAAGACGTTCGCTATGACAAGGATATCCGGAAGAGTTACCTACAAGGGCGCATGGGCGGCGTGCCGCGAATCCTGCTGGCCGGGGCGCTGACATGTAATAATGTCCCACCCGCGCAACAAGGAGGCACCAATGGGTAGGCGATCCTTCAAAAGACCAGTTGGCCAGCGCCGCTACAAGAAGATGTTTGTCATCGCTGCCGAAGGTGCCAAGACCGAACCCATCTATTTTGGCATGTTCAACCATGGGCAGAACACGATCCAGGTCAAGCCACTCAGAAGCAAACATAAAAGCGCACCGAAACATGTCCTTGCGCGCATGAAGAAGCACCTGGCTGAGGAAGGTCTGAGGAACACGGACGAAGCCTGGCTGGTTGTGGATACCGACCAGTGGTCACCACAGGATCTGGACGAGCTTCATGCATGGAGTACCAGCAAGACCAACTACGGCTTTGCCGTCAGCAACCCCAAATTTGAATACTGGCTATTATTGCATTTCGAGGATGGGCATGGCATATCCACATCCGCCCAATGCACAACTCGACTTAAGACGCATCTGCCATCATTTGACAAAGCCTGCCTGGATACAGCCAAAGTACGCCCGGGTGTTGATCAAGCCATTCAGCGGGCCAGGACACGGGACAATCCGCCGTGCGAGAAGTGGCCCCAAATCACGGGGACAACCGTCTACAAGTTAGTCGAAAAGCTGGTTTAAGCGAGCGGACTGCGAGAGTAGATTTCCATTGGAACGCTCATCCAAGCTTGCAGGATCATCAACACCCATCAGGTCTCGCGTCCGCACAGAGCAACAATATCTTTATAGCTGTAGTCCTGTAGTAGTAGTTATAGATAGATATAGAGGTAGTAGTAGGTAGGCAGGTTCCACTGGAAATTCACATGCGCCGACAACCACCGTCCGGATATCTTGATTTCATCTGCTCGGTCTGGCATTCTGCATCCTTTCAAGGGCAATGCATAAGAGGTCTAACGCCATGGGAACTGACACTTTCACCGACAAATTGCTCGAAGAGATCCTCGTCGATGCCTATGGTGTTGGCGAGCAGTTTTGGGCATTCGTGCAGGTGATCGAGGATGAGATGCCACTGCCTGTAGAAGGAACGGTGATTGGCGAGGCCATCCAGGTCATGAAGA
>CAZRCN010000211.1:0-3994 GCA_964598575.1 uncultured Victivallales bacterium | reverse complement strand
ACGTGGGCATGCCCTTCCATATTGGATTGTCCCGCCAGGATATACACCTGCAACGGTTTGGCGGTGGCAAGATAGTTGCTGCACAATAATGCGCTCAATACGATACCGATTTGTATGCTTTGCATCTTCTGCCGCCCGGTTTTCCCTGCCCTACGGTTTGATCCCCACTTGTTCCCACATGCTGGTCAAATCAACAATCGTACCCCTGTCTAGAGCCGCATCCACCCCGAAGCAGGCAACCGCCGAGCGAATGCCATCCTCCAGCCCAACCAAGGGTGCGGCTCCCTCCAGCATGGAGTCCCGCAGGGCCCGCGACATGATGCCGTCTGCGCCGCCATGCCCACCACCGGTCGTCTTTTCCCGCATCACCGGCTTATCATGATTGATACGTTTGTATTCGATCTCCCCCGTCAGCACATCACCACGAATCGTTCCCTCCGTTCCGCAAAGGTACATCCGCCGTTCCGTGATGGCTGCATTCAGATTGGTATGAAACGTTGCGCGCACCCCGTTGGCGTATTGCAGGATCGCAACCTGATTGTCGATAATGTCCTTGTCCGACGTAAAAGGGTCCAGCTTGTGTTCGCTCGTGTATATGCCGTTGTTCTGCCAACCATGATAGGCTGGCAGCCCATTCGGGTGGGGGCCGATTCGATCCTCCTGGTGTACATTTTCAGGCTTAAAGAAATCCAAGCCGCCAAAACTTGCGGCACGCACGGGAGCACTAGCGGTGATCCAATTGGCCAGATCAAAATCGTGGCAGCACTTTTCGAGCAAATGCGTTCCCGCCCACTCACGTTTGCGACGCCAATCGCTCATAATGTAGCCGCCGTGATCCGGGCCAATCGTCTCATTGAATTCAAACGATACGAGTTTCCCCAACACCCCCTCGTCGATCAGTGCTTTGATGCGGTGGTAAAAGGGTGCATAGCGCAACACAAATCCCATTGAGAAAATTCCTGCATGTTTGTCGATTGCCTTTTTCAGAATGACGCAATCCTCGATATTGGTCGTCAAGGGCTTTTCGGTAAACACGTGCTTGTTGGCTTCGAGTGCACCGAGAATATGTTCCTTATGAAACGCATTCCAGGAACCGACGCACACCCAGTCGATGGAAGGATCAGCCGACAACGCCCGATGGTCGGCATATACGGTTGCATCGGGGCAATGCAGCCGTTGCTTTGCTCTGGCAATAGCGGTCTCGCTAACATCCGCCAAGGCCACGACTTCTATCTGATCGCAGTCCGCCAGCGTCCGTTTGATCACACCGCTCAGCCGCGCACCACACCCGATGAGCCCGACCCTAACCTTCGTTCCTGCTGCCATCTTTCACTCCTGTCTACTAGCCATCGCGATTCAAAGAAACAGCCGATACCTACCCATATCACATGCCAAATGTCAATACGCAGGATTCATGAAACGGGTCTATTTCGGCTATAGCGTGTGGTCGCCCATGTAGATGGACTCCAGTTCGTTGCCGCGCCGGATTTCGAACACGGGGATGCGGTGCGCCAGTAGGTATTGCAGCACAATCGCATTGACGGCATCCACCGTCTGGGCACTATCCGAATACTGGCATATCAAATGGCCCGGCTCCGTCATGGTCAGCTTGGCACCGGGTAATGTCTGTTGCAGGGGCGCAAGCTCAAGGGCCCTATCCGGTGCCAGATGATACGAAACCACATGATGCCGCCTTGTTACCTCCTCCATGCTCGCATGGCGGATCAGCCGCCCCTCACGAATAAATGCCACCTGATCACAGACACGTTCGATTTCATGCAAATTATGCGAACTGATCATGATGGTTTGCTGTTTGGGACGCTGCCTAAGAAGCTGACGGATATGTACGACTTCACGCGGGTCCAATCCGCTCATGGGTTCATCCAGCAGCACAATCTCCGGTTGCCCGAGAAATGCTTGTGCAATGACGACCCGCCGTCGCATACCATGCGAGAGCGTCCGGATTTGCGCGTCGGCACGATCTTGTAGATGTACCCATTCCAGTATGCTAGCTACCGAGGCATGGATACGATGGTTCGGGATTCCCTGTAAACGAGCAAAATACGTTAAGATGTCCTGTATCCGGGCATAGGGCGGGAAGTTCGTGTCTTGCGGCATCACCGCCAAACGGCCGGCATGCCGTCTGGGCAGGAACGGCCCTTCTCCTAAAATATCAACGGAACCGGCATTCATGCGCGTAAAGCCTGATGCGACAGCAAAGGTGGTCGTCTTACCGGCCCCATTGCTGCCCACCAAACCCATCGCAACCCCTGCCGGTACTGACAGATCCAAGCCATCCAATGCATGACATCGACCAAATTTTTTGACGACCTTCACAAACCGTAATGCAGCATCCATGGAACCGCCTTTCCTATACATCGCGCCGCAGGAATATCATGTGTCCCAACGAAAAATACACAGCCCCCAGTGCAACCGTAAAAACCATGGCAGGCAGCACATAGGCAGGATTTGTGCGCCAAAGATCCAGTTTCTGCGCGGCAGGGGCAAGCCAGGCAGCCACCTCCAACAACGACTTCCAACCAGGTGCCGTCACCCACCCCGCTGCCGAGCGCACCACGGCAAGCAGGGTCCAAATCACCAACGCCAGGGCTGTAGCCTGATTGGGTGAGCGGCACATCTGGGATACCCCCAGCGCCAGTCCCACAAAGGCAAGGCAATATACCCACACCTTGCCCCCGTACAACAGCATGGCCCCGACAACATCTATACCTGCCATGCTGAATAGCCGGAAACGAGCCACGCACCAGGCGATAACAGCACTTAGCAGCAACGGCAGGATGAGTTCCATCGCTTGGCCGACATACGTCCCAATACACCATTCGGTTCGCGATGCACGGACCAAACTGAAACGGACGTATCCCGAGGAAACATTCTCGGCAATTCGTCCGGGAGTGGATAGCATGACGAGAATCGGGGTAAATGTAAATGCCAGCCAGCCATAAATGAGTGCCACGGGTGGAATGTCCAGTAACTCCCGGGCAACTTGTTGGTTCCCAACCAGCCGTCGAAGGATGCGCTGGAACGTCACCGATTGCCATAGTGCATCCGCCACAGCGCCCGGGCTGTCCGTCGCCGACAGCCCGAGTGCTTCGGCCAGTTCCACCTCCACACGATGCAACGCGGAAATCACCCCGAAACTGGCCCCGCCTGCCCCCAACAGGTAAAGGGCCAGCATAAGCACAAAACGCTTGCTACGCATGGCATCATTCAGCTCATAACGCGCAACCCAACATATTCGACACAAGGATGCCATACTCAGAACTGGAGTTTCCCTTCTACCCCAATCAGCGGACGGGCCACTTCAGGGTCAATGAAATCGGTAAGCGTAAAGCGGTCGCCTGCCCGCCCGCGCCAGTCCGGTGGCATGCTCTCATCCATTTCATCATAGGCAGTCACCATCGCATCGCTGATGGCATTCACCAGCCGTATACCTGATTCCGGCTGGACAACGTCTGCTTGCTGGATCGTTTCTGCAAATGCGTCAATGGTGGAGCCAATCCGGATGTTCATGGCAGCCAGCGTGGTTTCAAAATGCAAGGCCTGCGCATCATTGAGGCGCGCATTGGAAACAAAGGTTGATTTTGCAATGCCTACCCTCGTCTGCCAAAGCTCGACCGCACGATCCAAATCCCAAGCCGTCGATGCATCCGGATCGTTTGCATCATTCGCATCCGCCTGAGGTGCCCCCGCTTGATCTGCGGGATTTTGTGGATTCTCTGCGGACGCAGCGTCTGATGCAGCAGAGGCGACCGGCTGCGAAACCGTACCTTCATTCCCGCTTCCCCGGCGGCGCTCTATGCCCAGCAATCCGCCAACAGCCGCCACATCCGCATCCCCACGGCTACGGCCCGCAGACAAGGCATGCGCCAGCTCCAGTTCCTTGCGCAATCCCGCCAGCTCGGATCGTGGCCCGATCCCGCCTATGACTAACCCCGCAAGCAGGGCAACCGGTAACAACAGATAGGCTTTCATA
>CAZRCN010000210.1:0-4005 GCA_964598575.1 uncultured Victivallales bacterium | reverse complement strand
ACCGTATCCGGAAAATCCATCTGGGCATAAATCAGCTCCTCGGTGCCCGCAAAGAACTCTACCAGGTCCTGATAGGCCGATTTGCAACGGGGTATGAGCTGACCAATTGAAAGGCCCTCGCGACCGTTGCCCGCAAAATGCGCCTCGACCGCTTTCATGTTAGATTCATAGCGCGTATGCTCCTCGATCCACATGCGCACCTTGTAGTCTTCCTCGGTCTTGAGGGGGTGCTCCACTACAAAGCTGGTGTTCCCGCTCGCGCTCTTGGCATAGGCAAAGCGGAAGGCGCCAACAGGCGTGGAGACATGCGTTATCTCCCGGTTCTTCTCCGTGAATGTTTTGCGCTCAATTCCCTCCGGCAGGATAGCCTTGACCGCACAGGGCGCACCACGCCACATGGGATCCGCCCCAATGGCATGATGAAACGCCAGTTGCCCGGCGGCCTGAATGTCGGTAGGGAAAGACTCCCATACATACGCCAGAAATGGCGAAAATGGGACATGATCCACCGGTTGCCCATGCAGCGCGGCAACAATTCGCTCTTTTGAATGCATCCTTTTGCTCCCATTGCCATCGGCTCGTGCTTATTCATCAACAGTGGACTGCCCTTACCGCCGCGGCGCGAAGGGATTCGCGCCCTCCATTGCCCTATGTCCGACCGCTGGAGCTCGCCGCAACCGATTCGGCGGTGTTGCGCAGACGCGTGGAGCTTTCCCGCAAGCCGCCCCGGCGATTCCGTGCCAACCACTGGTCCTCATAACGCATGATCACGCCCTGCAGTTCCTGACGCAGCGCGTCGGCGGTTCCGGCGCCGTACTGTGCAAAAGCCCCGCGGTGCAAGGCATACCGGCTCATGGCCAGCGTATGCCGCAACTCGTGCAGCACCAGCTCCCGGTCGGGGCAGGCGGCACGTGCCCCGGCAAGGTCGGCTTCAATCTTATCCAGCCAAGCCTCGGCACGTTTGTATTGCGTTCGGGTGATGCCGGAAATGTCCAGCTTTTGCAGATTCGAGAAGAGGAGTTGGTTGATGCCCGAGCAGTTGCCCCGTTTCAGGCCGGGAATACGGTTCAGTGTGCGCCCGAGGTCAAGACAGCATTGCCCCAGCCGACCACTCGGGTCATCGAAGAAGTGTCGACTGATGGCACCGGCCAGATCCACCTCGCGGTTGGCCTTCATATTCCAGCTGTACCCAGCCCCTGCCGTATAGCCTACATAACTGATGGGCAGCACCTGGTGATGTCCCCCATCGCCCCAGTCGGTATTCAGGTAGCCGGTCGCCCCATACTTGAGACCATTGACCGCCGCATTCTCGAGATTGGCCAGACAGTTATCGGTCCGACCGGTAATACTGTTCCAGGCACTGGTGCCCGGGCAAACATGGAATTCAACGCCCGCTTCAGCAAAGGCACGGCATTGCGTGTTGAAGGGGTAATCGGCGTCATACCCCCAGCACAACGGCAGGATATCCTTCGGCAGTTCCTTGATCAACTCGGGTTCATGCAGGATGATATCGCCCCAGAATTGCATGCGGCGTCCCTTTTTCTGCACGAGCTTGTGGATCCGCTTCAAGAAGTCGAAATAGACCTGGGTCGTGCTCGACTTGGCGGCCCGCGCCTTGCTACGGCCCTTGCCCAGCTCCCAGGTCTCGTCACAGCCGACATTGAACAGGCCACTGCGGAAGTGTGGCAGATACTCGTCGTAGAGGCTCTCGATCAGCCGCAGGCTCGCGGCATTCGGGGCCAGGGTCGAGCAGTCCGGCACATCCGGGCATTCGCCCAGATGCCGATATTCCGGATGCTGCAGCCACCGTTGAAAATGCCCGAACGAATTCAGGTTCGGCACCAGCTCGATAAACCGGTCGGCGCAATACTGATCCAGTTCCAGGATCTCCGCATGGGTGAAGGGGCTGGCATCGTGCCAGACGCTCTGGTGCGCCGCAAACGCGAAGGTATGCTCGATATAAAGCTGGAGCTGATTGATCCGCAAGACTGCCAGGCGATCGATAAGCTGCCGGCAGGTTTCCATTGTAGGCACCTTGCAGCGGCTCACATCCAGCATCACCCCGCGTGCGGGAAAGTCGGGGCCATCCTTGATCGTCAACGCCGGAACCACGTTGCCGAACTGCTCCACGATCTGCACGAAGGCCAGCAGGCCATAGAACGCCCCGGCTTCGCCGCCTGCACGAAGGATGCACGCGCCTTGTTCAAGCTGGAGTTCGTAGGCCTGTGGCGTGGCCGCCTTCAGGTCCGTGCGTATCATGAGCAGGACCGCACCCGCCGAGGGAACGGCGGCTGAAATACGTATCGGCCGATTCAGCACCCGTCCCAGCCCGTCGGCATTCTCCTGAACCCGCTCGCGCAACGCCCGGCCGCAGGACGAGGGCAGGATAATCCAATCCGCACCCGATAGATTGACCTGTTCCTTGCGAATCGACACCGTCCTCGGCGCGGGAAAAACATGCAACGTCTTGTTCATGCCAGCCTCCTTACCAATCGGATTACCCGACATCCTTGTGGTAGCGTTCGTCCCCCACCTCGCGCTGCAGACGGTGCAGCGCGTCTTGCAATTCCTTGCAAACACCGGCATACGAAGGATCGTTGAAGACGTTGTTCATCTCGCCGGGGTCTTTTCCCAGATCGAACAGTTCCCATTCCGGTTCCAGCCCCTCTAGCGAGGTCACTTCGCGATTCCCAGCGCATAATCCACCATCCGCCCCGACTTGACCGCAGCCATCGTAGTAATAGTAGATCAGCTTGTATTTGTGCGTCCGGATCCCGTAATGGGCGGAAACGTTGTGGTCGGATTTGTTCATCCAGTAGCGGTAATACATGCCCTCGCGCCAATCGGGCGGCGTACTGCCCTGCAGGTTCGGACGGAAACTGCGTCCCTGCATGTCGGCCGGCACCGGCAGACCGGCCAGGTCCAGGAACAGGGGCGCGAAGTCCACATTCACGACGATATCGTCATTGACCGATCCCGGCTTGACCTCGCGCGGATAACGCAGGATGAACGGCATGCGCAGCGATTCCTCGTACATAAAGCGTTTGTCGTACCAGCCGTGATCCCCCAGGAAAAAGCCCTGATCGGAGGTATAGACCACGATCGTATCCTCTTCGAGCCCGGCTTCCTTCAGGTAATCCAGCAGGCGTCCAACGTTGTCATCCACGCTCTGGACGACACGCAGGTAATCCTTGATGTAGCGCTGATACCCCCAGCGACGCCGCTCCATCTCGTCCATATCATCCGGCAGCTCGCACTTCATATCGGAGACGAACATATCCACCCCGACCCGCATCGCCGCCGCCTCAGCGGCCTTGGCCCGGTTGCTGTAATCATCAAAAAGCGTGTCCGGCTCCGGCACGTCCTCATCCAGGAACATGCCGGCATGTTTCTCGTCGCTGTACCAGGGGCGATGCGGCGCCTTATGCTGGCACAGCAGGCAGAAGGGCTTGTCCGGATCCCGGTTCTGGAGAAAATCGAGCGACATATCGGTAATGATATCGGTCGCATACCCCGTTACCGTCCGCTTCTCCCCACCACCCTCGCCCGGAAAGATAAAGGTCGGATTGTGATAATACCCCTGGCCGGGCAGAACGGCCCAGTCGTCAAACCCGGTCGGATTATGCTTGGGGCCTACTCCCAGGTGCCACTTGCCGTATACCGCCGTCTGGTAGCCCGCCGCCTGCAGCAGCTTGGGGAACGTCTGCAACTGGTTGTCCAGCGGCGTGTGCAATGTCGTCACGCCATTGACATGGTTATACGTGCCCGTCAGGATCGACGCCCGACTGGGCGTGCAAATCGAATTGGTACAGAAACAGTTATCAAGACGCACCCCCTCGTTGGCAATCCGGTCCAGATGCGGGGTCTGGTTGATGCGGCTACCGTAGCAGCTCATCGCATGCGACGCGTGATCATCCGTCATAATAAAAACAATATTCGGCCTTTTATCCATATTTCTCCTCATAGCTCCCTGTTTTGTACAACCCGGGCACCCTACCCCCAATC
>CAZRCN010000209.1:0-4028 GCA_964598575.1 uncultured Victivallales bacterium | reverse complement strand
TTACAAGAGTGTATGTAGTACAGCTTCACTTTGTTGTCAAACAGAATCGGCTACGAGGAATTTCCGCAGTGAAGCTTTTTCACCGCCCGCGCTATCGCGCTTAAGACACAAAGTACGCAAAGGATGTTAACATACTTGGATTGTGTGGGTTTGTGGGTGCGTGTGGGAGTATTATGATGGGCGATTGGTGCTTCGCGCTTCCATGTCTGCCGTCTTGTCCGGCGGTGCTTTCGTGCAGGGGGGTCGTACGCTGTAATGTTCGGCCGTCATTGTGGCGCGAACAGGGTGCTTATTTTTCGGTGAGTTGGAGGATGCCGTCCCAGTTCCGCGGTGGTTCCTGCTGCGAGGCCTGGGCCCGCTTGGCGTAGCGTGCGGCAACGGGATCTTGCGGTGCCAGTTGCTCGAAGAGGCGTTGGGCGGTGGAAAAGTCGCCCTGCTCGAAGGCGCGGCGCGCTTTCTCAAAGGTGGCTAGCAGGTCATCGGGGTAGGTGTCGGGCAAGAAGGGCTCGAGGATCTGGACGGGTTGGGATTTTCCGACGACGCGGACGGTTGCAATGGTACGGGTTTGGCATTGCGTCGGGAGGGCGGCTTGGGTGGCTTGCGAGATCAGGCAGTAGGTGCCAAATTGTTTGTTGATGCCTTCGAGGCGTGCTGCCAGGTTGCCGGCATCGCCGAGGAAGGTGTAGTCGAAGCGCAGGGCTGAGCCCATGTTGCCTACGACGACGGGTCCGGTGTTGATGCCGATACGGGCATAGAGTTCGCTGCCATATTTGTGGAGCAGGTCGGGGCGCATGTCTGCCAGTTTGCTTTGGCAGGACAGGGCGGCTTGCACGGCACGGGTGGCATGATCGGGTTGGTCGAGGGGGGCATTCCAGAATGCGATGATGGCGTCGCCTTCGTATTTGTCGATGGTGCCGCCTGATGCGAGGATGATGTCGGTCATGGCGGTCAGGTATTCGTTGAGCAGGGATGTCAGGGCCTGGGGGGAGAGTTTTTCGGAGATGGAGGTAAAGCCCTGCACATCGGAGAAGAGGATGGAGAGGGTTTTTTCCTCGCCGCCGAGTTTGAGGCCATCGGGGTCGTGCAGGAGTTTTTCGATGACGTCGGGGCTGAGGTATTGTTTGAAGGCGCCTTTGATGAATCGTTTTTGGCGGCCTTCGAGGGCGTAATTGGTGAGGATGGCGCCGAGGCTGGCGAGGGTGCCGGCTGCCAGGAGGGGGGCTACGGGCAGCCAGATGCCAAGTGTGTCGATGGGGTAGGCAAGCCCGATGGGTAGCAGCAGAAAGAGGGGGATGGCGAGGGCTCCGACGGTAACCCGCTGCTGGAGGCGGATGGTGGTGGCTGCCAGCAGGGCCAGGCCCAGCGCGAGGAGCGCGAGGGTGGTGGGGTGGGGGGTGCGGTAGAAGTCGTTGGACAGGAGGTTGTCGAGCATGGTTGCATGCACTTCTACGCCGGGATAGGTTTTGCCCATCGGGGTCGGCTTGAGGTCCATGAGTCCCGGGGCTGTGAGCCCGACAAAGACATAGGCATCCTGCAGGGATTCGGGTGCTATGGAGGGCGTGGCCCCTTCTTGTAGCCGGAGCTCGGATTGGAGGATGGCGGTGGCATTGTAGGCGCGATGGGTTTGGGAGGGGCCCCGGTAGCGAAGGCGTACTTCTCCCGTAGCATCCAGTGGTATCTGGTGTGAGCTGATGTTGATGGCGCGCGGCGAGAACTGGGGGGAGGCTTCGGGATGCACGGCTAGATAGGCGGCGACACCAAGGTTGGGGACGAGGGTCTGATCAAGGATGGCAAAGGGCGGAATGCTCCGGAATACGGCATCTTCGTCGGGGCGGCTGACGACGGATCCGAGGGTTGTGGCTGCAGCAGCCAGTTCGGGGACGGGAAAGGATGCTGTGGTTTGGTGCCAGTGGCAGTGGAGGTTTCCGGGTAGCGGGCTGTATTGCGGAATGGGCGGCGGAATGGAGGCGGGCCAGTTGGTGGCGGTTCCCATGCGCAGACCGAGCGGCACGGCGATGACGGCAGGCGGCGGATTCGAGAGGGCGGCGGCGAAGGTCTGGTCGTCTGCAACGCCGTAGCTGCTGTTTTCGGTGTAGACCAAGTCGAATACTACGGCTTGGGCCCCGCCACGTTGGCAAAAGGCGAGCAAGTGACTATAGATTTCGCGGGGCCATGGCCAGGTGAGCCCGAACATGGATTCGGCTTGATCGAGGCTGGTCTGGTCGACAATGATGGTGACAATGCGGTCGGTTGCCGCGCCCGGGGTTGCCAGTTGGCGCATACGCCAGTCCCCGAGTCGACCTTCGATGCCGTTCAGGGCGTTGGCGTGATAAAGCAGGAGGGCGGCAAGGGTTGCCGCAATGGCGATGGCCAAGGCTTGTGCGAGAGGGCGGGATGTTATGCGTTTCTCTGGCATGATGATGGCTCCTGCCGGCTATGCGTTGGGTCTGGATGCCAGTCGCGGATTAGGCCGGGTTGTGCCGCTATGGCCGGATGTGGGCGATTGCGTTCTGGAAGCGTTTTTGTCGGACGGGATGTTCCTGCACGGGGTGGCTATCCCTGATGCGGTCCTGTATGTCCTGGATACGGGCCTGCGGGGGTGGGTGTGTCCGGGCAAAGCCGCGATCGTCATGTGCGAGTTGCTGTTCCATGGTTGCCAGCATGTTCTGGAGGGCGGTCGGGTTGTAGCCCGCGCGCTGCAAGATCCGGATGGCGGCTTGGTCGGCCTCGCGTTCCAGTTTGCGTGCGTATCCGCTATTGACCATGGTGGCGGTGACATCGGAGATGGCTCCTTCGAAGGCGGCGGTTAATTGTGCCAGGTCCTGCCCGCCCAGGTTTTTGGCGGCTTCGGTGCCGAGGATGGTGAAGGCGGTGGTCCAGCGACTTTTCTTGATGGCCCGCAATCCGTGATCGAATTCGACGTGTCCGATTTCATGGGCGAGGACGGCTGCCAGCTCGTCTTCGTTGGTCGTGCAGCGGAGCATGCCGCGCGAGATCAGGATGAACCCGCCGGGTGCAGCAAAGGCATTGATCTCGTCGGTGTCCATGATGAGGAAGTGCCACCCGCCGAATGTTTCGGGGCGTTCGGAAAACAGGGCCAGTGCCTTGCCCATGGTGTTGAGGTAGCGGGTGGCTGCGGGGGCGGTGTCGAGCGGGGCATAGGTGTCCAGAATGGAGGCGGTTACGGCACGACCGATGTAGTATTCCTGTTCCGGGGTCAGCCGTTCAAAGGCCTTATAGACGGCGTCGCCGCTTCGGCGGATGGATTCTGCTTGTTCGGGGGTGATCTCGCCGGTTGCCACGCCGACGGCGGTACCCACATCTGTCAGGATCTGTGCGGTCTTGCAGCCGGGGGCTGCGAGTGCCAGCAGGAGCGCGATGCTTGCAGCGGCCAGGCGCGGATGCTGGTGCGGGTTCATGCGTCACCTCCTTTAGGTGTTGTTACCAGGCCGCCCGCCTTGAGGAACTGCTGGATGGCTTGTATCGAAATGTCGAGATTTTCCATGCGGTCGACCCAATCGAACCGGGTAGCTTCGTTGCGCTGCTTGAATTCTTTTTCGACCTGGGCGTTGAAGCCTTTGCCGGCCAAGGCTTGCTCTTCGGTGGAGACGCCGGTTTCGGCATCTTGATCCCCGGCGGACAGGGCAAGTTTTTTGCGCGTGAGGCTGGACTGGTGCATCCAGCCTTTGGTGGCGGTATCGAGCGGCTGCACCTGCAGCCAGTCACCGGAGGTTTCCAGGATGGTAACGCGCTGGGTGTAGGGGAGGGTCTGGAGGATGCGGCTGAGGTAGGAGGGGGCAGAGCGCAACTGGCCTTCGCGTACCTGTACGGACATGTCGCGTGCGGTTGCGTGGTTGGCAGCCAGCATGAGAATAAGGGAAAGCGGGAGTAAGAATCGATGCGACACCTGACACCTCCTTGTTTTGCTGTGTTACGGGGAATATACCACATGCCTCCGGGAAGAACCATACGATAAAATCATGGCGGAGGTCGAGCGAATCTGCAGCAATTCTCGTTATGGCTTCGGG
>CAZRCN010000208.1:0-4064 GCA_964598575.1 uncultured Victivallales bacterium | reverse complement strand
TCCTTAAAGCCATTTATGATCGACGTACCAGCGCGTGGTGTCCCGTAAGCCGGCATCCGCTGTCCATTTGTAGGAAAACCCCAGCGTATCGCGGACTTTCCGCGTATCAAAGGAACGGTCTTTGGTAAAGAAGGCAACGCGCCGGCGGTAGATCGGGGGACTGAGTTTCAGCGGGCGGCAGATCGCCTCGGTGAGATCCGCCAGCGCGAAGAAGGGGGCCGCCGGGAGGCGGATCGGGCGGAATTTGCATCCGAGTTCATCGGCGATAATGCGGCCCATCTCCGCCAGTCCGATAGACTGCGGATCGCCGCAGATGAACGCCTCACCCTCGGCGGCGGGGTGCCAGGCGGCACGGATAATCGCCTCGGCGAGATCCTCGACATGGATTAGGTGATACAGGCAGCGTCCGCGCCCGAGCATCACGAAAAACGGGAACTTAGCCATGCGGAAGACCTTCAGCAGGCGCCGGTCCCCGGGACCATAGATGGCGGCAGGCCGAATCACGGCGTAGGACAGGCCGTGCTGACGGGCAAACCCGTGCAGCCACTGCTCGGCTTCGGCTTTAGTGCGTTGGTAGATATCACCCGGGTTGAACGGCGACTCTTCATTGGCGGGCGGCTGTTCGATATGACCATGGACGCCGACCGTCGACACCAGCACAAAGCGTTTAAAGGCGGGTTGACGCAATGCGGCCTGGGCGAGGTGCTGCGTGCTCTCGACATGCACGCGGTGATATTCGCCATCCGCCAGGCTTGGATCGCGAAAAGCGGCGGCGACATGAAAGACGTACGCCACGTCCTGCATGGCGTCTGCAATCACGTCCGGATCATAAACCTGCCCCTCATACCACTCGATCGGTAGCCCGGCAAGATTTTCGCGGGATGAGGATTGCCGTGCAATTGCCCGCACCTGCAGCCCCAGGGCGCACAGTTTTCGTACCAGCACCTGTCCGGTAAACCCGGTTGCACCGGTAACAAGCACGCGTGTGCCGGACGGAAGTGCCTCAATTTGGCTGGTTTGTCGTGCTGTCGGCGTGTCGCTTGATTGCATATGCTTGCTTTCGATGGAGGTTAATCAGTGGGTGTTGGCGACGTCCAGAAGTGTCGGGAGGTGAGGCCAATGGCAAGGCAGATGATGATCGCTTCGATGGAAAACTTGAAACGGCAGTTCTCACCATGCTCAAAGGCGATTGAGACCAAGGTGATAAATCCCACCAGCAAGGTCATGACCGTCATCACGGAGTGCTCCTGAATGAACGCCAACCACATTTTCGGCGATAAGCGGCAGCACCACAACAGCCGACCGGCGAACGTGAACACCAGTAACGGGATCAGGAATTCGTAAAGCGACGAGAACGTCGTATTGAAATGCCGGTTGGCGAATTCCGTCAGGCGGCGGCCGTCAAGATAGGAAAGCTTGTAAATGAAGGCGGGCAGACGGCGTGTATTTGTCGAAAGCGGCCGGGTCAGAAACGTCGGTTTGCAGAAATAACGATAGGCTTCGCGCACATTCCACAAATAGTGAGCCGGGTCATGCGCGATTAGCGCCAGCGCATTGCGCTTGTGCATATTCGCGATATCAATCATGTTGATGTTGTTGTAGTTGTCGAGCAAGAGAGCGGGATGGGTGGCCGTCTCATCAAACCCGTACGCCTCGAATGTGGATGGACGATCAAAATAGCTCCGTTCAACGGCAGCGTTCTCGATTACCCCTTGTGCATGGAATTCGCGGAGATCGGCTTTCGAATAGTTGGCGGTGGCAATCCGCCAAAGGTTTGAGCCCAGCCAGCTACTGGTTCCGAAGAACCCGAACATGACGTGGTTTTTGGCGTACCAGGCGAACGGCAGCATGCCTAGTACCAGCGCGACAGCCAGGAATCGCTTCCACTGTCGCCCAGCCAGTATGCAGCCGATACCGACAAACGGAACCAGGAGCGCCAGGTGGAACGGGGCGCGGGTAAGCATCAATATCGTCAACACAAGGATGAATCCATACAAAAAGTGAATTTTCGCGGTTTCCTTGAATTTGACCAGCATGTAGACAAAAAGAACCACCAGGAAACCGGCGGCCAGCGTATACAGGATGAACGCTTCGTAAAGGAACAGGGCCGGGCTGAACGCCATCAGGACGGCCGCGGCAAATGACAGTCGCGGCTTGGCGGTAAGGTGGCGGAGGATCGAGTAGAGCATGGCCGACATGAAGGCACCCAGTATGATCTGGAAATTGTGCGTGGCGGAAAGCTGTGCACTCCCGAAGAGCCTGCGCATGACCAGCCCGTATACATTCAGGAGAGGCGGCTGCGCATGATAATGCAGCAGGGTTGAAACGAAATCCTCCTTGAGCAGGTGCATCGGAATGGTTTGCCAGAAGGCATCCCAGCGGTTCAGCAGGGGGTCAGCGGTGATGCTTACCCCGCGTATGTACCGCAGGTAAAGCCCGGTCGCCAGATGCAGGACAAAAATGGAGACGGGCGGCAACCAGTCAATGAGCCATGCCGGCAGCCAGCCAGAAGCGGCCGGTGACTGTATTTCCTGGGGTTGGGTTGAGGGTCTTGGCTGTTTACTCATTTCATCTTTTGGCTGAATAATTGTAGTTCGGTTAGCGTCCATGAGTGCTGCCGGTCGGGGATGGTGATACGCAGCATCACGGCGGAAACCTTGACCGGCGCAAAGGTGATGGTCTGGGGGGCGTAACCGTAGACCGGATGACCGTGTTCGAATATGAATTTATCGAAGGGGTGCGCCGACGCTGGACAGATGACCGTCCAGTCGCCATCCACAAGCGCCAGGATTTCTTTCTCTCGCGCCTGATCCCTATAATAGCGTCCATAGTGCAATCGCAGTGTTTTCAGAACGCTGGGCTTATGGAGATCTACCCTTACCCACATATCCTCCGTTTGCAGGCACTGGGTTGTCCATTTCGTGCCGAAAAGGCCGTCATTCATTTTTGCCGCGGAACCGGGATTATGGCTGGTTGTCACCGTCAACCGGTCTGCCGGAACCCGCGTAAGCGCCTGCGGGGGATCCTGCCTGAAGTTGTAATACACCGAAAAGTCGCCGGCCTTCTGTTTTTCGCTCTTTACGCCCATGGTGCGGAGATGCCGCTCAAAAATACCAGGCTTCAGAAAACGAATGGTGTCCGTCAGCACATAGGCGGTGTCGGCTGCCCGGTCCACGGCATCCTTGTAGGGGATGGGCCATCCGGGAAAGCGTTCGTTATACGGCTGGCTGGCGATAATCGTTCCGCCGGACATGAAGTTGAGTCGGTAGGCCGCGCCGTAGGACGCGACAACGTGCCGGATATCCTGTTGCTGAAGAAATGCCAAGGCCGGCCTCAGATCGGCAACCGCTGCTGTTTCCGCCGCAAAATCGGGATCGCGCCAGCGGTGCATTAGATAAACCGAGGCGACACTATTCCATAGAGCCAGCAGGATGGCGACGGTCAGGACAAGCCGCTTGACATGTTTTGGCACATGGTCATACAGGTAGTTCACTAAAAACGGGAAGCTCCAGACCAGCGGGAGAAAATAGCGATAACTGCGCGAATCGGCACGCACCGAGAACAGGAACGCGACGATCGTCAGGATGGCAATTCCGCTGAAGGCTTCGCTTACCAGCAGGGTGGGCCATTTTTGCCGGACGAGGCGTCGCCCCGCATGAACGGCGACAAGCCCGACACAGGCTAGCAGGAGAAGTCCCCAGACGCCCCCCCAGAATGGGTCCGGCAGGCCGGCGAGCATCACCGAGTCGTCATCCGGGAACAGGCATGTCCGTATCCCCAGCGCCGCCGTCAGTGTATGCGTCAGCGCGGGGGACCATAGGCGATCCAGCGCCTGTGCTGCCGGGCGCGTTGCCGTCGCGGCCGCATGTGCGCCTGGCATCAGGATTTTGGCGGCCAGATAGGGGGCAAGGCCAAGTGCGGCACCGCTTGCAAAGCAGGCTGAACCGGCGAGCACCTTGCGCCAGCCGGTGCCGAGGCAGACGCACGCGGCCGTCATTAGCGCAACCGGTAGCGCCAGCATATGGGAGCTGAACATGAGCGCGCATACAAATCCAGCCAGTCCC